>CAJUOE010000041.1 GCA_910587895.1 uncultured Lachnospiraceae bacterium
CAGCCGCAGATGCAGCAACAGATGCCAATGCAGCCGCAGATGCAGCAACAGATGCCAATGCAGCCGCAGATGCAGCAACAGATGCCAATGATGGGAATGCCAATGTATCAACAGCAGCCGGTAAATGCACAGCCGGTGCAGTTCCAGGCATTTGCAGGAGATTTCAATCCAATTACGCAGCAGGAAAATATGGGCCTGATTATGGATGTCCCATTGGATGTTACGGTTGAATTAGGAAGAACCAGCAAGTCGATTCAGGACATTTTGGAATTTGCCCCGGGTACAATCATTGAATTGAATAAGATTGCCGGAGAACCAATTGATGTGTTAGTAAACGGTAAATACGTAGCGAAAGGCGAGGTAGTCGTTCTCGAGGAAAGCTTTGGCGTACGTATTACTGAAATTATAAACAACTAAAATAAAAGTGATATCAAGGAGAAGAAGATATGGCAAAGAATATTTTAATTTGTGATGATGCAGCGTTTATGAGAATGATGATTAAGGACATTCTTACAAAGAATGGCTATAACATTGCCGGAGAGGCTGAGAATGGACTGAAGGCAGTAGAGAAATATAACGAGACCAAGCCGGATCTTGTACTGATGGATATTACCATGCCGGAGATGGATGGAATCCAGGCTTTGAAACAGATTAAGTCAACGGATCCTGCAGCCTGCATTATTATGTGTTCTGCAATGGGACAGCAGGCAATGGTTATTGAGGCAATCCAGTCCGGTGCGAAGGACTTTATCGTAAAACCATTCCAGGCAGAGCGTGTATTGGAAGCCGTGAAAAAAGTAGTTGGATAATATGATTTTATTAGGAATTTTCTCGGAATGGGAAAGTTTTTTCCAACTGATTAGCATATTGCTGATTTTTCTGTTTGTGCTGGTTATCACTTATGTTACTACGAGGTGGATTGGCCAGTATCAGCAGGGAATGATGCAGAATAAGAATATTCAGGTTGTAGAGACTTTCCGGGTGAATAACAACAAGTTTATTCAGATTATTCAGGTTGGAAAGAAATATCTGGTTATTTCAGTATGTAAAGATGTAATAAATATCCTGGCGGAGCTGACGGAGGAGGAATTGGTTTGGAAACCTTCACAGGAAGAAAACCGCGGGATTAAG
Source organism: uncultured Lachnospiraceae bacterium (assembly GCA_910587895.1). GTDB lineage: Bacteria > Bacillota > Clostridia > Lachnospirales > Lachnospiraceae > Petralouisia. Next base: position 1,132 of record CAJUOE010000041.1, read on the forward strand.
GCGAATGAAAGTTTTCAGGAGGTTTTAGGCAGACTGAAAGATAAATTTCCAGGGAAGTAGGCAGGACATGATGAAGAGAATAAAGAAAATATATTGCGGGACTTCCTTTGCCTTTGGTACAGTTACATTATTGATGATGTTATTTTTGATTTTTGGACAAAGTGCATATGCAACGACTCCGGCAGAACAGTTCAGAGATGATGTGACACAGGATGCATCTGAGATAGACCCTCCGAATACGGAGCGGGCAGATGCCGCGGGAGACAATATCAACGGTCTTTCCATTATGGTGAACAATGACGAAGGAAGTATGTCTGCGAATGTCAGGATTCTGTTGACGCTGACGGTGATTTCGCTTGCGCCGGCCATCCTGATTATGCTTACCTCTTTTACCAGAATTATTGTGGTACTGCATTTTGTGCGGACGGCAGTCGGTACACAGACGGCTCCGCCTAATCAGGTACTGGTGGGACTGGCATTGTTCCTGACATTGTTTATCATGAATCCGGTATTTGCTGAAATCAATGAAAATGCACTTCAGCCATTGGATGCGGGTGAGATTACCCAGGAAGAGGCGTTAAGCAGGGCAGAACAGCCGATTCGCAGGTTCATGTACAGAGAAATGCAGCGTAAGGATTTGGCGTTGTTCTGTGACATTGCACAGATTGATATGACAGGCATGGACTTGAGTGACCCGGAGACTTTGGAGCCGATTCCAATGTATGTAATCATACCGAGTTTCATTGTCAGTGAGCTGAGAACGGCCTTTATTATTGGATTTTTAATTTATATTCCATTTATAGTCATTGATATGGTTGTGGCGTCTGTACTTATGTCTATGGGTATGATGATGCTGCCGCCGACAACAATCTCCATGCCGTTTAAGATTTTACTGTTCGTTCTTGCGGATGGCTGGGATCTCGTAATAGGAAATCTTGTTAAAACTTTTTATTGAGTGTGCCATTTTTGCACATATAAAATGACTGTAGACGATAGAATGAGGTGAATACGCATGATAACGGAAGGTCAGGTATTGGATATTGCAAGAGAGGCATTGTTTTTGATTATCAGGGTGTCGGCGCCGTTATTGCTGATTTCGCTGATTATAGGTCTTATCATCAGTATTTTTCAGACAGTAACCTCCATTCAGGAGCAGACGTTGACATTTGTACCCAAGATTATTGCTGTTTTTTTGGGGCTGATGTTAATTGGAGGCTGGATGCTGGAGCAGCTCTCAGGTTTTATGGTAGACTTGTGGAGTGATTTTGGAATCTATCTGCGTTAGGTTGAGACAGCATGATAAACTATGAGTTTTCATTATATACATTTGAATATTTTCTGATGATACTGGTAAGGGTTGCAACGTTTGTATATATTGCTCCGTTTTTTGGAATGAATAACACCCCAAATCGGGTCAAGATTGGTTTTTCGGCGTTTTTGGCAATTATATTGTTTCAAATCATACAGCCGAAAGAGGTTTTGGAATATACCGGAGTAATTGAGTTTGCCATCATCGTTCTGAAAGAAGGAATTACAGGGTTGCTCATTGGCTATGCGGCAAATATTTGTAATTCCATTATTGTGTTTTCCGGAAAAGTAATTGATATGGAAATCGGCCTTGCGATGGCGAATTTATATGATCCAACGACGCGTTCGCAATCGGGCCTTTCCGGTACCATGTATAATTATTTTATCCTGATGCTCCTCATTGTCACCGATATGCATCACTATATCCTGCGGGCATTGGTGGACACATACAAAATTATTCCAGTCAATGGAACTGTGTTTGAATGGGATCATTTGATGGGCTCCATGCTCATGTATATGACGGATATGATGGTGATTGGGTTTCGCATTGCCCTTCCCATTTTTGCATGCAGCATGATTTTGAGCTGCATACTGGGAATCATGGCAAAGGTGGCGCCGCAGATGAACATGTTTGCGGTAGGTATGCAGATTAAAGTGCTGTTGGGACTGGGAATCATGTTCCTTACGGTTGTGCTGATTCCGAATATTTCCGGTTTTATATTTACGGAGATGAAGAGGATGATTGTTTCTATGATTGAAGGAATGTATTAACTTGAGAAAAGAACCCTGTTTTGTGTTAGAATATAATTTACAATGGTTTGCCAAAGATGGTGACGGCGGTGAGAAGACAGAGCCGGCGACTGCCAAGAAACTGGACGATGCCAGAAATAATGGACAGGTGGCCAAGAGCCAGGAGCTCAACCATGCATTAGGACTGATTTCCCTGTTCGTGATTTTAAAGGTGTTTATTTCATTTATCGGGGAGCGTCTTATGGGCTCCTTCCAGTTGATTTACAATAAGATTCCGGACATCATCAATGAGAGTGTCGGAGGAATGTCTGTATTCATGGCAAATATGGTGATTAACAATGTGTTGGGAACAATTTTACTGACGCTTGCGCCCTTTTTGCTGATTGGTTTTGCCATAGCGGTATTTAGCAATATCATACAGATTAAGTGGAAGGTGACAACCAAGCCGATGATGCCGAAGTTCAGCAAGCTCAATCCGCTCAGTGGTTTTAAGCGAATTTTTTCCAAGGATTCCCTGTTTGAGCTGCTGAAATCCATTGTTAAGATTGTTGTTATCATATATGTAGCATATACATCCATTAAGGATCATCAGAATGACCTGTTTCTGATTTATGATATACCACTGTTACAGGTGGTGCTCCTGGTGGGTACAATCGTAATTGATACCGGCTTGAAAATTGCCCTCGTCTATATTTTTATCGGAATTGCGGATGTTGTCTACCAGAGACATAAGTTCAAAGAAGATATGAAGATGACGAAACAGGAAGTCAAGGATGAGTTTAAGAATACTGAGGGCAATCCGGAGATTAAGGGACGGCAGCGTTCCAAAATGCGTGAGGCCTCGCAGCGTCGTATGATGCAGAGCCTGCCGAGCGCCGATGTGGTAATTACCAACCCTACCCATTATGCGGTGGCGATCAAATACGATTCCAAACAGTATTCGGCGCCTGTCGTTGTGGCTAAAGGAGAGGATTTCCTTGCGCAGAAGATTAAGGAAGTTGCCAGAGAGAACCATGTAGAGATTGTTGAAAATAAGCCCCTGGCGAGGATGCTTTATGCCAATGTGGATGTCGGGCAGGAAGTTCCGCCGGAATTATATCAGGCCGTTGCGGAGGTACTTGCTTTTGTATACAGTCTGAGAGAGAATAGATAGGTACGCATGAGGAAGAGACGAAAGGAGAAGAGAGCATGAAGAAAGCAGACGCGGGAGTCGCATTGTATTTGATTGCGGCAATCATATTCTTTATTATTCCAATTCCTTCCTTTTTGTTGGATATTATGCTTGCGATTAATATTTCGCTGGCGCTCGTTATTTTGATGAATGCGTTGTTTGTGCAGGAAGTGCTGGAAATGTCATTTTTCCCGACACTGCTGTTGTTTACGACGATTTTCCGTATATCTTTGAACGTTTCTTCCACACGTCTGATCCTGAACACCGGAGACCCTGGAAACGTAGTCCGTACGTTTGGACAGTTCGTAGGTGGAAATGATTTGATTATCGGAGCGATTGTGTTCGTAATTCTGGTTTTGATTCAGTTTATCGTTATCAACAAGGGTTCTGAGCGTGTATCCGAGGTAACGGCAAGGTTTACGTTGGACGCTATGCCCGGTAAACAGATGGCGATTGACGCCGATTTGAATACCGGTATCATCAATGAGAGCCAGGCGAGACAGCGTCGAGAGAAAATTCAGCAGGAATCCAGCTTTTTTGGAGCCATGGATGGTGCTACCAAGTATGTAAAGGGAGATGCGACCGTCGGCATTGTCGTTACGCTGGTTAACTTTGTGGGCGGTATTGCCATGGGAGTGCTCAACCAGAATATGGAGGTTACAGACGCCTTAAGCCAGTACGGAATCCTTACGATTGGTGACGGACTTGTCAGCCAGATTCCGTCTCTTCTGATTTCCCTGGCAACTGGTATCCTTGTTACGAAGGCGTCCAAGGAGGCTGATTTCGGCGATGTGCTGATCCGTCAGCTGTTTGGGATACCGAAGGTATTGTATATTGTAGGTATTGTCATGAGTTTTCTGGGAATTGTCACGCCTCTGGACTGGAAATTATTCCTGCCTCTGGGAATCAGTTTTGTCATTGCGGGCAGAAGCGTCGATAATCATCTTGAAGTAGAGGCTATTGAGGAAGAGGTGGATTCCGCGGAGGAAGAGGCCGAAGAAATCCGCCGTCCTGAGAATGTGGTATCCCTGTTACAGGTAGACCCCATCGAATTAGAGTTTGGATATGGAATCATTCCGCTTGCAGATGTGAATCAGGGCGGCGACTTGTTAGACCGTGTCGTTATGATTCGAAGGCAGATTGCACTGGAGCTTGGTACGGTTGTTCCGATTATCCGCCTGCGCGATAATATCCAGTTGAATCCGAACCAGTATATCATTAAGATTAAGGGCATCCAGATTACGGAAGGAGAAATTCTCTTCGACCATTATATGGCGATGAATCCCGGATTTGTGGAGGAAGAGATTTCCGGTATTCCCACGTTTGAGCCTTCTTTCCATCTTCCGGCGTTGTGGATTACAGAAAATCAGCGTGAACGTGCGGAGAGTCTCGGTTATACCGTTGTAGACCCGCCGTCCATCATTGCAACGCATTTGACAGAGGTAATCCGCAGCCATATTGATGAACTTCTGTCCAGGCAGGATGTCCAGAGCCTTATCGACAATATCAGAGAGAACCATCCCACGCTTGTGGACGAACTTGTCCCCAAACTGCTTGGCGTTGGCGAAATCCAGAAAGTATTGCAGAATCTTTTGCATGAGGGAATCTCCATTCGCGATTTGCTTACGATATTTGAGACGCTTGCAGACCATGCGGCAACCAGCCGTGATACGGATGTGCTGACCGAATATGCAAGACAGAGCCTGAAACGTGCGATTTCCAGCAAGTATTTCCCGGCAAATGAGGCGACAAGCGTAATTACCCTGGATCCAAATGTGGAACAGGAGATTATGGCGTCTGTCAAACAGACGGAGCAGGGCGCATACCTGACGATCGATCCGGAAAAAACGAAAGCAATTATGGATGCGCTTGAGCAGGAAATCAGGAAACTGGAAGAGTTAGGAAAGAACCCGATTATCATTACATCCCCGATTGTGCGGATGTACTTTAAGAAACTAACGGAGGACTACTTCAGGGATTTGATTGTGGTATCTTATAATGAAGTAGAATCTAACGTAGAATTACAATCAGTAGGGATGGTGAGCCTTTCATGACAATAAAAAAATTTCAGGGAAAAACGGAGGCGGAAGCGACTGCCAGAGCGAGGGAGGAGTTTGGAGACGGAACCGTAATCATGAACGTAAAAGAAATTAAGCCCAAAGGGTTCTTACGTTCTTTTAAGAGTTCGACGTATGAGGTGACGGCGGCGATTGAGGAGACCGAGCCTCCATATACGGCGAGAACCGTGGCGCCATCGCCGACGCAGACATCAGCGCCGATGCAGACATCAGTGCCGATGCAGACGCCAACGCGGATGCAGGCGCCAGGGAACATCAATGTGGCGATTGACGAGCCGATTGCCATTCCCAGGCCGGAAGAGGTTAAGGAGACATTCGCATCGGTAGAGAATGCATGGACATCATCTTTAGCGCAGGAAGAAAAGGAGGAGCCTAAAAAAGAGACCGTGATGGAAAATAGCAGCAGTAATAATAATCTTGAGGAAAAGTTAGAGAATTTACAGTCACTTTTGGAGAAAAAACTGGCACAGCCTGCGGAAGAACAGAAAGAGGAGCTGCCGAAAGATGCTCCCATAGATGAAAACCTTAAATTCGTAAAAATGATTTATGGAATCCTTCTGGAAAACGAGGTGGACGAAAAATATGTCAACCAGATTATGGATGAAGTTGAGAAGGTAATGAAAAAGGGCGCCAGCGTAGATTACATCCTGTCCAGCATATACCAGAAGATGATTTTGAAATTTGGGCAGCCGCAGCCGATTAAGCTGTCAGAACATAAGCCGAAAGTCGTATTTTTTATCGGGCCGACCGGAGTCGGGAAGACGACGACGATTGCCAAAATTGCATCCCGGTTCAAGGTGGAGAAGGGTAAGAAAGTGGCATTGTTTACCGCGGATACGTACCGCATTGCCGCAGCAGAGCAGCTTCGCACCTATGCCAATATTTTAGATACGCCTTTGAATATTGTGTATTCCCCGAAAGAGTTAAATGAGGAGCTTACAAAGGCGCAGGAAGAAGAGTTTGATCTGGTATTGGTGGACACGGCAGGTTTCTCGCATAAGAATGAAGAGCAGAGGGACGAGACCAGGGAGCTGATTGACCAGTTATCGGATGAATTTGAAAAGGAAGTTTATCTGGTATTAAGCGCTACCACGAAATATCGTGATTTGCTGGAAATCGCAGACATGTACAAAGAGAATTTCCAGTTTAAAATGTTATTTACGAAATTAGATGAAACCAGTTGTTATGGCAATATATTGAACATGAAGCTATACACGGGTGCAGATTTGTCATATACTACTTATGGGCAGAATGTGCCTGAGGATATTGAAATTTTCAATACCCAGAATATCGTAAAGCTTCTGCTTGGAGGAAAATAACTTATGGACCAGGCAGAAAAATTAAGAGACATTGTGAAAAAGAATCAGAAAACCGCACCCAAAGCACGGATTTTTACCGTAACCAGCGGTAAAGGCGGAGTTGGGAAGTCAAACGTAGCGGTTAATCTTGCAGTACAGATGAAGAAACGCGGGAAGAGGGTCATTATTTTTGATGCGGATTTTGGTCTTGCGAACGTGGAGATTATGTTTGGGGCAATTCCCAAGTTTAATCTCAGCGACCTGATTTACCGTGAAAAATCCATAACGGAAATCATTACGCCGGGACCAATGGATATTGGGTTTATCTCCGGCGGTTCCGGGATTACAGGAATCAATAATCTCTCGAAGGAGCAGTTGAAGTTCCTGGTGGCTAATCTGGAAAAGCTGGATGAGCTGGCAGATGTGATTATTATTGATACCGGGGCGGGAATTTCCGATAACGTACTGGAATTTGTGATGGCGAGCCCGGAAATCCTTTTGCTTGTCACTTCCGAGCCAAGTTCCCTGACAGATGCATATTCGCTGCTGAAAGCCTTACACCGTAATGAGGAATTCCGGCAGGCGGAAAGCAAGATAAAGGTGATTTCAAACCGGGTTGTGTCGGAGGAAGAAGGCGTTGGAATATTTGAGAAATTAAATGCGGTAGTTGGGCAGTTTTTAAATGGAGATCTGGAGTATCTGGGCATCATTCCCAAAGACCCGTTGTTAGAGAAGGCGGTATGCCAGCAGCAGCCGGTCAGTATTTTATATCCGGATGCGAAATCATCAAGGGCGATGGAACAATTGTCCGGGATTTTACTGGACGGAGTGGCGGTTCCTGTGGAGGAGAAGAAAGGGATTGTACAGTTGTTGTCCCGGTTTATCTTCCAAAGAAATTAGAAGCAGAGGTGCAGTGTAATATGAATACTGGTATTATTAAAATCGGCGATAGTGTGGAAATCCGAATTTTACAGCAGGTAGAGCAGGGCTGGAAGACCGGTGACCGCCCGGATTCTTATATCAGCAAAATACAGAATATTCTGGATAATGGAGATATTGAGATAGACAGGCCAACAAGGGAAGGGAAACCTGTGTCCCTGCCGTCCGGCGTCCGCCTGGAATTCTTATTTTATGCCGAGGATGATATTTATCGATGCATTGCGCATATTAAGGATCGCTACAGGCAGGAGAATCTTTATCTGTTCCGGATTGAACAGAAAACACCGCTGGAAAGATTTCAGCGAAGGGAGCACTATCGTTTTGAATGTGCCATAGACATGAATTATCAGCCAATCAAAGATGATGAGGTTGGCATCACGCCCATAGGGGAACTGAAAGAACATCACAGGCTGACTTATCCGGAGGATCTGGAAAAAGATGCGGTCGCGGTTGATTTGAGCGGCGGCGGCATGCGGTTTGTGGGATATGAGCAGGGGCATCAGGGGGAGTATATGGTGGTATCTTTGCCACTGGAGAATGAAAGCATGAGTTATACGTTGGAGGTTGTTGCGTGTGTCCTGACCTGCCAGCGGATGAAAAAGAGAATCGGTGAACAGGATAACAGGAAAAAGTATGAGTACCGCGTGAAATTCCTGGTGAAGAATCCTGAGGACCGGGAATGGATTATTAAGTATATTTTCGAGCAGGAACGTATGCGCAGGCAAAAAGGGTGATTATATGAAAAAAAATATTTTGGTTGTTGATGATTCTGCACTCATGAGAAGGGTTATTTGTGATATAATTGATTCAGACAGCACATTTCAGGTTAAGGATATATGCAGAGACGGGCTGGAGGCGTATGAGAAGTTAAAGGCAACAGCGTATGATGCTGTTGTTTTGGACATCAATATGCCGCGTATGGATGGTCTGGAATTATTGCAAAAATTACAGGAGGATGGCATAAAGGCTACTGTCATTGTGGTAAGCACCCTGACAACGAAGGGTGCGGATGTGACGATTCGCGCCATGGAGCTGGGGGCAATAGACTTTATCACAAAACCATGCAATGTCATTGAGGCAAAGAGCGATGAATTCAGGAGAAGAATCCTCCAGATGCTGAAAGCAGTAATTCGTTCAGACGATGTCAAAGCACAGGTGGCGGAGCCGGCGAAGGATTCTTCCGTAAAAATGCCCAGGAAGTTAGAACGTACAGGTGCATCCGGTAAGAAAGTTCTGGTGGCGCTTGCATGTTCAACGGGCGGGCCCAAGGCATTGCAGAGCGTTGTTCCATACCTGCCGAAGGATTTGAATGCGCCGATGGTTTTGGTTCAGCATATGCCGATTGGATTTACCAGGTCAATGGCGGAGCGGCTGAATGAACTCAGCGATATTGAGGTCAGAGAGGCAAAGGAAGGCGATGTCTTAAAGAAGGGCTGCGTATACGTTGCACCGGGCGGAAAACATATGGAAATCAAAAAACAGGCGGATGGAAACCATGTAGTCCGGCTGAACGAGGAGCCTCCAATTGGTGGATTGCGGCCGTGTGCAAATGTAACATACGAATCCCTGCGTACAAGCGGTTACGATGAAATTGTCTGTGTGGTATTGACCGGAATGGGGTCAGACGGCACAGGCGGAATCCTTTCCCTGAATTCGAAGAAAAAGATTTACGTGATTTCTCAGGATGCTGCAAGTTGTGTGGTATACGGAATGCCGAAGGCAATTGCCGATGCAGGCGTTGTGGATGAAGTAGTTCCATTGACTGAAATTGCACAAACAATAATAAAGAAGGTGGGGGTACAGTGATATGGATGTAAGCCAATATCTCGAGATTTTTATTGATGAAACCAATGGACATCTGCAGATTTTATCAGATTGTATCATGACTCTGGAAAAAGAACCGGAAAATATGGATGTGATAAATGAAATTTTCCGGGCGGCGCATTCCTTAAAGGGAATGGCTGGAACCATGGGCTTTAAGCGTATGCAGCGTTTGACGCATGATATGGAGAATGTATTTCAGGAAGTCCGCAGCGGCAACATGGTTGTCACAAGCGGCCTGGTAGATGTCCTGTTCCAGTGTCTGGATGCGATTGAAGCGTATCTGGATAATGTCAAAGAGAGTTCGGACGAAGGTACGGATGATAACGAAGCAATTATTCAGGAATTGAATGAGATTCTTGCCGATGGAACCGGAAATGCCGGCGAAAATGAGAAGAAGGCAGAGCCGGTAGAGGAAAAGAAGGAATCCGGGGAGGAGAAATATCCCAGAAAATATCTGGAAATTGAATTCTCGGAGAAAGCCAAAGAAGAACTGAAAGATGCCGAGAAGAAGGGAATGCATATTTACGGAATTACCGTATTTATTCAGGAGGAATGCCTTCTGAAGGCTGCAAGAGCGTTCCTTGTGTTTAAGGCAGTGGAGGATTTTGGCAATATTATTGTCTATAATCCAAGCTCCCAGGATATCGAGGATGAGAAATTTGGGGTTGACTTCAGTTTCTACATGGTAAGTAATGAAGACATTCATAAAATTATAGAAGTTGCACAGGCAGTATCTGAGATTGAGAAGGTAATTGGCGAGAAGACTACGTTCGGTGAGCTGACGGCAGCTGTGGAAAAGAGAGAGGCGGCAGAAGCAAAGGCTGCGGAGGTGAAGGCAGCAGAGACAAAGGCAGCGGAAAAGAGCGCAGCGGCAAAACCGCAGGCAGCGCCTGCCCAGACGACGCAGGCTGCACCCACCCAGACAAAGAAATCAACGCCTGGCAAGCCGGTGACAAACCGTACGGTACGTGTGGATATAGAGAAACTGGACGCATTGATGAACCAGGTGAGCGAGCTGATTATTGCAAAGAACTCCCTTGTTTCCATCGGCTCCAATTCAGACAGCGGTACAGGTGGAGCGAATTCTCAGGCATTCCATGAACAGATTGAGTATCTGGAGCGGATTACAACGGGGCTCCATGAGTCTGTCATGAAAGTGCGTATGGTGCCGATTGAGAGCGTTGTACAGAAATTCCCGCGAATGATTCGTGACCTGTCCAAAAAGCTGGACAAGAAGATGGAACTGCATATGACCGGTGAAGATACCGAGCTGGATCGAACAGTAGTAGACCAAATCGGGGATCCTTTGCAGCACCTGCTCCGTAATTCGGCCGACCATGGTCTTGAGAATGCCGAAGTCCGTAAGAAGAGGGGCAAGCCGGAAACCGGAACAATCCATCTTAACGCTTTCCAGGAAGGAAATAACGTTATCATTGAGGTTAGTGATGACGGTAATGGTATTGATACAGAGAATGTTAAGAGCAAGGCGATTGAGCGCGGCCTGATTACACCGGAACAGGGGGCAGCCCTTAGCCAGAAAGAGATTATCGACTTCCTGTTTATGCCGAGTTTCTCCATGGCGAAGAAAATTTCCGATATTTCCGGACGTGGCGTGGGACTTGACGTTGTTAAATCCAATATCGAAGCGCTTGGCGGTGATGTGGAAGTAAAGAGCATTCTCGGCGAGGGTTCCAAGTTTATTGTGCGTCTTCCTCTGACGCTGGCAATTATCCAGGCTTTGATGGTGGAAGTGCGTGGTGAGAAATATGCGATTTCACTTGGCTCGATTGAGACGATAGAGGAGATCCAGCCGCAGGAGATTAAGTATGTGCAGGCGAAAGAAGTTATCCATATCCGTGGTATGGTGATTCCGCTGGTACGTCTGGATCAGCTTTTGGATTGCGAGCCGGATGACAAAGAAAGAGACAGCCTTACGGTCATTATCGTGCGTAAGGGAGATAAGTTTGCAGGACTGATTGTGGATGAGCTTGACGGACAGCAGGAGATTGTTATTAAGTCTCTGGGCAAATATATAAATAACAGCACCAAGATTATCAGCGGCGCGACTGTTCTGGGTGATGGCGAGGTTGCCTTAATCCTGGATGTGAATACATTATTTTAGGGGGTGTTGATATGGCGAACAATGTGTCAATTGCAGACGAAGGAAAGAAGCAGTTTATCGTTGTAAAAATTGGCGGTGAACAATACGGAATTGATATCAGTTACGTGGACAATATTGTGCGTATGCAGAACATTACCAGGGTTCCCAAGGTGCAGCCTTATTTTAAGGGAATCATCAATCTGCGCGGCGAGATTGTTCCGGTTATGAGTATCCGGACGAAGATGGATCTGGAGCCGGATGAGATTACAGACGTTACCAGAATCATCATCCTTAAGCTGGAGGAACATGGGGTTCTTGGAATCCTTGTGGACGAAGTGAAGGAAGTGGTAACGCTTGGTCCGGATGAGATTGATAAAGTATCTTACGATGCAAAGAGTAATAAGAATAATTTCATCAATGGAGTGGGAAAGAATGGGGAAGAATTGATTTCCCTGTTTGATACGAACAGCATCATTGATGAGACAGAGGCTGTATAAGCAGATGAAGAGGCTGTTGCACGGAATTTGAGTATGTGACAGCCTGTTCATAATTCATGGCAACAGAGTTTATACGGAACATGTACGTTAGTGTGTATAAGGTGGAAATGGAGAGAACGCCTATGGCAAAGTTTAGTTTGGATCAGGTCAATGATATGTATTTTGACGTGCTCAAGGAAATCGGAAATATAGGGGCAGGAAATGCGACAACCGCAATTTCCAATCTGTTGAATATGAAAGTAAATATGGATGTGCCCAAAGTAGAATTTTTAACATTTCAGGAGCTTCCTACTGCGATATCTGCGGAGGAAGAGACTGTGGTGGGAATTTATCTGGAGTTGGAAAGTGATATTGGCGGAAGCATGATGTTTCTGCTGAAGATGGAATCTGCTTATTACCTGGTAAACCGTCTGATGGGACGCCCGGATGACTATACGGGAGAGTTTAACGAGATGGATTTATCGGCAATCAAAGAGATTGGAAATATTATTTCAGGTTCTTATTTGTCGGCGCTGTCCGGCATGACAAAGATGGTTATCACGTCATCTGTGCCTTATCTTGCAATTGATATGGCCGCAGCTATTTTAAGTATTCCGGCAATCCAGTTTGGTCAGTATGGCGATAACGCGCTTTTGATACAGACGGAATTTGGAGATGATGTTAAAATACAGGGATTCTTTATTTTAATGCCGGACGTTGAGTCTTATGATAAGATACTAACATCGTTAGGAATTGTACTATAAGAGGAGCTGACGCATCATGGCAACAATTAAAGTTGGAATGGCAGATTTGAATATATGCAAAGCGCCGGATATGATTACTACGCTGGGGTTAGGGTCTTGTATCGGAATTGCAGTCTACGATCCCGTTACCAAGATTGGCGGCCTGGCGCATATCATGCTTCCGGACAGTACGCAGATGAGAAATAATTCAAATATTGCTAAATTTGCAGACACCGGAATTGAAGAACTGATTAAGAGAGTAACCATGGCAGGCGCCAACAAACGGCGTCTTGTCGCTAAGATTGCAGGCGGAGCGAAAATGTTTGAGGTAAAGGGCGTGTCAGGTGTTGGCAACGTAGGTGAGCGCAACGCGATTGCATCGAAGGCAAAACTCCATCAACTTGGAATTCCGCTTCTCGCTGAGGATACCGGGCTGAATTATGGACGGACCGTTGAGTTATATCCTGAGACGGGAGAATTTTATATTAAGGCGGTAGGCAAGCCGTTGAAAATCATTTAAAGGGTGATAGGTTATGAAAACGAAACAGGTACCGGTAATTATTATGCTGGTGGCAGGTTTGGTTACCTGTATACTGGGATTTACAATGCACATGGAATCAGCGAAGTTTGTACAGACGCTGGTGATTGTTTTGGTATCCTTTTATATTTTGGGGTGCATTGCAAAACTGGTGCTGGATAAAAATTTCAAGGAAGAGCCAGAAGAAGAGGCCACGGAAGAGGCAGGAGAAGAATCCGATTCTGAGGAAACAGACGGTTCCGAGGAAATCACGGAAGAATCCATAGAAGAATCTACAGAAAAGTAAGTAATTGTTTTTTGCAGACAGGTAATTCAGTATAAACGGAATTGCCCGGTGTTGGGGTTTCCGTAGTCTTGGAGGCTTTGAATGAACGCAGCAGAGAGAGAACATTTATGGGCTGAATATTTTAAAAGGCCTACACCGGAACTAAGGGAACAGATTATTGTGGAGTATGCGCCGCTGGTGAAAATCGTAGCGGGACGTCTCAGCATGTATCTGGGATATAATGTCGAATACGATGATTTGGTAGGCTATGGCATTTTTGGACTGATTGATGCCATAGACAAATTTGATGTAAAAAAAGACGTAAAATTCGAAACTTACGCCAGCCTCAGGATTCGCGGTTCCATCCTGGACCAGATTCGCAAGATGGACTGGATTCCGCGGACAGTTCGGCAGAAACAGAAGAAAATTGAGGCGGCGATTAAAAAGATTGAGGAGAGGACGGGGAGAACGGCATCGGACGAAGAAATTGCCGAGGAATTGGAAGTAAGTGGGGATGAGCTGCTGAATTGGCAGTCACAGTTAAAAGTTACCAATATGGTTTCTCTGAACGAGTACGTAGAACAGGGAATGGAGCCGGTGATGGATGCGAAAGGGAATTCCCATTTTATCCAGCCGGAAGATGCCGTTGCAGAAGAAGAGTTAAAGAAGGTATTGGGAAAGTCTCTGGAAATGCTTACGGAAAAAGAGCGGAAAGTGATTACGTTGTATTATTACGAGGATCTGACATTGAAGGAGATCAGCAATGTGCTTGAAGTATCGGAGTCGAGGGTTTCGCAGCTCCATACCAAGGCATTGCTCAAGATGAAGAAGACAATGGGGCCGTACATGAATATTTTGACGGATTGATGATGGAGGGTTTTTAATGGGAAGAAATGCATATTTTAAACTGGATATCCAGGAAATGGGCGTGAATATTCAGATTTTTCCTCCGGAAGACGGCGGACGGAAACTGGATGTGAAGGAAGTAACGGAATATCTGGATACGAAAGGATTTACAGGATATAAATTAAAAGAAATAAATGATGCGGTGACAGTGGCGACACAGGAGGTGCGCCAGGTTCGGGTTGGAGAAGGCCGCACCATTTACGAGAATGAGCAGATGGAAGTTACGATTTCCAGTGATAAGATGCTGGCGTTTTGCCGCTTTTATCCGCCCTCCAATGGGGGATCCCTCATGTCAGAAAAAGAGATTCTCGATGATTTACAGTTTCGTAATATTACGCAAGGCATTGACAATGAGGCCATCCAGAAGTTTTTGGCGGATCGCCAGTATTGCTTGGATTATATTTTTGCCAAGGGAACCCCACCGGTCAATGGCGAGGACGCCAGAATTGAATATTTTTTCAATACAAACCACAACTTAAGGCCTAAGAGGAATGAGGATGGAAGCGTCGATTATCGCGAGCTGAACACGATCAGCCGCGTGGAAGAGGGACAGATGCTGGCAAAGCTTCATCCGGCAGTTCCGGGAAAACCCGGAAAGGACGTGTGCGGCGGTGCGGTACAGGGACGTCAGGAGAAGAACCTCAAACTGGATTTTGCCAATAACATCACCCTTTCAGAGGATAAGACGGAGATTTACTCGAATGTAACCGGTCATGCCAGTCTGGTAAACGGCAAGGTATTCGTGGCAGACGTATATGATGTGCCGGCAGATGTGGATAATGCTACCGGAAATATTGTGTATGATGGAAACGTGACGGTGAAAGGAAACGTAAAGAGCGGATTTTCCGTTTCTGCCAAGGGCGACATTATAATTGAAGGCGTTGTGGAAGCCGCATATCTGACAGCTGGCGGACAGATTATCGTGAAGCGCGGCATCAATGGCATGAGCAAGGGCAGGGTGGAAGCCAAGGATAACATCATCTGTAAATTTATAGAGAATGCTACGGTTATCTCCGGAGGATATATTGAGACAGGATGTATTTTGCACAGCAAGGTTTCTGCGGAAGCAGATATCCGTGTCCGAGGCAAGAAAGGTTTCGTGAGCGGAGGACTGATCCGTGCAGGAAATGTGATCGAGGCGCAGACGATGGGTTCTGCGATGGGAACGGTTACGCAGATTGAAGTGGGGGCTCCGCCTGCGGTCAAAGTACGCTATGACGAGCTGGATCAGAATATATTGAAGATTAAGCAGAATCTGGATAAGATGCGTCCGATCCTTGTCAATTTCAATGAGAAACTGCAAAAGAAAGAAGAGGTTTCGCAGGAGCGCGTACAGCAGGTGCAGGCGATTGCCAAGAGCTTTAAAGAGGAGCAGAAGAATCTGGCAGCACAGCAGGAAGAGATGAAACGGCTGCATGAGAAGATTCAGATGTCAAATAATGCAAAAGTGAAAATAAAGGGCACAATTTATCCGGGAGTTACGATTACGATCTCGGAGATGACGAAAAATATCAAATCGGAACATTCCTGTACGAGATATGTCAGGGAACGCGGTGAAATCGTGGCGCGTCCTTTGTAGGGGACTGGCAGACAGGGAGGAAGGAGTGATGTGTAATGTCTATCAGGCCGGTAGAATTTAGTGGGGTAGTGCAGAGAAGCCAGGATATGAGCACTCTGAAACAGAATGAAGATAATAAGCCAATGCTGCAGCAACAGAATGTGCAGACTCAATTTGCAAAAGAGACGACGCAGCATATGCATCAGGTCAATCAGGCAAATGATTCGGATAATCCGGAACAGAAATTTGATGCCAGGGAAAAAGGCAGCAATGAATATGAGAACCATCGCAACCAGAAGAAAAAGAAAAAAGAAGAGAACAGTGGAAAGGCAAGTGCAAAGACCCGCGTGGGAGGCTTTGACATGAAGGTGTAGGTATTGAGATGAGCACGTTAGAAATTTGTTTGTTAGTGGTTGGAATTGTTCTGATGATTGCCAGTTTCTTCATTACAGAGAAATTGTCCAATAATGAACTGAACAAGCTTTCAGAGCTGAGTACCGGGGAAATGCAGAAAATTCTGGAACGGAGCCTGAATGATGCTCAGACGAAAGTTGATAATATGGTTGACCAGGTTATCGACCATTCCATTGAGAAATCAATGGAGGTGGTTGAGCGGGCGCTCGACAAGGAAACAAATGAAAAAATGCGTGTGCTGACGGAATATTCGGACACGGTGCTGCAGTCTATCAATAAGACGCACAATGAAGTGATGTTTTTGTACAGTATGTTGAACGACAAACATTCAGAGCTGACAAAATATGCAGGAAATCTTGCACAGCTGGCCATACACCTGGAAGAACTGGAGCAGAATGTTGAGAAGACGGTAGCGGAATCAGATGAAATCATTGGAAAGGTGCAGGAGGCGCAGCAGATAAAACAGGCATCTCCGAGCCTGGATGAAACCGTTTTCAGTGAAGAGGCGCCGCAGCTGCCGGAAGAGACAGAAGTAGTACAGGCCGGAGAGCAGAACAATCATAATCAGATGATTCTGGAAAAATACAGGGATGGCAAGTCTGCAATTGAGATTGCCAAGGAGCTGGGACTTGGCGTTGGAGAGGTAAGGCTTGTAATCGGACTATTCAGAGAGGAAGAGTTATAAGTTATGAAGCTAAAGTATTATTTGCGTGGATTGGGCATAGGAATCATATGCACTGCAATTATTATGGGAATTGCCCTCTCAGGAAATAAGAAAGAGACGATGACGGATACCGAGATCATAGAGCGCGCCAGACTTTTGGGGATGGTGATGCCGGAAGATGTAAAGGATGATTCTCCGGCAGAGGAGGAGAAGACGCCGTCGGATGATAAGGATTCCAGGCCGGAAACCGGGGATAAGAATGCCGGGAGCAAGAAAGACGATCAGGCGGAGAGTGATAAGAAAGCGGACAGCCAGTCAAAGACTGACAAAGCTGAGGATAGCCAGTCAAAGACGGATAAAGCTGAGGACAGCAAGAAGGACGATAATAAGACGCAAAAGGAAGAGACAGACAAAAAAACGGACAGCCAGCAGAATAAAAATCAGCCGGACAAAGCCAGCGACTCACAGCAAAAAGATACGGGCGCGGCAGGTAACGGCACAGCGCAGAAACCTTCTACGCAGGAGATGGTGGAAATTGAAATAAAAGCGGGCGATTACTCGGCTGCGGTCAGCCAGACATTGAAACAGGCAGGTTTGATTACAGATGCGGATGCATTTAACAAGTACCTGACGCAGAAAGGGGTAGACCAGAATCTCCGGGTTGGCGTTTATCAGATTCCCAAGGGCGCTACGCAGGATGAAATTATAGAAATTTTACAAAAATAGGAAGAATAGGGCTTGCCAGAATAAATGCAATATGGTACAATATACGAGCATTTATGCAGGTATTTGCAAAGTGCGGCAAAGGGCTGCTGTGGCAGCCGGTAAAGTAAACACATGTGCAGATTGGAAAATCGGTGCCTGTCGGTAATTTTTCAGGATGAAGCACATGGAAGATTATAACCAGATGGAGGTAGAAAAATGGGCGTTATTTCAATGAAACAGTTATTAGAAGCAGGTGTTCATTTTGGACATCAGACAAGAAGATGGAATCCGAAAATGGCTCCTTACATCTACACAGAGAGAAATGGTATTTATATCATTGACCTGCAGAAATCTGTGGGCAAGGTAGATGAGGCTTACAAGGCAGTGGCTGACATTACAGCAGAAGGCGGAACAATTCTTTTCGTAGGAACAAAGAAACAGGCGCAGGATGCGATTAAGGCAGAGGCAGAGCGCTGCGGAATGTTCTATGTAAATGAGAGATGGCTGGGCGGAATGTTGACAAACTTCAAAACAATTCAGAGCCGTATTGCCAGACTGAAATCTATTGAGAAAATGTCTGAGGATGGTACATTCGATGTTCTTCCCAAGAAGGAAGTAATTGCTCTTCGCAAGGAATGGGAGAAGTTAGAGAAGAACCTTGGCGGAATCAAGGAGATGAAGAGAATCCCGGACGCAATTTTTGTTGTAGACCCGAAGAAAGAAAGAATCTGTGTACAGGAGGCTCATACGCTGGGCATCCCATTAATTGGTATCTGTGATACGAACTGTGATCCGGAAGAGCTTGATTATGTAATTCCGGGTAACGATGATGCAATCAGAGCTGTTAAGCTCATTGTTTCCAAGATGGCAGATGCAGTTGTAGAGGCAAATCAGGGAACGATTGAGGAAGAGACAGAAGGATATGCCCAGGAAGAAGAGGCAGCAGCAGAGGAATAGGATACGCAGCAGATTTGTTTATGTATTCAGTGCGAGGACAGACAATATTGCCTGTCCTCAATTAAAGTAAATAGTATAAATTTGTACCAATATGCAAGGCACATGGTAATAATTGACAAATGGAGGGAATGGAAATGGCTATTACAGCAGCAATGGTAAAAGAATTGAGAGAGATGACCGGTGCAGGAATGATGGACTGCAAGAAGGCTTTGAATGAGACAAACGGCAATATGGATGAAGCTGTTGAATTTTTGAGGAAAAATGGACAGGCAAAGGCTGAGAAGAAAGCTGGAAGAATTGCGGCCGAGGGTCTTTGCACGGTAATGATTAAGGATGATAAGACGGCAGCCGTCGTAGAAGTAAATTCCGAGACAGACTTTGTGGCAAAGAACGATACCTTTAAGGCTTTCGTTGATGCAGTTGCAACGCAGGCAGTGAATTCTGACGCAGCAGATATGGATGCATTTATGGCAGAAGCATGGAATGAGGATTCCAGCAAGACGGTGAAGGATGCGCTTGTAGAGAAGGTAGCAGTTATCGGGGAGAACCTTAATATCAGAAGATTTGAGAAGGTTGTGGCAGAGAACGGATGCGTGGTATCCTACATCCATGGCGGCGGAAGAATTGGCGTTATCGTGGAGGCAGATACTTCTGTTGTAAATGATGCAGTGAAGGAGGCAATGACCAACATTGCAATGCAGATTGCAGCGCTTTCTCCGAAGTATGTTTCCAGAGCTGAGATCAGCGATGAGTATATTGCACATGAGAAAGAAATTCTTCGCGCTCAGATTATGAACGACCCGAAGGAGTCCCAGAAACCGGAGAAGGTTATCAATGGCATGATTGAGGGACGTGTGAACAAAGAGCTGAAGGATATCTGCCTGGTAGATCAGGTTTATGTAAAGGCTGAGGATGGCAAGCAGACCGTTGGAAAATATCTTGAGGCAGTTTCCAAAGAGGCTGGCACAACTGTTTCTGTTAAGAGGTTTGTTCGTTTTGAGACTGGTGAAGGCCTGGAGAAGAAACAGGAGGATTTTGCGGCTGAGGTTGCAGCGCAGATGAATCAGTAGAAAATTGTCGAAATAAGGCAAGTAGAGGAATGAAAACCCTTGCAGATGGTATATAAATGCCATTTGCAGGGGTTTTTTAATATTATATGTTGGATTTTCATTTCTTGACACTGTCACGATATACCGTTATAATCAATAGAAAAAGAATCCATGAAATGGAGAATGAGAAATGAAATTGATGAGTTTGTTAAAGGAAAGGCAGCTTTCTGTTTATCAGTGTGCGAAGGAAAGCCATGTACCATATACTACATTGTCAGATATTGTGAAAGGAAAAACCAGGATTGAAAAATGTACGGCAGAAACAATATATAAATTAGCGAGGACGCTCCATGTGACAATGGAAGAACTTTTGACAGAATGTTTTAAGGAAGATGAAAGTGCGCCAAATTTAAGAGATTTTGAAATATATAAAAGTAATATCTGTCATTTAGTGAAAGATAAAGGGGATATAGACTTTATCATTGATATTTTAAAAGAAGATCAAATAAGGATCTATTGGGAACGGCAATGGTATCGGGAAAGTTTTTATCTTCTGGCTATGGTAGATTACTTAAGCAGGGAAAATGGACTTCCATTGTGCAATGATTATGAAGATATAAGGAACTGTAAGCTGTCGGAGCCGTTATATCCAAAGGATATCATTCTTGCTGCAAAACTGGATGATTCTCTTGATAAGAAAAAACAATGTCTGAAAGAAGCGATTCCTGAATTTTTGAGGTTTAATATTATAGAAAGCGAGATAAGGAATGTCTGTTGAGAAAGGTTTTACCAAAGAAAATCTGGACTATTATTTGAAGGAACTGGCAAAAGAGTTTCGGAAGAGAAATGGAAAAAATACGCCTGCTGAGATTGTGTTAGTTGGAGGTGCGGCAATCCTTGCCAATTATGGGTTCCGTGAAATGACCTATGATATAGATGCGGTCATAACAGCATCATCAGCCATGAAAGAGGCGGTTCATGCAGTAGGAGACCGTCTCGGTCTGCCAAATGGCTGGCTGAATGCAGACTTTAAGAATACGAGTTCTTATAGTCCTAAATTATCGGAATACTCTAAGTATTACCGTACCTATTCTAATGTATTGAATATCAGAACAATTAGCGCAGAATATCTTGTTGCCATGAAATTAATGTCCGGGAGACGTTACAAGAAGGACTTGTCTGATATTATTGGTATATTGAGTGAACAAGAAAGAATGGGAGTGCCTTTAAGTTACCAGCAGATTGATTGTGCAGTAAGAAATCTGTATGGCGGGTGGGATGATATTTCCGAATATGCAATACAGGTTTTGAAGGCGGCTTTAGATTCAGAAAACCTAAAAGAATTATTTATGGAACAGGAACGTGAAGAGGCATTATCAAAACAGGCAGTGCTTCAAGTTCAAAAATATGAAGGGGAAAAAGTAAAGGAAAGTAATGTGGAGGAGATTATTCAAAAAGCTTTAAGGAAGAAGAGAAATAACAGAGATTGGAGATAATATATGTGTATTGAGAAATTAAAATATTCTTTAGAACAGAAAAAACCAACTTTATTATTGGGAGCAGGATTTACTTTAGGTGCGAAAAGTAAAAATATGGAAATGTGCCTTCAGCAGATGGATTGGCAGAATGTTTGTACGAGCATTGTTTTGTTAAACGTAAACTATTAAAAGAATTACAAGATGATATATTTTATGCAAAAGAATATATGAAGGGTCAAAATTTAAAAAAATTGTGTAGCCTATTAAGAGAGGAAGGTTCTGAAAGGCTGGAATTACGAGATAATTATTTGCATGATTTGTTTGCAAATCGTTCAGTAGAAGATGGTGATTTTCATTTCTATTTGACAGAGTATAAGTGGAACAAAATTTATACTTTGAATATTGATGATTTGGTTGAATATGTGTTCGGTAAGAGAAGCATTGAGTTAAATGTTTGGAATAATGACCATGATGATAGAGGGAATGATAAGAGTAGGACAACGTTAGTAAAGTTACATGGATGTGTGAACAATCATCAAAATGGGTATGTTTTTGATGATTTAGAATATACAGCTTTTATGACATTATCGAATTGTTTTCTTAGAGATTTTGGTAATTCAGTAATTGAAGGAGATATGATTTTTGTTGGTACTGAATTTCAAGAACAGGATTTGTGGTCGATAATAGAAAGATATAAAAGCGATGGTTTTGATATATCAGGTAATAATTATTTTTTCATTACACCATCTATTAATGATGGCGTTTTAAAACGTTGGATTGAACGTCAGTCCAATGTTTTTTGGGTTAATTGGAATACCAAACAATTTTTGGAATTTATGCATAATGAAATTAGCATAGATATGCAATTGATTACAGAATTAAAAGAAAAGAGATGTATATTTTTAGATGATGCAAAAAAAGAAGTAGTTCCGTATTATCAGAGTGACCTGTATTTAGGAAATGAAACAAGATATGCAGATATATTCGAGGATTGGGATATTGAATATCCCGGATTGAAGTCATTGGTCAATAAAGTGATTGAAGTCAAAAGGAATATCGTGGTCGCTTTGTATGGGAAATCTTATGTAGGAAAAAGTTGTTGTGCTAAAAGAATGCTCGTAGACTTAAGAAATGATGGATATGTATGGAGTTTGAAATGAAGTCCTCGGAATATATTCAATTGTTTTTAGAGTATTTGAAAACTTTGCCGCAAGCTTCAAAAATTGCAGTTTTGTTTGAAGGAGCATCATTTTATTATAATCAGCTGTACTATAAGTTGATTTTG
Organism: uncultured Lachnospiraceae bacterium; assembly: GCA_910587895.1. GTDB lineage: Bacteria > Bacillota > Clostridia > Lachnospirales > Lachnospiraceae > Petralouisia. Next base: position 23,639 of record CAJUOE010000041.1, read on the forward strand.
TGTTCTTTATCTAACATTAAACAGATAGTAATCATAACAACTGAAAATATAAAAGATCATGTGACAAAAAGAGCATTACTTATCTCTAAAAACTGTTTAATAGAATATCAGATATATGAAACTATTTCTCCAGAGCGTGCAGAGTTAGTATACAAAAAGCTTAATAGCAAAAATTGGGATGGAAGATATTTAACCAAACTTTGTAATGATGAGGATGATATAATTAGATATATAAAAAATTTGAATGATATTATTGATGTTTTATATAGCGCTTCTTATGGAAAAGGGTTTGAAAACCATTATGCAGATATGTTTTCTCAATCCGACAGTGAAATAAATAAAAAATATTTATATGCATTATGTACTTTGGAGTTATTGGGGGTAAATTATATTCCGGAAAGAATACTTCCAGGGTTATTGCCAGCGTTCGAGATAAAATTTAATTATAAAAAGTTTAAAAAGGAATATGAAGAAATTCTAATTATTAGAAACCATCGGGTAAAAGTTAGATGTATGAGATTGATTCAAAAAGTTGTAAAATTAGAATTGGAAAGTGAAGAATATATTGAATTGTTACGTCAAGTTGTTTTGCAGATTACCGGTCAATTTAGAGAAGGAGATATAAACGAGTGGAGCGAACTGTTTCAGAAAACATTACTGGTAAAGCGATTATTGTCTGAAAAGATTTTGAATATTTATGATATATTACAGCTTTTACAGATGCTGGAAGATGATTGTAAAATGTATAGTTATTATTGGATACAAAGGGGGATAGCGGAGCAAAAAGTTTCCAATTTTGAAAAAGCGGATAATTATTTTAGAAAAGCAATATCAAAAAATAAAAAATCATATCAGGCACATCATGCTTTGGCAAAGAATCTTATGGAGAGGGGAATTTTCGATTATATAAATAAAAAATCTACTCAGTATGCTCCGTATTATTTTGATGAAGGACAGAAAGAAATGCGAAGTATCATAGAAAATACTTCATTTAGATTTGTGAGTAACAATTGTACAAAAATTAAGATATTTGGAATTATGAATCAGAAAGCATATGTTAAAGAGAGTTATATTTAAAATTAAAGATAAATACATAATTTTGAGCCATTGCTGAGTAAATTTGGGGGATACGGTTGAAAAGCCGTTGTCTATGAACAGTCAAAAATCACTGCAAAGCCAGTAAAATACATAGTTCCGGGGATATGTGACTGGGACACAGATTAGGGAAAGTTCGCAAAACAGATGAATGCGTAGAAATTTATCGAAATAAGGCGAATAGAGGAATGAAAACCCTTGCAATTGGCTTGTATGCGCCATTTGCAGGGGTTTTATGTATTGTATGAAGAGAATGAAAATGAGATTAAGAAAGGGATTGTTGAGAGGGGGGAAATAAAGTATAATAGTTATTATAGATAGAACGAACACAGAAGATACTGCTATATGTGATATACGTTGTTTATGGGAGAAAATATATGGATTTACAATAACTATTGTATGATTTATATGATGCTAAAAATTCCGAAAGTGTCTATAATGTTGTTGAAAAATATTGTCTTAACAACCCGGAAAATTGGCGCCCATATGGAGGAAATCAAAACAATGCAGGTACTTTTGAAAACCAGCAATCTTCACCGGAAAATGCGTTAGTCGAGAAAATTACAAATTCGATTGATGCAATTTTAATGAAACAATGTTTAATCCGGGGAATTAATCCAAGGGAAAAAGAAATGTCGGATGTACCACAGGATATGTTTCAGGCAGTAGAAAATTTTTGGGGCGTCAAAGATGGAAGATGGGAGAATGTCACTGCATCTATTTTCAGGCGCAGTCCAGAATTGAAGGATGGTGATGGACAGATCGGTTTTACGCTTGTAAGGCGGCATATACTTACACAGCAAGAAGAACGGGAAGTTAAATTAACATGGTATGAATATCTTGTAATTAATAATGAAATACCAAGTATAAAGCTGGATAAACTGGATTTGGGACTAAATAATAATATGCCTTTTATTTCAGGAACTGTTGTAAAAATGTTTTCCTACCAGTTGACAAGACCATCTATGGCAACGAGGGAACTTTGGCTTAAATTAAACCCCTTACTTTATGTACCGGCAATTCCTGTTCTTATATATGAAACGAGAAATTATCGGGGGAATACGCCGACAAAGCCAATGCTTGGAAACCGTACAAGGCTTGCCTTGGATGGAAGGGAGAAAATTGAATTTAAGAAGTCGCTGATGTTGATGCTCTTTGGCAGCAAGATTCCAGTTATGGTTTATATTTTTAAACAAGAGACTTTAAAAGATGAATTTATTGATAAGAAATCGGTTATTTATATTTTAAATGGCCAGACACAGGGGGTAGAACCAAAAATCTTTATATCACAGGAAGTAGGATATCGTAATTTAAAAGATTATATGCTTGTTGCTGTGGATTGTTCTCAGATAGGAACGACTGCCCGGCAGGAATTATTTATGGCATCCCGTGATCGTCTGAAAAAAGGAAGATATTATAACGAATTGAGGAACGACATTATTTCGTTGTTGAAAAATGATCCTGATATAAGCCAGAAAGATCAGGAATATAAAGGTAAGGCATTCAAAGAGTCAAAGA
>CAJUOE010000042.1 GCA_910587895.1 uncultured Lachnospiraceae bacterium
GCCGGTGTCCATCGGCAAGCTGGAGCGTTTTACCGCCGACTGGGCAAGGGAGAACGGCATCAAGCCGCAGGCTCCGGCGGAGAAGAAGAACCGCAAGGTAGCGGTGATCGGTTCCGGCCCGGCAGGTTTGACCTGTGCCGGGGATCTGGCAAAGATGGGCTACGATGTGACGATTTTTGAGGCATTGCACGAGCCGGGCGGCGTATTGATTTACGGTATTCCGGAATTCCGTCTGCCCAAGAGCGCAGTTGTGGCAAAAGAGATTGAAAATGTAAAGGCATTGGGCGTTAAGATTGAGACGAACGTTGTAATCGGTAAAGCGGGAACGATTGATGAACTGATGGAAGAAGAGGGATTTGAGGCTGTATTCATTGGTTCCGGCGCAGGTCTTCCGAGATTCATGGGAATTCCGGGAGAGCAGGCTAACGGCGTATTCTCCGCCAATGAATTCCTGACGAGAAATAATCTGATGAAAGCATTCAAGGATGAGTACGATACACCGATTATGAAGGGCAAGAAGGTAGCTGTAGTTGGCGGCGGAAACGTGGCCATGGATGCTGCAAGGACGGCTCTTCGCCTCGGCGCGGAAGTACATGTGGTATATCGAAGGAGCGAATCAGAGCTTCCGGCAAGGGTGGAAGAAGTACACCATGCCAAGGAAGAGGGCATTATTTTTGATCTGCTGACGAATCCGACGGAGATTCTCGTCGATGATAACGGCTGGGTGAAAGGCATGACCTGTATCCGCATGGAGCTGGGAGAGCCGGATGAGTCTGGCAGAAGACGTCCGGTAGAGGTTTCGGGTTCTGAATTTGACCTGGAGTTAGACACGGTTGTCATGTCTCTGGGAACTTCCCCCAACCCATTGATTTCTTCTACCACCAAGGGACTGGATATCAACCGCAGGAAATGCATCGTGGCGGAGGAAGAAAACGGAGCGACCAGCAAACCGGGCGTATTTGCCGGCGGGGACGCAGTGACCGGGGCAGCAACCGTAATTCTTGCCATGGGCGCTGGAAAAGCTGCTGCGAAAGGGATTGACGAATACCTTTCCAACAAAGAAGGAGGAAATTAAGAATGAAGGACGTAACGATTACAGACAGTATAAAATATATTGGAGCAGATGATAAGGATATCGACCTGTTTGAGAGCCAGTATGTGGTGCCGAACGGCGTATCTTATAATTCTTATGTGATTCTGGACGAGAAGGTAGCGGTCATGGATACCGTGGATGCGCGAAGAGGCGCTGAATGGATGGAAAACCTTGAGAAAGAGCTGGCCGGAAGAGGCGTGGACTATCTCGTTGTCTCCCATATGGAACCGGATCACGCTGCCAATATTCAGAAACTTGCAGAGAAGTACCCGGAAATGATCGTCGTAGGCAACGCCAAGACGTTCCCCATGCTGGAACAGTTTTTTGACATTGATTTGTCCGAGCGTTCCCTGGTGGTAAAAGAGGGAGAGACCTTAAATCTGGGCAGCCATGAGCTGACGTTCGTGATGGCGCCTATGGTACACTGGCCGGAGGTTATGGTTTCTTATGAGAGTTCCGAGAAGATCCTCTTTTCTGCGGATGGATTTGGCAAATTCGGCGCATTGGATACGGAAGAAGACTGGGCGTGCGAGGCGAGACGTTATTACTTTAACATTGTCGGCAAGTATGGCGCGCAGGTGCAGGCTTTGCTGAAGAAAGCCGCAGGGCTGGACATTCAGATGATTTGTCCTTTGCACGGTCCGATCTTAAAAGAAAATCTGGAATACTATATTGGAAAATATCAGGTATGGAGCAGCTACGAGCCGGAAGATGAGGGAATTCTCATTGCTTACGCCTCCATCCATGGACATACGGCGAAGGCAGCTGAGAAATTAAAAGAAATCCTTGAGGCAAAAGGCGCGAAAAAAGTTGCCATCACCGATTTATCCAGGGACGATATGGCGGAGGCAATCGAAGATGCATTTCGCTATGACAAGATGGTGCTTGCCGCTGCAACTTATGACGGTGGAATTTTCCCCTGCATGGAGGACTTTCTGCATCATTTGAAGAGCAAGACCTATCGTAAGCGCACGGTTGCCCTGATGGAGAACGGTTCCTGGGCTCCGATAGCGGCTAAGAACATGCGCGCGCTCCTGGAGCAGATGAAGGATATTACCATCTGCGACAAGGTGGTAACGATCAAATCTGCGATGAAAGAGTCTACCATAGCAGATATGGAAGCGCTTGCAGATGAATTGATTGCGAAATAAACTGTCTGGGCAGGCAGGATAGATGGACGGTGTTTCGATTTCCTTCTGTCATTTTCAAGATACAAAAACAAGGGGTTTCAGCCGGGATTATGGCTGGAATCCCTTGTTTTTTATCTTACAGGATTCGGGTATCAAAAGGTGGTCTCCAAAATTTCTATCGCCAATTTGCACAATCATGCAGAAAGATTGCTCCAAGTGTTCCTTGCTATAAGAATTTCTAAGTGTTCTGAGCTGCTTATTGAAAAATTGACGCAACCGGCTTATATTCGCCCTCCATGGCTCAATATAAGCCTTTCCCAAACATCGTGTTTGGGAATTGCTGAAAGTTGTCAGACCACTAAGAAATATCTAATAGCGGAACAAGTCGCAATCCCTTCTACATGATTGTGCAAATTGCCAGTTTAAATTTTTTATCCCACCTTTTGATACCCGAATTCTTATTTAGGAAATAACTTGCCATGCTAAAGCGTGAAAGTACCTTTCTCGTTTTAAACCTAATCAGTAAATTTAAAAATATCGTTTGGCGTACATTCAATGATTTTACAAAGCTTTTCGACTGTAGCAGTTGAAATGTAGCAGTTCCTTTTCATGTTGTAAATTGTCTTGCCTGCAGTGGGGGTTTACAGGCTCATTGGCTTTTGCGGTATGTGAAAATTGGATTGCCGGATAATCTTATGCGTGATATAATCTTCCATAGGAGCAGTCGTGTTACAAGGTGGTGAGCCTCCCTCACTTGGAAAAGATGGGGGGTGGTGCAGATGGAAAATACATATGATATTTTAAGCCTGTTATTTTTAGGCGGTAACTTCCTGATTGCATTGCTTGCCTATTTGGATAATAGGAATAACAAGCACAAAAAATAAACCTGCCTTGTAATCTTAGCCGGATTAAGGTAGGTTTATTTTAAACATATCTTAGAGAGGCTAACCACTTTGTGGGCGGCTGCTCCTTTCTTATAATATAACATTTCTGTATCTGAAAATCAACTGTATTTTTAGAATTCCGCCTGCTAATCAGGGATACCTGGATTTTAATCTATAATATTTTCTGAAATAAGCCTTCCATGATCATAATAAATGTCATCGTCCGGAGTTATTTTTCTGTGAATTTTTATGGGATTTCCAAATGCAATGACATTGGATGGAATGTCTTTGGTTACCACGGAACCGGCTCCAATGACGGAACCGTCTCCAATATGTATGCCGGGAAGGATTGTCACATTGGAACAAATCCAAACATTCTTTCCGATATGGACCGGTTGGTTACACCCGTATCCTTCTTGGCGCAAAGCCGGAGATATTGGATGGGAGGCGGCGACAATTGTCACGTTGGGGGCAATCATCGTATCATCCCCAATAAAAATCTGCGCGTCATCAATAAACGTACAATTAAAATTGATGTAAACATTTTTGCCCAGATGGACATGGCGTCCACCCCACATCGCATAATAAGGAGCCTGGATATAAGAATTTTCGCCTGCCTCGGCAAACAATTCCTGCAAAATGGAACGTTTCATCTGCTCGCCCTCATCCGTATACCCGGCAGAATTGTAGGCTTCCATTTTCTGAAGGTACTTATAATAATGGGGGTCTTTGGAAGTTAAATCCATTACCTTATATAGCTTTCCGGAATTCATGATTTTTTCTATTTCGGTCATATATACCTCTATTCAGGAATCGGTTCAAATTCATTTAAGTCCTCGTCAGTAATTTCACGCATCCCTATAGGCGTCCGCCGACCCCAGCGGGACATAAATCCCCCCGTTTTACCGTAAAATTTTGTACCCCTAAAATGCCACTCCATAGTGAATATTGCACCCTTGACGAGTGCCGGCGGTGTTGCTCCCAGCATCTTTACGCTTTCCAGACTGCTGCAAGAGTAAAATGCAGCACCTTCTATCTTTGTTACGGACGCCGGAATCTCTATGCTGGCGAGAGATGAACAACCCAAAAATGCGCGGGATCCTATTTCTTCCAATGTTTCCGGCAGCTTTACACTTTTGAGGCTTTTACAATTTACAAAGCACTCATACAACAACCGTGTTACACCGTTTTTTACTTCCAGGCTGATTACCCTATCCCCCCATCCCCCAGAAGAAGTCGTTTCTCGGAAATGATCTGCCCACCCGGACATACCTGCATCTGAGTAAATCGTCACCTTTCCGTCCGTGTCAATCGTCCAACCCTCTCTTTCGCTCCCCTCAACAATCGCCGCCCGCGCACCGGCTTTCGCCGCCATGACCCGTCTTCTTTCCGCCCGCACCGTCACCGTAATCCGCGGCAGGCTGACGCCCTCCGCCGGCGCATACCCGTCCGGCAGAGCGGCGGTAAAAAGATAGGTCCCTTCCGTGTCCCCGTCATACGCAGGGGCGGACTGCCATGTGACGCCGTCGATCGTGACGGTTTCCGCCTGCTGTTTCTTCTCTTTTGGCTCTTCCGGCAACGCTTCTTCCCGTTCCTCCTGTGTGTTTTCCAGTGTCTGTACAGATATCACATTCTCCGCATAATACTCCGGCAGCGTGACCGTATGGGTTTCCTGTCCGTTTCCGTTCTCCGCAACGACATTTTCCCCGGTGTCCTCTTCGCCGTCGTCTTCCGCAGGCGGTTCGTCCCCTCCTGTCTCCCCGGCATTTTCCCCGGCGTCCTCTTCGCCGTCCTCTTCCGCGGGCGGTTCGTCCCCTCCTGTCTCCCCGGCATTTTCCCCGGCGTCCTCTTCGCCGTCCTCTATGTTCCCCGGCCAAATTCCATACCGGCCCTCACCTCC
>CAJUOE010000043.1 GCA_910587895.1 uncultured Lachnospiraceae bacterium
GCTTTCCCCAGCAGCTCGCTGACGTACTTATGGGTTCCCTGCTCGTTGCCGCCCAGATATAAAAACTGGTCACAATTACCCACAATGCTTTCCCACTTCAAAAAGCTAATTTCCCCCTTTATCAGACAAAAAATCACTCAAAAACGCCCGATTTTCTTGCGTAAACTCACAAATTATAGTAAAATATTCCACAAAGTAAGCGGTGTCAAAAAGTACACTTTTTGACACCGCCCATCTATCTTATTTCCTATTGTCCGAAACGCATTTCTCATAAAATGTAATTTAAAAAATCCTATTGTTTCTATAATGTAAAACTTAAATGCCTTTGATGCAAAGCAGGCTGTCATGCACGATTATCTTTCCTTTGTATTATTTTTATGAATCCTGACATACTAATTCCAAAAAGCATTTACATTCGCTCTTTAAATTTGTATAATATAAAGAAAGAATGTATAGAGCATCAGGGAGGTGGTATTTATGGATGAGATTTATAATAAAATTGCGTCAATAGCAATCGAAAACAATGGCTTTGTAAAAACATCACAGATTGAAACAGCCGGAATTAGCCGCAGCGTCATAAAAAAATATGTTGACAATGGCTCATTGGAACGGATTCGGAAAGGTATTTTTGTTCCGGCGAATGTAGACATTGATGAGTTTGCGTTGCTTCAGGTTCAATGCTCCAGCCTTGTGTTTTCATATGGAACAGCCCTTTATGTTTGGGGCTTGACTGACATTATCCCACATACATTCGATATCTCAGTTCCACAGGGAGAAAATATTTCAAGATTGCTTCGAGACAATCAAAATATAAAGGCTCATTATGTTATGAAAGGCTTTTATGATCTCGGCATTACGGAAACGCAGTCTCCACAGGGAGCGGTAATCCGGCTGTATGACAAAGAGCGCTGCCTGTGCGATTTAATCAAAGATAGAAACAAAATCGAAAAGCAACTGTATGTTCAGGCAATCAAGGATTATTTCAAGAGCCGGCCGGATGTCCGTAAATTGCTGAAATATGGAAAAGCCTTTGGAATTGAAGAAAAAATCAGGACTTACATGGAGGTATTGTAATGAAAACACCGGAACAACTAAAGGGAGCAATTCGAAATTTTGCAGCAAAGAATCATCTGAGAGCCTTGGATGTACAACATATGTTTATGTTTGAACGCATTTTGGAACGGCTTGCCGTATCGCCTTATGCGGAGAATTTTATCCTGAAAGGCGGTCTGCTGATCTCCTCAATGATTGGGGTTGGAGCCAGAACTACAATGGACATGGATACGACTGTAAGGGGAATACAACTGGAAGAAGATGAAATCGTCAAAATCTTCAAAGAAATTCTTGCCATTGATACAGGCGATGGAATAACCTTTGAATATCAACGCATAGCGCCAATTCGCGAAGAGGACGCTTATAATAATTTCCGTCTTCATATTGCAGCAAAATATGGAAAGATAAATAGTCCTATGAAAGTGGATGTTACGACCGGAGATAAAATCACTCCGACAGCCATTCAGTATGATTACCCTTTTATATTTGAGAACAAAACGGTTCCCATTATGGCGTACACGCTTGAGACGGTGCTGGCTGAGAAATACGAAACGATTATCCGCAGGAATATAGGAAATACGAGAGCCAGGGACTTTTATGATTTGCATGTCCTCTATCACGAGCACAAGGACAGCGTCAGACCAAATATCTTAAAAATGGCGATAGAGCATACTGCCGCCAAAAGAGAATCAATGGATATGCTGAAGGACTGGAAGGATATTCTGAAGGAGATGCATGAGGAAACTGCGCTTTATAGCTTGTGGAGAAACTACGCAGCGGAAAACAGCTATGCACAAGGGTTGGAATTTCATATGCTTTTGGATACGGTTGAAGAGATTGCAGAACTAATTGGTATTGATTAATTGAAGTGGATTTAATATCAATAGGAAAAAAGGGATTACAAGTCCATTTGGACAAAAGAATGAATCCCCAAACCGTATTGCCGTACAGTCTGGGGATCCTTCTTTTATAGTGTCAACGAACCCACTCGGCTATTTGTTGCTTTTGTCGTCACTGTCTAACCATTTGATGATGTAGTGGCAAACCACACCACTTTTATTTTGTCTTTTTATTTATCGCCGCCCATTCCTCCTGCCCGGAACGCATTTCCCGTAATCTGCGGTAAAATGTTGACTTACTCATCCGGCATTTTCTTAGAACTTCATCAAATTTAAGGTTCCCATCCTCCCAGGATTTTACAATATGCTTAAAATTACCCGGCACTTTGTTTTCCGGCCTCCCAAATCGTACGCCCCTCTTTTTTGCAGCGGCAATTCCCTGTTCCTGACGTTTCCGAATGGTCTCTCTCTCGTTTTCCGCAACAAAAGACAGTATCTGCAATACCAGGTCCGCAATAAACGTCCCCATAAGGTCTTTCCCATTGCGCGTATCCAAAAGCGGCATATCAAGCACACAGATGTCAATGCCGATTTCCTTCGTGAGAATCCGCCACTGATTCTGTATTTCCACATAATTTCGCCCCAGGCGGTCAATGCTCAATATATAGAGCAGGTCGCCCCTTTGCAGCCTTGACGCCATCCTTTCATAATCCCCCCTATGAAAATCTTTGCCGGACTGCTTATCCACGTAAATATTTCCTGCTGCAACCCCAATCCTTTCCAATGCAATCATCTGACGCTCCTCATTTTGTTCCATGCTCGACACGCGCGCGTATCCATATACTTTACCCATCTTTATCCTCCGTAAAATGCAATTTAAAAAGTCCTGCTGTATTTCTACAACAGAACCTTCTAAAAATCAAAGCAAAAATGAAAGACTTTATACGCTGCAAAGTAAATTTAGGTGTCACCCCTCCAACCACTCCCCCACATGCTTAACAAACCGTGCCACCGCCGGAGAGAGAATCTGATTTTTCTTCCACACCAGAACGCACCCGCTCGTTATCTCCGGTTCCAGCGGACGCAGGCACAGCGCATCCTCGTAACCGGAAAATTCCATCGTCATTGCCACGCCAAGCCCGCTTTCCACCATAAGGGACTGGTTATTGTGTGAAAGGTTGCAAACCGACGCAATGTGAAGGTTCTGCGCCCTTTGCCCAAACCAATGCTCCAGTTCGTTCCGCACAGACTGGCGTTTCGCGATAATTAATGGTACATCCGCCAAATCATCCGGCGTGATTTTTTCCTTCTCTGCCAAAGGAGAATCCCTCCGCATCAATACGCGCCATCTTTCCTCTATCGGCATCCTTACATATTGATAGCGGCTGATTTCCACCGGCTCCAGCAAAAGCCCCATATCCAAAATGCCATTCTCCAAACGCTCTTTTACATCATCCGCAATCGCAGTATAAATCTCAAAACTCACATCGGGATATTTCTGCCGAAACGACGCCATCATCTCACAGAGAACTTTCATATTCTGCGCCTCGCCGCAGCCGATTGAAATCTCTCCGGATACCTTCTCTTCCTCGTGTCTCAGCTCATGCTCCGTCTTTTTCGTCAAATCAACGATTTCCTGTGCGCGCCGCCGCAGGAGCATCCCATCTTCCGTCAGCAAAATATTATGCCTGCCCCTGTGAAACAATTTCACGCCAAGCTCCTCTTCCAGCTGCATGAGCTGCCTGGAAAGCGTCGGCTGCGTGATATGCAGCTGCGTGGCCGCCCTTGTAATATTTTCTTCCCTTGCCGTCACAAGGAAATATTGCAACACTCGAAGTTCCATGCAATTTGCCCCCTTCCACGAACAGTTTCAATGCACGCCGCCAGCTCTGCCTTTTCCTTTGCGGGCTTTCCCGCATAATGGTACATCAGATGCCTGGTATCCACGACGATTCCCTGAATGCGCTCATAATATTTACGGTTGCGCCGCCAGTCACCGATCGCCTCCCCGATATTGCCAACAATGGTATGCAGCCCGAACGGATTCTCCGCCATGTTATAAGGCATCAGAAAAGCATTAAACAATTTGTCCACATCCACATTCTGATGCTTTTCCAGATATTCCCCATAGGTGATCTGCTTATGGATAGAGGAAGCGTCCGGCAGATGCGCCGGAATCCCGCTCTGTCCATATTTATAACATTTGGCGTCAAGCACATAATATTTCCCCTCATAAATCATGATGGTATCCGGCTGCAAGGGACGCGTCTGCCTATTATCACCGTAATCCAGCATCCATCTGGAATGCGGAAAATACCGTTCCTTATCCCGTACGCCAAATGCCCGGTCTACCAGTTGTTCCCAGACGCCTTTAAAATCATCCACGCCGTAATAAAACGCTCTGTCCGACGTCTCCTCGTCCATGTACTCCAGCATATCTTTCATCCCCTGAAACAACATCCTCTTCCTGTCGTCGTTCGTCGCGGCAAGCTTTTGCTGCACGATTGCGATGGAGGTTCGGATATCCGGATGCGCCCCCGGTTCCTTTGGCATATAGGGTACATACAGCCAGCCCAGTTTTCGAAAAGCCTCGTAGACGCAAAACCGATTAATCTGCGTAATCAGTTTCGTATCGTTGGGCCTTGAGGCACGAACCTCATACGCCGTATAAATAAAAGAGGAGATTCCTGACTGATTCTGTATCAAAGGCGTATGCTTGCGGACGGTTCTCGCCCAGTCCTGCTTTCCGGCCGGAGCCGTAAGGTATGTGTGCTCCGTCTCCACATAATACCTGCCGCCGATGGCAAAATAATATTCCAGTACGCTTTGATATGCATGAATGGGAAAATCCACCGTCTGCAATGCGCCGAATTGACGGGCTGCGAGCAGCCGCTCTTTTTTCGTCGTAAACTCTGCCAAGACCTGTATCAGATGCCGGATATCTCTGCGTATTTCCGCATCCGTTTCCGGCAGGCAGTAACCAATCGGAAAACAGACTTTCGCGCCGTGGCTGTCCGCCTGAATCCCGACAAAACGGTTCCCCTCTTCATTTGTATTTACCTGGCAAATCTTACACAAATGCATTTCTGACATTTTCTTTCAACACCTCAAACCGCGCCTCGCCCTGCGCATACAAAAACGCGTGAATCATCTGTTCCAAATCCGGATAATCTGTCGTTTCAAATACCGCCTCGCGGTTAAATTTAAACGCGTCATCCCATAAATATTTCATGACTTTTTCCGGAAATTTGCGGTTCTGTTTCATCGCCTCACGAATTTCTGATAACCGTTTCTTTTCCGCCGCATCCAGCGTATTTTCCCGCTCTTTCCTGCGCAGGTTATCATACTCGCCGCTCTTAAGGTTTCCCATTTTCTCATCAAAGACCAAATCCTTCGGATGGACAAAATATACGCCCAGACGCTTATCTTCCGACGCCGCCATGCCCACAGCGCCGCTGACAATGATTCGGTTGATTTCGGTACAGAAATTTCTCCAGGTAACTTTCGTATCGAGAATTTCCGCATCTGCAAACACGGGCGATGCATTGTCAAAATCATTTTCCACCAGATGCATCTCCCACCTGCGCTGAAATGCCGTATCCAGGGTAAACACATTCTGGTCGGAGGTGTTCATCGTGCCAATGATGGAGAGATTGGAAGGAATTCGAACCGGGTCTTTCTTTCGTTCCTCCCCATACATTGCCCGGGCAATATCCTGATTGGAAATCGGATACTCGCTCGTCCCCACAGGAATTCCATCGTCTTCCCTGTCGCCCCCTGCTGTTTTCCTGTCCAGGAGCTGAAACACTTCCCCAAATATCGCAGGCGCATTTCCGCGGTTTATCTCTTCAATAATCAAAATATACTCTGTCTGCGGGTTCTGGTACGCCTCGGACATAATCTTCGTAAACGGACCCGGCGTAAATTCATAGCTCACCTGTCCATTCTCTGCAACCACCGGAAGAATCTGGCCCACAAACTCCGAATACGTATAATCTGGGTGGAAAACCAGACGCTCCACCCTGCTGCCCGCTTTGCAATACTCATGTGCAATCGTATAGCTCTTTCCGGAACCTGGCACGCCGTAGAGAAGGACATTCCTCCCTCCGGGTACGCGTGATTTCTCCCAGTCTTTTTGCGGCGAACTTTCTTTTTCCACCGAAGCATCTTCCTTTGGCTCTTCGCCTGCCTCTCCCTCGGAGAATTCTTTCACTTCAAACAATGATTTCACAGAGCCCAGGAAATCAAGGTAACGATCGGTCGTATATTTTTGGGGATTTTCCTCAAAAATATATACTTTCTCAGCTACCTGTTTCACAAAAACATCCCTGATCGCAATACTGTCTCTGCCAACTTCCAGCGCCGGAAGCTGCTTTAATGCCTGAATCAGACGATTATCAAATTTCCCCCTGTACTTCTCAAATTTACTGCCTGCAGATTTATCCTCGCGCAATAGTTTAATTAACAACAATGTCTCCAGAAACCCTTCAAATGTTTTTGTTGTCGCCACCAGATATCTATATTCTGTCATAGATATCTCATATTTACCGGTCGATCGCCCCAGCTCCAGCAGCACCTTATACAGCAGCATAACAGGATACAGGCGGTACCCTTTCCTGACGCCGTTTGATTCCTCATCAATTGCCGAACTGAGGAACATTTTTTCAATCTGCCTTTGAATAATGTCCAAATATAACCCTGTATGTTCAAATTCCCCCGCGCACCTGTCGTTGATTTCCTCGAAGGCGTCGGTAATCTTTGCCTGTTCATAAGGCATCCGTCCACCGCTATCCGACACCATGGTAATCAGTCCAAAAAACGCCGCCACACGCAAAGCCCGGTAATTATTCGAAATCTTCACCTCTGGTTTTACGATATTCAACTGATGAATTTTGCGCCCGATATAATCCTGTAGATTATCAGTATTGTGTCCAGCCTTGTATTCCTTCAGAAAAGAGACCAGATAACACAGGCTGTCAAATGACGTCGGCTGTTTTACCAGATACCAGCACTCGTAATCGCCTGACTGCTCCAGTTCCTCTAACTTCTTTTGTAACATCGGATTCATCCCCTAATCCTCCCTTCAAATAATCTTCTCAATAAACCGCGCCAGGAAATAAGAAATCTTCGGTGGAACGGCATTTCCTATCTGCTTGCAGATGGAAGTCTTCGTCCCATAGAAAACAAAATCATCCGGAAAACTCTGAATGCGCGCCGCCTCCCTGGGCGACAGCGTCCGGTCTTCTGTGGGATGGATAAACCTTCCCCCGGCAGGCGTATCAAACCTGGTCGTAATCGTCGGCGCCTGTTCCTCCCAGCACAGCCTTCCATATGCGCCGCTGTGTACTGATTTAATATCCTCATGCAGCGACGTAAAATTCTCGCCGTTCGCAACCCTGCGCATCCGGTCAACGGCAATCTTGGAATGCTTTGTCTGCGTATGGTTGGTAAGCATTTCCTTCCCGCTTGCCAGATAACGCTGATAATCCGTGACAGGCGCCGGATTTGCAATCTTGCCATCCTCCGTCACTTTCGGCAGGTTGCCAATTGCATCCCGGACATTTACCACGTCAAAATAATGCGGCTCCTCCTGCATGATTTCCCTTCTTGTCGTTTCCCATAAAGATTCAAAATCAACATCTTCCCTAAGCGTTCCGATGAGAATCATCCGCTCCCGTTTCTGCGGAACGCCAAAATCAGCCGCCTTCACCACCCTCTGAAAAAGATGGTACGACCTTCCCTCCAGCATATCCGAATCCGTAAAAATCCGCAGGATTTCCGCAAAAATTTTACCGCCCTGCATCGTGGTAATGCCTTTCACATTCTCCATCACAAAGACCTGCGGTTTCACTGTTTTCACCACATTAAAATAATGCTTAAACAAATAATTTCTCGGGTCGTCGATAAATCCTTCCCGAATCCGCGCGCCCGCCATGGAAAATCCCTGGCACGGCGGCCCGCCGATAATGACCTGCGCGTCCCCTTTTCGAAACACGCCGGACTGGTCGATATTCTTGATATCATCTACAATCAGCTCCACCTCGGGGTGATTTTTTCGGTAAGTCTCTGCTATGCTTTGATCAAACTCTACGGCCTTTCTGATGGTACAGCCCCGCTTTTCAAATCCCAGCGACAAACCGCCGCAGCCGGAAAATAAATCAATGACGTCCATGTTCCACACCCTCGCTTATTATATCAATGACATCCATGTTCCACACCCCGCTTATTATATCAATTGCGTCCATGCTCCACACCTCCGCTTATCCTGTAACGGCAGGCAAAATTCTTAATATAAAGACTTTCCTCCTCCGTCAATCCGTATATTTTATGCACATAATCGTCAACCGCATGAATCTCGTCCACACATTCCCTGTGCTTGTATTCATATTGCGTCTGTTTTGTACCCACATAAACTTTCGTCTCTTCCAGCCGCTTTTCCAGAGCCGCCGCCAGCCGGTCTGCCTCCTCATAATCCTGTATCTCAGGTACCCGGAATCCCCGCAGTTCCTTCCCTGTAATATGCCAGCAATCCGACACGCAAATCCAATACCACCAGAACAGAGAAGAATTCAGCAGGCACATACAGTAATTTGCCAAAGACTTCCCATCACAGGCAAATTCCTTATATTCACCGCTCGAATGCACGCCCCGAAACGCTTTCATCCAAAATGCCGCCCTCATATTCAAATAGACAGAATCCGATCCCGCTTTCATCCAATCCATCAGCGGCGTTTTCTGTGAAATTATTTTCCGGTAAACAGCTACGTCTAAGGCTGTTCCCAGTTTGGGAATATACCCTTCCGCCACAAAATCATTCCTGACAATTTCCATGGTACGAAATAATTCCCCCCGCTCCTCACGATACCAGTACCTGTAATTCCCGGTATGGATTTCCATATTTTCCCCGTCATTTTTTCCAAGCAACACGCACAATTTCTGATGCACCGAGGCAAACAGACAGTCCGGGCGGTCGGAAAAACTCAAGATATATTGCTTTGGAATGCACCGGTAAAGTTCTTCGCGGATCTTTCGCATCCGCGGCGTCGATACATACGACAGGGGAATGATAAACCCGAGGACCCCGCCGGGCTTTAGATGCAAGGCTGCGTGTTCCAGTACATTGGCATAAATATTTCCGTATTTTTTCGGTGGAATGGAATCGCTCTTTGCATCCTCCACATACGGCGGATTTCCCAGCACAATATCATATTGATTCTCTTCCCTGGGCTTTTCGGACACAAAATCATAGCACGCAAAACAGCCTTCCATCCGCTCTGCCAGACCCCCGATAAATTCCACCCCACAGCGATGCAGCACGCAGAGTAATAAACGGATTTTTGTGATTGCAATTGAATCCCGGTTTAGGTCATTTCCCTTGATCGACGCTACAATTTTGCTTATTTCATCTTTTCCAATATGTATTTGATACCGTGCAAGCAAATCCAGTTTCATATTAAGCGCCGCAAGCAAAAAAACACCCGAACCACAGGTCGGGTCATATACGGATTTCTCAAAACAAAAATCTCGATATGATATATTTAACTCCATGGCAGAAAAATTGTCTGGATTTAATTTGCCATAGAGCAGTTTTACACTGTTTGTGAGGATGAATTTCACGATATCCTCCGGCGTATAATAGACGCCCTTGTGCTTGCGAATGGATTCCTTTTCATTGATGCCAGACAGAATTTCCTGCACATCCTCATAGGAATATTCCTGCTTCGCCGCCGCAATCTCCGGAAATGTTTCACCAGCCAATATCTGCATTTCATTATGTATGGTTTCCTGCTCGCTGTCGCTGTAATTTTGCATCAGGTAACCGTTTATCAAAGACAACGCATTTGATAAGATTTCACTTGCCATTTTACACCTGCCAGTTCTTTTGTTGTCTGTCCTCCCCCTAAAATTCTTCCAGGAGCCTGTCTATCCCCAGCAATTTATTATAATACAGCCACCTTGCCGGCCCTTCCCCAAAATTTGCAATTTCTGCATGTTTTTCCATATAACTGTGCTCTGCATATCCCCAGATGGTCGCCGTCGAAACTTGCTGCCAATCGACCAGTTTCTGTTCCCCATCGACATCCATGGCGTCGATTTTGACCGCAACATAATAATCTTTCGGTATATTGCCAAACTGTTCCGTGTTCACCAATAACCGTCTATGTATCTGTCGAAAACCCGTTTTGACGTCTACCGAGTGTCCCTTTTTCGTGACAAAATCAAAATGATCCACATTCCCCTGTCCCTCGTAGACCTCAAACATGCCCTTTGTGCTGACGCTCCTGCCATTCTCTGTAAGGTATTTCAGGATTACCAGCTCGCCCAGTTTTCCCATGTATGTCCTCTGTATCTCAATCTTGCTTTGCAATGTCACGTCATTGGACTCCCGAACCTGTGAAGGCAGCAGCCTCGAATACTGGTTATCCGTAAGTATGATATTCTTCGCAAATGTCAGGGCTTTCTCCTTCATTTCTTCCGTGATATCCACCGAATAATATGCAATTTCGTATTTACCCCGTTTCTCGGTCAATCGTCTCATATACTCTGCCTCCAAGTAAAATATCATTCTGTCATATTTTATCATATTATGTTGATATTAAATTGTTTTTCGATTACGCTAACTGCATAACCTCGGCTTCAAGCTCTTTTAACTCTTCAAGTGGTAATGACGGAACATAATCCGCAATTTCTTCCAGTGACATTTTCCCTTTTCTTATCATTCTTTCTGCAGTTTCCCTGTCTGCGTCATGTCTTTCACTTCTAATAAATGATTTCATTATCTGTTCTTCATCAAATAAACTCATCATAATCGTCACAACCTCCTTTTCTCTCTGCGCTAAATATTCCCTTAAAACATTCCTATCCTTGCATATGCGAATTGTTTCCGTAACTGCCTTCCTCGTCATTCCATGCTGTTTTGTCTGCTCGTTGAAAACCTTGCAAAAAATGATGTACTGGTTGATGATGTCATCTGTATCACTTTCATAGATCACTTTAGCTTTAACCTCAATATCTATATCTGCACCCTTGAAAAATTCATCTGACAATAGCAACCTATTGGGTTTTCTGCCCTTATTACCTGTAAATATTACATACAGTTCGGGTTTGGGCATTCTAACTTTTCTGCTTTTATAATAGTCTTGACTGGTACGCTGAAAATATTCGTGATAGCTTTGCGCCAAATACAGCAAAACTCTTACTAAAATATTCACTGTCCATGTAGATTGTGCTTCCACAAGTATCATCAGCTTATTATTTGCAATAAAGCCTAAGTCATTATACAAATTATCCGTCAATACATTCGTAATCGTCACATCTGTAAGAGAATCCTCTGTCGCTGTAGTGTCCTCCGGGTGGAGCGTTTTATATAGCCTTAACAGATAACTTTTGTTTTGAAAAAGGTCAAGGAATACGCTGTTTTTTGCGGTGCGCTTTGCCATGACTTCCTCTATCAGCCTTGTATCATCCTGCATTTTAACACCTCAATTTCTAAAAATCTTTGACACAAACCACGGTATATCCTGCTCCTGCCACACTTCAATTATACAAAAAAAAGCTTGTCTTTACAATAACATTCACATTAATTGTCCAGTTCGTTTAGCATGATTTTTCAGAATTTCCCATCCTCCAGAATCATATCACTAAGCGCATTGCCCGGCGGCACAATCGGCATGACGTTACTTTCTCTGTCTATGATAAATTCAAGAACTGTAGGTGTCTTCCGGTTCCGTTTTGCATAACAAAAGGCCGCCTCTATTTCCTCCACATTTGTTATCCGGACGCCTCTTGCCCCATAGCTTTTTGCCAGTTTCACAAAGTCCGGCGTATACTCTGGGCAGACTTCTCCCGGGCTGCTGCAAAACACAGGGCAGCTCCTGCGATAACGCATACAGGTACTCGCATATTTCCTCTCATAAAACATTTCCTGCCACTGCCGGACATTTCCCAGATAGCCATTGTTTAAAACACATACGATGATGGGTAGTTCATAGACAACAGCAGTTGCCATTTCCTGAATATTCATCTGCATTCCTCCATCACCGGAAATCACAAGCACATCTCTCTTTGGATTTGCAATTTTTGCCCCAATCGCAGCCGGAAAACCATACCCCATCGTCCCCAGTCCGCCGGAGGTCAGCAATTTCTTATGTTCGTCCAACTCCAGAAATTGCGTAGCCCAAAGCTGATTTTGACCTACATCCGTAGCAATCACTGCATCCGGAAACATATCATTTATTGACGCAATGATTTTCTGCGGCGTCAACCCATTATTTTTCATTGTAATGGGAAATTTCTTTTTTAAAATGTTCACTTCCTCCACCCATTCAGAAATATGTAACAACTTTGCATTTTCAAGCAATGCTTTCATTGCCGTTTTGGCATCTGAGACGATCGGAATATCAGCCGCTATATTTCTGGAAATGCAGGATGCATCAATATCAATGTGAATAACAACCGCATCCGGAGCAAATGTCCCGGCTTTCCCTGTAATGCGGTCATTAAACCTCGTCCCTATTGCAATCAATACATCGCAATTGCTGACTGCATAATTAGCAGCATAACTTCCATGGATACCGATGTTTCCAAGATATAACTTATTCCTGGTCGAAATCACTCCCCGCCCCATAATCGTCGTTACAACCGGAATTCCAGTCCTCTCAGCAAGCTCCGTCATTTCCTGGCAGGCATGAGCAACAAAAACGCCTCCACCAATTAAAAATACAGGCCTCCTTGCACCGTTTAATTGCTCCAATGCCTTTTTTATCTGTCTTTTCATATCATATTCTATACTGCATTGGGATATTGTCTCTGTCTCACCGTTTTCCGGTATTATCTCCATTGGATAATCATCACTGCCGTACATTTTCTGGATGTCTTTTGGCAAATCCACAACTACTACCCCCGGCTTTCCCGTCCGGGCAATATGAAACGCCTTCTTTATGGTATCTGCCAGACTCTCCCTGTCCTGTACTGTCACTGCATACTTGCATATGCTTTCTGTAACGCTGACAATATCCACCTCCTGAAATGCATCTTTTCCCATAAGTTCCCTTGGCACCTGACCGGTAAAACACACCAGCGGAACGCTGTCATAATTTGCAGTGGCAATGCCTGTCACAAGATTTGTTGCGCCCGGGCCGCTTGTCACAAGACAAACGCCAACTTTCCCGGTGGAGCGTGCGTACCCATCCGCGGCATGAATCAATCCCTGCTCGTGCCGCGGCAAAATGATCTCTATTTCTTTTGTTCCATAGAGCGCGTGAAATATATCTATGACCTGCCCTCCCGGATAGGCAAACAACGTATCTACTTTCTCTTCCTTCAATGCTTTCACAAATAATTCTGCTCCTGTTATTTTCATCTTAGATTCCTCCGCTCAGAGTGCGTGTACTTGCTTGCACTTATGTTATATATAATGCTGTTGCATAAAAATGAAACTTCATGCAACAGCCCCATTCATTACCCCATCAATCCCTTTGCAAATACCTGCACATTATTTTTGATATACTCTTCTTTCCGAACCTTTGTAAGCTCATCGCCAAAGGATGCCTGCAAAAAGGTAAAACCAAACGTCGCCGCAAAAAAGTTGATTGCAAAAACGTCAAAATCCAACTTACGTATCTCGCCCCGCGCATACATCTTTTCCAAATATTCCGTAAACGCAGACAAAAACGATTGCGGTACTTTCATAATTAAGGGCGAAGTCTCATCGTATAATTGCGGCGCCCGCAATCCAATCGACAGGTTCACAAAATCGGGCGTCATTCTGTCCATATACGCCCGCATAAACATTTCCAGATCCGCCTGCAAGTCCCATTGCACGTTTTCAAATATCTCCGGCGTGACATCCGCCCTCCACTGCGCCTGATTTACTCCCTGCAAGACAATATCTTTTTTATTTTTAAATTTACGAAACAGTGTACACTCGTTAACGCCTGCTTCCTTCGCGATTTCTTTCGTAGTCGTCGCGACATATCCTTTATCCCGTATCAACGCCATGGCAGCGTCAACAATTTTCTGACTTGTCTCATCCATGTCCTCACCTCCATGCAAGTGAACGCTTTCATGTTATCAGAAAAATGGCTGGGTGTCAAGGGCGATATTTTAACCCATAGACTACACCATCTCCAATCTGCTATGGATATATTTTCTAATACCATCCACCTTATCCAGTTCATACTCTCTGGAAACTCCCGAAAAATATTTCTTAATGGATTCTTTTGATATCACTTCATTAGAAGATTCCCCCGGCAAACAATTCACTCTGGCATTCTTCCAGGGTGTTTCCTCATGCGTAATTCGTTCCAATACCTTCCCACTATACATACCAAAAGTCTCAACAACCAAATCTATGATTCTTTTTTCATCATCTGGCAACTCATGAAATCTGTTTTGAAACATTGCGAACCTTATATCATCAATCGGGTTATATTTAAAATTCTTAAAAATATCATATACATCTTTAAACACCGGACCATGCGCCCACGCCTCACATTCTTCACGAAAAAATTCTATTCCGGATAATGCCATATGAATGCCCTGCGCAAAATAAAGCATTTTCTGCAATGCCAATGGCGTGACTTCTTCTGCTATTTTGAATATATAGGAAATAGATAACAGCATCTTTTCAGACAATGCCAACAGCGGTTCCATCTCTTTTGCTGCACTTATGGCTTTCCTATAGGCAGTGTCGCCAATTTTATCTATATTTTCATTTAATTTTTCCATCATATAGGAAGGCGATTCCAACGCTTTTCGAATAACGTCCGAATACTCTTTGGAAGGAACCTGGCCGGAAAGATATCTGGTGATTGTTATTTCTCCAAAACCCAGGGCCAGAGACAGGGGCGCTTTGCCAATTTTATATAATTCCATCAAATGATTAATGTCTTCTATACTAACAATGCCTTCCTGTAGCCTATACTGTCTGTCAATCTCCTGTGCGTTACTGTCCAGGAGTCCGGGAAGACTTACAGTTTCACCACAATTTTCACAAACAGCTTCTGATATTTCAAATTCATAATCCTTACCCCTAATACATTTCTCATACGGAACACGTTGTATGCGGTACATGGTTTCTTTTCTGCACTCTATACAAAATTGGGTCCTCTCTTTCGGCATTTTATTTCCTCCTGTTTCCATTATTATGAACCTTCAACCGTTTTATCCCTCCCCCATACCCGTACGCTATGATAGGATTTTTATTTTATTCTATCATAATAATACATTAGTGATAGAATTTTGTCAATAACCAATCATATATTTTTTTACACCTGTTTTCTCTGTTTCCTTTTCCATTTTGGAACAAAGCGGACAAGTCCGCATCAACTCCCTTCGCAAACACCCCGACGACGCACACTGCTATCCCGCTCAGAATCAGCACTGAAGAAACCGCATTGCCAGACCAGTCAAACCAGAAACCATATGCCACCTGTCCGATTGGCTGGACACACAGGGTAATCGTAGATACATACGCCATGACTTTTCCTATGAAATGATTCGGCGTTCTTTGCTGTATCAGAGAAACGACAAAAATGGAAAAAATACTGATGACCACCTGCATTCCACAGAATGAAACCATAACGACAACGTATTTCACCATGGAGCCGACCGGCAAAAGAAAGGCAAGTCCCGCCGGAATCATAAAAATACCGATTGCGGCAAGCAAACGATATAGCCTGTACACTTTCAATTTCTCAGTCAATAGCCCTGCTGCAATGCTCCCGACAATTGTAGCAACTGCCAGTACACTTTCCGCAGCGCCATAATAGTTTGCATTCATCCCCAGAACCATACGTACCATATAGGGCAGCCCGACTGCCAGAATTCCCATTACAAAAAACCTCGAACATGCTGTCAAAAGCAGCATCTTTCCGATACTTTTCTCTTCCCGCAAAACATACTGCATACTCGTGGAAAAATCATCCCTGATTACCGACAGCACACCGCCCTTACCCGGCAGACGCTGATGCTCCAATTTTATAAAACATTCAAAAAAAGCTGTAAAAAAGAAACAGCCGATGCTCGCAGCCATAACACGTTTTAACCCAAACACGGTATATAAAACACCGCCCGACAAAGGCGCAATGAAATATGACAGGGATGCAACCTGATTTACCACCGCATTCCCTTTTGTGATATTATCCCCCTGCAACATCGTCGGAATGCACGCCTGCACGGTCGGCGTTTCAAATGCACCCAGAACGGAAAGCGCCACCAGAAGCACGCTGATTACCACAACCGCATTTCCTTCTGACAAAAGCAGCGTTGCCACCGATACGGATACAGCGGAGGCTGCATCCAAGGCAACCATAAGATTCCTCCTGTTTACCCTGTCCGCAAGAATTCCGCCAAACGGCGTGAGCAGGATTGTCGGAATGGCCGCAACAGACAAAATACCTGCAAAGACAGCCGCGGAACCGGTCACGTCCAGCACATACATAGACAGCGCCAGTTTCAATATGAAATTCCCAAACAGCGAAGTAAGCTGTCCCAGAATCAAAAGTATAAAATTGGGCGTAAATAATTTTTGCGTCATGTCCCATTCCCTCCTTTTTTCTTGATTTTGCCTGCGTTCTCTGGCATAGAGGTATGCCCGCAGGGTGTTTCCGAAATATCATAAATGCAATTTTCTGCAAAAGATCTGATATTATCATCAAAAACCGGCAATCCCATATGCTCCAATACTTCTATGACAAACTGGTATTTATGATGCAGCTCTTCTTCCGTCGCCGGAAAAATTGTGGGCATAAGCCAGAAATTAATAAGCGGTAAAAGTTCCGCCAGCTCCTTTACATACTCAGTTTGGATGGAGCCGTCCCTCCTCCCCTCTTCCAGCAGCTCCAGCCATAAGGGCGTCAGTATACGCCTGTTTTCCGCCACTGCCGCCGCCAGAATATGCGGGTCTTTGAGAATCGAAACTGCCTCCATATTCAGACGGTTACGCACATCATCGGATTGATTCAGTGCAAGCAACGATTTTATTTTTTGCAGACCGTTCAAATCATGCTTATATCGAATGGTTTCAAATGGATTATTTTCAAAAAACATTTGATTTCCCAGTGTATGCATCAGCTCTTCTTTGCTCTGGAAAAAGTGGTAAAACATGCCCTTTGCCCCGCCTGCTGCATTCATAATATCTGATACGGAAGTTTCCTCATATCCCTGCGAAATAAACAGTTCCCGTGCCGCATCCATAATTTCTTTCTTCCATTGTTCCGGTAATTTTTTTACAGGTCTAGCCATCTTTTATCCTCCTGCCATTATTTTTGACCGATAGTCATTAATTATTGTACTACGGGTTTTGAAATATGTCAACTATCTTAAATTTTACACAATAAAACGCTATCTCCTATCAAAAAAACGTGACAGCTTTAAGGAATATGGCTTACCCGAAAATTTCCTTAAAACTGTCACGCAATATCATTTTCTATTTGTATTTAAGATTGTTTACTTTTTAATCTTGCCGCTTGATTTTACTTTACTCCATGTGCTATTCAAAGTTTCTTTGCCGGATTTTTTATAACTGCGTATTCTTACATAATACTTCTTTCCGGTTTTCAGCTTTTTAAACGTATAAGCAGTCTTCGATAATTTCTTTGATTTCACATTTTTCTTAAACTTCTTATCCGTACTTACCTGCACCTGGTAGCCCGACGCCATCTTATCCTTTGCCCATTTCACGGTCAGTTTTCTGCCCTTTGCTGCTTTCGCGGACTTTACAGACGGTTTTTTCGGACTTACCTTGACGGTCACTTTCTCAGATGCATTCCCTGCCTTGATAGTTATGGTGACAACTCCGGTATTTTTGATGGTAACCTTTCCCGCATTTGCATCCACTGCAACAATGCTGGGATTGGAGCTCGTAAAGGTCATCCTGCTATTGGAAGAAACATTGATCTGGAAAGGCTTTGTGCCATATGCAACCTCATACAAAGTTTTCTTGCAGGTAATGGATGGCACTGGATCCGCATCTGCTGCTTTGGTAATTGTAAAACTAACTGTCTTACTGCCGGTATAATTTCCCTTGCCTGTAACCGTCACCCTGGCTGTTCCTGGATTGATATTATCGCTGTAAGCAACAACATAATCAGTATCTAAAATCAGCGTTTTATTATCCAATTTCACAGTTACCGCCGGCGTTTTGGGCTTTCCATCATAAGTATAACCTGTCTGTGCCAATGTTACAGTTGCCTGGGAAATATTCAGCTTGTTGCCAGAATTATCATTGTTATCGTTATCTCCACCACCGGAATTATCGTTGTCGTCCCCAGTGCCGGGAGTATCGTTGTCATCCCCAACGCCAGGGCCAGGTGGCGAAACAGGAGTATAGTTATAATGTATCGTTGCCCCTGAAATTGCCGCTATCGTGTCACTTGACTTACCTATTCTGCTCCACTGCTCTTCGGTGCCGGTATAGTATATGTCGCTTAACGGACAGGATGCAAACGCAGCCATCCCGATTGTCTCTACGCTGTCCGGAATTATGACGGTGGTAAATGCGGAACAGGTTGAAAACGCAAATGTTCCGATACTTTTCACTCCCTGCGGAACTTCCACTCCAGCAAGCGACAGGCAGTTCTGAAACATTCCTTCGCCAATGCGGTCTGCACTTTTGGGCAGCGTTACCCGCATCAGATAATAACATTGCGTAAACAGATTGTCACCCAGTTTCACCTGTTTGCTGCCAGGAGCAAACGTCACACTCAGCAATGCCTGGCATTGGAAAAATGCAGCGGCGCCCACCTCACCGACACTGGCAGGTAACTCTATCGAAGTGAGGCTCATGCAGGCACGAAAAGCATTTTGGCCAATGGTTTCCACTCCTTCGGAAACCGTCACTGTGCTAAGATTCTGACATTGTTGGAATGCGCTGTCACCAATGGTTTTCACATTGGAAGGAATGGTTGCGGAAATAATGGCAGACTTGTAAAAAGCATTGTTGCCAATAGCTGTCACACTGGAGGGAATCTCCACACTAAGAACCTCGCACTCCCAAAAAGCACAGGAACCGATGTTGGTAACTCCATTTCCAATAACAACCTTGCGGATCTGGCTGCCATATTCCCTCCACGGCTGTTCTTCGAGACTGCTGTAATCCGGCATTGCGCCCTGTCCGGAAATAGTCAGCGTTCCTGCCTTTGTGAGATTAAAAGCAAGTCCTCCGTCAAGCGTTCCGCTTTTCATTATTTCATTTGCAGTAGGATCATCCGGTGGAATATAGTTTTCCGGGTAACGGGTGATATAATGGCTGGTGTTGCTCATCACCACTTCCTTAGATATCGCCCTCCCCCAATGAACTCTGCCTTGGTGGTCTCCGGTACTGATATTTCCCTCGGCAACAACCACGCCCGCATCGTTCACCTCTAGCACAATCACGGTATGGGTGTCATTATTTACACGTAAAATATCCCCGACTTTTATATCCTCAAATGTAAAACTGCCTTCCGCATACATCCTGGCTGGCAACGCGCCAAATGCCTCATCACTTAATATAAATGCAAACGCCACGCAGCCCACAGCTACGATATTCACCCCACCGAGCAGGCCTCCTTTCCAGCGGTAATATCCCTTTGTATCTGAATAAGGTTCATCGTCGGTCCAGGGCGTTCCCTCCTTATACTCCTCCCGATCCTTCAGTGCAATCATGGCCTCGTAGACCTCCGTCGGGGTAGGAATCGTGCCATCGCGGGCAACCAGCCCGGACGTGGATTCTTCCGCAAGAACTTCCTCCTGCTGCAAGAGTTCTTCCTGCCCTGCGTATGCCACAGACTGAGATGAAATGCATAAACACAGCGTTAAAACAACTGAAAGAATTCGTTTTTTCACTTTTATAACCTCCTGAATTTCGTTTTGGGAGAACTTTCATCTGACAATCGTCCTCTCTGTAAATATATGGTTATTTTGCTGTTTTGTCAATAGGGATAACGTTTCATTCTCCGCCTGCGGCACCACCCCGCTCAAGTTCCCTTAACCTTTCATTTATCTGTTTCGCCTCATTCCTGTGAAACAGATAAAAACAAAACCAGATGACAATGAAAATCCCACAGGAAGACAAAAATTGCAGGACTGTAAGAATTATCCTGTCTGGATAAAAAGGAATCCAGCCCAGGTAAATGCCCACCGGATAGAAAATGCCCATTCCAATGCCAAAATGTATGATGACTTTCCAGAATGCACAGGGACGGTCAAACTGATAGATGACAGAGGTTCCGCCACAGGCAATTCCCACAAGCACGGCGCCAATAGCCTGCCTTGCAAAATCTTTGTATATCGGCGCCAGGAAATCTTCGCCGCCTCCAACAAAGAAAGAAAAACACATAACCACAAATGAGGTGCAGCCCAAAGAGATGCCATAGAAGAGATACTTGATTATTAATTTTACCGTATGTTTCATTTTAACCCCAACCTTTCTTTAAAACTTTTTCGAAATCTTCTGGAAATGTAATCCATGACGCCATTTTTCATTACCAGCTCCATGGTTCCGTTAAAACTTGCCTCCACATGGTCAATCTGGCTAATATTGACAATCGCTGATTTGGAAATACGCACAAAATATGCATCAAGCATTTGTTCCAGTTCATAGAGAGGCTTATCCAAGATATATCTGTTTTTGCGTTTGTCGTAACAGGTAATTTCCCTGCCCTCGGTACGTATTATGGATATCTCATCCGGCCTGATAAAATAAGTTTTTCTGTCCTTTTCCGCAACCAATGCGTGAGAACCTGCACTTTCTTTTTCCAGCATCGAAATGATTTGTGCAATCGTCGCGGTCATTTTATTTATATGAAGAACTGCATAAGATTCTTTATAATCTGCGCTGATTTTGCATTCCACTCTCATGAAACTACCTCCTAGTATAATAATGGTGTAGTCAATAAGACTACTTGGTTAATAAGTTTCTATAAATCAGATAACAGAAGAAGGTGTTCTTCCTTCATCAGATGTTATCCTAAATAATTATCATGTCTGACGGTTCCTGATAGACAC
>CAJUOE010000044.1 GCA_910587895.1 uncultured Lachnospiraceae bacterium
CCCGTCTTTCATCTGTGGAAATACTACTATTATATCAATCATGCCTATCCCTCCGCAGCACTAATAAAAAGTCTGAAATCTTTTTTCAAACGAATCATGAAATATAAAGAAAAATGGTGTGCATAGAAAAATGCCTGCATTCCAAAACGAAATACAGGCATCATCCACACTAAATTTTAGATATTTTACCTGTCTACTTGACAAGGGGCATATCACTTCCGGGCGGTTTTCCGCTTTCACGGTTCCGTTCTGCTGCGTGACAATCATCCGGGCAAGCGCAAGGCCGATGCCGACGCTGTGTTCGGAGGCATTTTGACCCTTGTAAAACCGTTCAAACAGGTGGGGTAAGTCTTCTTTCTCAAATCCTTCTCCATTGTCCTCTATAACAATTTCCGTATAAATAGCATTCTGTGCGTAGGAAATCTGGATCCGGCCGCCGACAGGCGTATGCTCCATGCAGTTTTTGAGGATATTAAGGATAGCTTCCGTGGTCCAGGCGAAGTCTCCATAAAATTGGGGGGACGCCTGTGCATCAGGAATATTCGAAGGGTGTGACTCCTGTTGCGAGAGGTTGGCGGATGTGATATCCAGTGTCTGTTCCCGCAGTTCCATAGGAATTAAAAGCGGTTTGGCGGCGTGTGTGAGCAATTGCAAAACAGAGATGGGAGCACGGTTAAAGGTAATGGTTCCGGCATCCATTTTTGCCAGTTTCAGCATGGATTCTACGAGCCAGTCAATGCGGGACAAAAGCTGTGTAAGATCCCGCAATAGCTGCCTGCGGCGTTCCATGGATAGTTCCTGCTCCATCAAAAGCGAGAGGATCAGATTTGAGGAGGTCAGCGGAGAGCGGATCTGATGGGAAATATCAGCCATGGAGTCCGCAAGAAACTGTTTGTCGCTGGCAAGCGCCGCTGCCTGTTCGCTCAGGCGCAGCGTCATTTTTGACAACTCGCTTTCCAGAATCGAGAGTTCTCCTTCGCGGTATTTTTCGAATTTGATGGGGGTATTGTTGTGCAGCATTGCATCCAGTTCCAGGCTCAACTGCTGTAATTTTCGATAACGGCTCCCGGTAAAAATGTAATATGCAAGGATGTACAGTGCGGAAAATAACGCCAGGCATAGCGCAGCATATGCATCGTGGAGCCAGCCGAGCGTTATCGCAGAGATTGCCAGGATAAGATGGACAATTAGCCCTCTGTTGATTTCAGGATTGTGCAATAGTTTCATATCAGTCTCCCATTTTATAGCCCAGGCCGCGCACGGTCTTAATCAGCGTCGGATTCTGGGGCTCTTCTTCGATTTTTTCGCGCAGTCGTTTGATATAGACAGTCAGCGTATTGTCATTGACGAATTCCCCGGCAATATCCCATAGCGCCTCCAATAATTTGGTACGGGATAAAACAATGCCCTGATTGCTCATAAAATATAACAGCAGCCGGTATTCCAGTGCAGAGAGAACGATTTCCTGTCCGTCTCTGTGAACTGTGGCACGGACGGTATCGACGCTGAGATTTTTATATTCCAAGCGCGTATTGGCTTTGCCGTAACGGCGTAGAATATTATGGATGCGTGAGACGAGTTCGCGTGGGCGGAAGGGTTTGGAGATGTAGTCGTCCGCGCCAAGGTCGAGCCCGGTCACTACGCTGTATTCATCTCCGGACGCGGTCAGGAAAATGACGGGCAGGCTGGTGGTGGATTTGGCGGCACGGCAGATGGCGAATCCGTTTCCCTCGGCAAGTGAGACGTCCAGGAGGATCAAATCAAAGTCTGCGGCAGATTCATCCAGCAGAGCCAGCGCTTTGCTCTGCCCATTTACTGAGGTGATGGAGAAACCTTCGTTTTGCAGAAATTCCGTTAAATTGGTTACAATGCTCTTGTCGTCCTCGACCAGCAGGATATGTGCCATGGAACGCTCCTTTCTGTAGTTCCTGTCATGATATTATGTTTTATCTTATCATTTAAAAAAAGGTCTGGCAAGATTTAACTTGCAGTTGATTCAGTGCAGATAACAGGTTATAATATGACCTAAGGAGGGGTGAGGCCAGGATGGAGATGAAAAATGCGGTAAATGCAACAGATACCGGTGCCCAATATGATGAAAAGGTAAAACGCCTGTTAGGAAATAAAATTATTCTCGCGCATATACTGGTGAAGGTTATTGATGAATTTCAAAAAATGGAACCGAAGGATGTTGTGTCTTATATTGAGAGTGAGCCTGTGATTGGAACAGTTCCGGTTGAGCCGGGATTGACAAATACGGTAACGGAGAAAGATGGTCATCGAATTGTTGGTTTGAATACAGAAAATCTGGAAATAAACGAGGGATTAATTCGATTTGATATTATATTCTATGTGCGCATGAAAGATGGGATATCTCAGGTCATCATCAATCTGGAGGCGCAGAAAGACGAGCCAACGGGCTATCATATTTTAAATCGTGCAATTTTTTATGCGAGCCGGCTTGTATCATCGCAGAAAGAAAGAGATTTTGTCAAAACAAATTATAATGATATAAAGCGTGTATTTTCTATCTGGATTTGCATGAACCTTGATAACAATTGCATGAATTATGTACACTTGACAGATGATTCATTGATGGGAGTCCATAAGTGGAAAGGGAGGTTGGATTTGCTGAATATTGTTTTGATTGGTATAGCAGATGAACTTCCGGAATATGATGATGAATACGATTTACATCGTTTGCTGAATGCTCTGTTGTCCGCGGAGTTGTCTGTCAGTGAAAAATTAGAAATAATTGAAACAGAGTATGATATTCCAATAGATGATAGAATGAGAGAGGATGTGAGTACCATGTGTAATTTGAGTCAGGGGATTTTTGAAAAGGGAGAGGCCAGAGGAGAGGCCAGAGGAGAGGCCAGAGGAGAGGCCAGAGGAGAGGCCAGAAGAGAGACCAGATTTATTTTAAATATGTATCAAAAGGGCTATACTCTGGAACAGATAGCAGATGTGGCAGAAAAAAGCATGGATGAAATAAAGGTCATTATTGGGGATAAGGAGTCTGTGTTAGTATAGTAACTGAATAACGGAACGATAGAAAAAGGAGAGATATGATTATGAAGAAATATGGATTTGGCGTTGACATTGGTGGGACAACCTGTAAGCTCGGTCTGTTTGAGACCACGGGAAATCTTCTGGAGAAGTGGGAAATTCCCACAGATACCAGTAATGAGGGGGCAAATATTTTATCAGATATTGCATCCTCCCTGAAAAAACATATGGAGGAACAGATTATCCAGAAAGATGATATTGAGGGTATCGGAATTGGCCTTCCCGGTCCGGTGCGCAGGGACGGCGTCGTGCCAATGTGCGTGAATCTTGGCTGGAAAAATATCAATGTAGCCAAAGAGATGGAAGCTTTGATGGACGGAATCAAAGTAAAGGCAGCAAACGACGCCAATGTGGCGGCTCTGGGAGAAATGTGGCAGGGCGGCGGCAGGGGCTGCAAGAACCTGGTAATGATAACGCTGGGGACAGGCGTAGGCTGTGGAATTATTGTGGACGGAGAGATAGTCCCCGGCAGCAATGGCGCAGGAGGAGAGTTCGGGCATATTACGGTCAATCCTCATGAGACGGTACCCTGTAATTGCGGCAGGAAGGGATGTCTGGAGCAGTATGCCTCTGCGACGGGGATCGCCCGTATTGCGAGGGAGCATCTGGCGAAGAAACATGAAAGTTCCCTGCTGGAGGAGATTGGGGAAGTTTCCGCCAAGGCTGTATTTGACGTATACAAGGATGGGGATAAGACGGCGGAAGAGATCGTGGAAGAATTTGCCCGTATTCTGGGAAATGCGCTGAGTAATCTGGCCTGTGTGCTGGATCCGGAAGTCTTCGTTCTCGGCGGCGGTGTTTCCAAAGCAGGAAAGCCGTTGTTGGATGCCGTTGAAAAGTATTACAGGCAGGCAGCGTTTTCTTCCTGTGATTCGATTCGGTTTGCGCTTGCCTCCCTTGGAAATGATGCTGGGATGTACGGCTGTGTAAGGCTTATTTTGGAATAGGGAAATTGAAAATGAAAAGGCGCCTCTGCTTTGTAAGAGCAAAGGCGTCTTTTTGGTAGGAAAATATATAACAGATACGGTTACTGGCTGCAAAGGACAATGATCCTGCGCGGCGTGGTCTGGGGCGGGATGCTCCTGGTTGTAACGGAATAGTAGACCAGCAGGAAATTTCCACCGGGCGGACAGGAAAACCGCTGTCCGTTGAGCGTAAGAACTTCCGTGTTGCGTGCAAGGTTTAAGCGCAGCGAATTATCGGCGGCGGTAAGATTTCTCTGAAAAAATTTCAGTGTCACGGTCTCATCATTTCGCATGGGCGCGATGATTTCTGCCTGAAACTGCGGCGGATAAATCAAAGGTACCGGGAGGCTGCCGTCATAAAAGACGGTTACCGGCATTCCGGTGCGCAGTTGTGTATTCCCGATCACAGTGGTGTCGGAGGACAGCATAAAGTTGTTAATGCCATTTGGAGTAGTGACGGTAACCATCTGATCGCAGCAATTACCAGGCGTCTGAGCAATATTTCGAATAATACCTGTCACAGGTATAAGGTTTTCATAATTCATAAGATAGAATCCTTTTTCCTTTAACATATGCGGGATATGAAAAATTGGTAGTAACTATTGAGCCTGTTTGTTACATCACAGCCATGTCTTTGCAGAATAAATCAAAAACTGCCTGAGAAAATTCTTATGGGAATCCGATGTTTTTGCGGCTTTTCCCGCCATGCCGCCGAAAGAAAACCCGGATAGAATTTCTAGTACCCCTAACTCCGGGACTGGGCTGATGATATTAATTTCCCCAATTCAAAACTCGCGTTTTCCCACGAATACATAAAATATTGCGGCGTGTAAACATGATAGGTATACTGAAGGCTTTAGGAGCGCCAGACTCTCTTATACGGCGGTCGTTTGTCTATCTGACCATGCGTATTC
>CAJUOE010000045.1 GCA_910587895.1 uncultured Lachnospiraceae bacterium
GGCGTCCGTCGCCATACATGATATCCTCTGCATGCCAGTCGCCATCACTGCCGCGCGCTGATTTCAGTAATCAAAGAAAAAGAGGAGCTGTGCAGTTATCCTAAAGTAAAGGAAAAGCTGAACTTATTAGAAGAATCTATAGAAGATGACATGGAACATCTGGAAACTTCAAAAGATATGGATGCAAAGACAGGCCATAAGACAGCAAAGAGCGCTTTCTTTGGATACAAAACACATATAGCAATGAGTGAGGAACGGATCATTACAGCAGCGACTGTTACCAGCGGCGAAAAGACAGATGGAAAAGAACTGCCGCAGCTGGTACGCAAAAGCAGGGAAGCGGGGATGGAAGTGGAAATGGTGATCGGAGATAAAGCCTATTCTGAGCAGAAAAATATCGAAGCGGCGCAGGAGGGCGGTTATGAACTGATTTCCAGACTAAACAGTGTCATTACGCAGGGAAAGCGGACAAAAGAGGATGAATTTGAATTTAATAAAGACGCAGGAATGTACCAGTGCAGGGCAGGGCATCTGGCAGTCCATAAATATCTGGACAGACGTGAAAGAGAAAAAAAGAATAGAAACCCGCGCATGGTTTACTTTTTTGACGTTGAGAAATGTAAATGCTGCCCATACAGGGATGGATGTTATAAGGAAGGGGCAAAAAAGAAAACATACAGCGAAACCCTAAAAAGCGATGCCCACAGTAAACAGGCAGAGTTTCAGGAAACAGAACACTTCAAAGAAAAAATGAAGGAACGGTACAAGATAGAAGCAAAAAACAGCGAGTTAAAGAACAGACATGGTTATGACACGGCGTCATCATCAGGTCTCATTAACATGGAGATGCAGGGGGCAATGGCTATCTTTGCGGTAAACTTGAAGCGGATTATTAAGCTGATAAATGAAAAATAAGAGAATAATATCTCTTGAAATAAAGGAAATCTCTATCTGAATTACAAAAATCCATCAGTTCATTTAAAACTGGTGGATTTTTTACGTGCCTCAAAAATTTAATATCAAAAAATAGAATGTTTTTCAGCGGCCTCCATAGAGCAAGGAGGGAGTCTGCAGACCTTAAAAACCATTCTGGGGCACAGCAGCCTTTCAATGACGATGGACTTATACAGTCACGTTTTACCGAATACCAAACAAAAGGAAATGGACAATCTGAAAATAGTTTTATAGCAGAGGGGCGGCATTGTGACCGCCCTTTTCGTTACCCCACAAATACCCCAATTCTTACCCCTAATTCCAATAATCAATACATGGATAAAGACAAAATATGATAAACAATATAGACATGAATAATGTTGGACAATCCTTGTAAAATCAACGCTTAGAGAGGATAACAACAAATAAAGATAAAAAGTGATAAAACCTATGCTTATGTACACAGTGACCAAAGGCAGGAGCAGGCGGAGGATATGCCACAGCTTGTTCCTATGGAAAATGCTGGACATAATCACGCAGCAGGAAACGGCAGTCTGCACGGGTTAAAGCTGGTAGCCGGAAACACTGACAAGCCTGCAAAAACATCGCTGAAAGAAAAACTGGAAGCGTACAAGGCGCAGGTGGCAGGCTTGGGAAACGCTGGAACGGACAAAACAAAAGGAAAGGAGGCGGTTATATAAAATTCACAAAAATTCAATTGCAAAACTGTCGGTAAAATCGTAAAATAATGTATGTAGACGAAAGGAGTATCATTATGAGTGCAAATGTAAAAGACTTTGTTATCAAGAAGGTTCAGGAGTTAATCCAGGCGCCGTCCTGCTGTGCAGAGGCAAAAGAGGCGGGACAGAACTGGCTGGATGCGGTTGGAACGGACAGAGAAGCGGAAGCTTTTAAGAACCTGGCTGCAGAATTAGAAGAAGACATTATGCCGATCGACGGTCTGATCGCTTTCGCGGGATCAGAAGCCGGAGCGCAGGTATTCGGCGGGGAGAAAGCGAAGGAGGTACTTGCCCACGCTCAGGAGATCAAAGCTTCCGGTGCGAAATACTGCGACTGTGCGGCTTGTGCGGCATGCGA
>CAJUOE010000046.1 GCA_910587895.1 uncultured Lachnospiraceae bacterium
ACGGGAATGGCCCCAGATCTTTCATACGTTCCAGTATGTAAGCCACATAGTCATATGGCTTAAGCCCATTCAGTAACGCTGTCTCCGTGATGCTGTATACGGTCGCGCTGGCCTCCGCGCCTTTGATGCTTTTGGAAAACAGCCAGTTGCGGCGGCCAATGGCAAAGTTCTTGACCGCCCTCTCCGCGGCCGAGTTATCGATACTCAGATGTCCGTCTTCCAGATAGGCTTTGAGGTATTTTTCCTGATTTAAAGCGTATAAAACGGCCTCTCCTATTTTAGAAGACCTGTTTACAGAGCCTTCTAAAGTATGCAGCCATCCGAAGAAAGCCTCTAAAAGCGGTTTTGACTGCTTCTGACGCTCAGCATATCTTTCCTCAG
This sequence comes from uncultured Lachnospiraceae bacterium, assembly GCA_910587895.1. Classification (GTDB taxonomy): domain Bacteria; phylum Bacillota; class Clostridia; order Lachnospirales; family Lachnospiraceae; genus Petralouisia. The sequence goes on from CAJUOE010000046.1 coordinate 382, forward strand.
GAGATTGGTTACGGATCAGTTCCTCTATCTTATAAAGCATGCCGATCCGTGCCATTGCCTGGTATGCAGTTGTTTCTTTCAGCTGTTCTTTGGTAAAGCCCTTTTTTAAAGGGGTCAGGGCTTCATCAAAACGCCGCCTTGCGTGTGCCATGCACCCTGTCACGGTGATCTGCTCCGGGAGGCCGTGGTAAGCCTGGTATCCATCACAGGTCAGATAGCCACGGAACTCATCCCCCAGGAATTCCACCGGATGGTATCCACCCCTGGTCCTTTCATATTGGAAGAGGACCATCCGTGGGGATCCGCTGTATTCATCCGTAAGATACACCCACATCCAGTTCTGGGTTGTCCCTTTTTGCTCGGGCTCATCGATCACCTGGAGTCGGGTTTCATCACAGTGGATATATCTGCTGCGCAGGAATTCTTCCCTCATCAGGTCATAGATCGGCTGCAGGTACCGTTTTGCGCACAGGATGATCCAGTTGGCCATGGTCTTTGTTGACAGGTTCAGGTTATATCTTGCGAACTCCCTCTCCTGTCGCGCAAGCGGCATCCCGTTCACATATTTCGCATTCATAATGCCGGCAACGAGGGATGGTGTCGCAACACTGCCTTTGAGAAGTGACGGATCTTTCTGCGGGCGCTTCATCATCCCGCATTTGGGACAGGCATAAACATAGGTGGTCTCCTCCACCACTTCAAATCGGGCAGGGATGAATTTCAAATATTTTACGGTCTCCGTAGTCACCACTTTATATTTTGTCCCACATTCAGGGCAGAATCTGTCGTTTCCTTCTAATTTATGTTTGATCACTTCCGTGGTTTCAAAAGCGGAAAGGTCCTCTTCCTTTTTTCCGGTTGGTTTTTTCCGTTTATAAGATTTTGGATGGATCTCCTCCATCTCTGGCTCGGCTGCATTGGGATCGGCCTCCTGCTCCGCCTCATTGAACAGGTCCATCTGCTCATAGCCTTCCGCGTATTTTTCGCTGGAAGAGCCAAACTGCTTCCTCTGCGCAAGTGCCAGCCGATCCGAAAGCAGTGCATTCATAAACTCCAGTTCCTTCGTTTTTTCTTTCAGGAGCTGGATCTCTGTTTCCTGTTTTTTCTGATGCACCTGCATGGCCTGTATCAATGTGATGATATTCTCTTTGCTCATATCCTGCAATTGTTTTTCAGAAAAAAGCGGTTCCATGATCCAGCCCTCCTATCTCTTGTGGTCTGAGAAAAGTATATCATGAAACCGCTCTGTTTTCGAGAGGAAACCGGATGGAAAAACAGAGGAAATTTTACAGAAAACTGCCGCATTTTCAGCTTTTTGCGAATTGACAGGAAAACCGGCGCGGATCAGATTGTGATCTTCGGATGATGTTCCTCAAAAGCGCCTTTTGGGTCGAGGGACAGTCCATCACATAACCAATGAATTTCCTTTAAGGTCACTTTTTTCAACTCATCCGGCGTATCCGGCCGGAACCCAATTCATCCATTATGACCAAGCTTTCCTTCGTCACCTTCCGTAAAATCTGAAGCACATTACTGATATGTGACGAAAAAGTGGACAAATTATCTGCTATATTCTGTCCGTCCCCAATATCGCACAATACTTGATTATCCATGCAGATATCCGCTTCCCTACAAGGAAGATGCAGCCCGCAGCCGGCCATCACACTGAACAGCCCAACCGTCTTGATTGCTACCGTCTTGCCCCCCGTATTAGGTCCTGTAATAATCACCCCTTTCTTCCCGTTTCCCATCTCAAAATCCAAAGGCACACAAGATTCTTTCTTTAAAAGCGGATGCCTTGCCCCCTTCAGCAGAAGATGTCCCTGCGTATTGATACCTGGCTCTGTCCCATCCATATCCGCGCTCAGCTTCCCCTTTGCAAAAATATAATCCAACTTTACCAACATCTTTATATTTTGCCGGAAAGCCTCTTCCTCCTCCGCAATTTGATCCATCAGCAAATAAATAATTCTCCGTACTTCATTATCCTCCTCAATTTCCAACAGTTCCTTTTCTTCCCTATATTTAGCCACTGCGGCAGGTTCTATAAAGAAAGTCGTACCGGAGGCCGATTTATCCACAACGCTGCCCGCCACCTTAGATTTATAATCCTTCTTCACCGGCAGACACACCCGTCCGCAGCGGCTGACAATAAAAGACTCACTCATATACTTTTTCTGCGACCGCAGCAGACTTTCCGCTTTCTCTTTTATTTTTTCCTCCAGACGCTGAATATCCCTCCGCATATCGCGCAATGCAGCGGAAGCCTGATCGTCAATTTTCCCATACCGGACAGAACGAAGCAGTTCTTCCCGTATCGCCTCCAACGGGATAAGATTTTCCTCATAATAAGCCAAAGATATCCTATACTCTTTTCCCCTTTCCAAATACTCCTTCATCCGTTTCACCGCCGCCAAGAACATCCCTACCTGTTCCAATTCCTCCGGCGACAGTAAATCATATCTAACTGCCTTTCCCAACAACTCCTCCACATTTTCCATAGCAGATGCCGGCGGTGCTCCTATATTGTCCAACATCTGCCTAGCCTGCGTAGTATCAGACATATTTTTCCTTAACTCCGCTTCCGATAAAAAAGGAACCAAATTCCTTATTATCTCTTTTGCCTGACCCGAATTGGCATATTCCGCCAAATTCTCTATTATCTTATCAAACTCCAATGCCTTAAGATTCCGATCCATTTCTTTTTCCACTGCTCCTTAACCAAATTTTAAATATTTAAATGTCCATTCATCCACAAAAACCTTCCAACCAAAAAACATCAAAAAAAGGAAAATAAAAAACCTATGAAGCCATCCGTCCCACAACAGATGCGCACCATAGGCACACAGACAAAATAAAATATTACAACTATAAAAAGTCAGATTTTTCTATTTGCCAATTATTTTCTGTTATGGAATCCAGTATTCAGGCAACAAAAACCAAATGCACTCCCACATAATGACCATGCATTTCCTTTGCTCCCAAACCTCTCATAGATTATTATTTTCCATAAACAGATACAATTAACAAAAAACACCCTCCCTTTCCGATCTGAAACTTTCCTTATCCGACAACACTATATTTTTATCATACAATATAAAATTTTGCAACTACTTTTTCAAATATAAATCCAAACATCCATAACAGTTCAGCCTGCGGCTTCTCCCGCTACCCCCTATCCTTCTCCCACAAAAAATCATCCCCCAACATCCCCAAATACCATTTCAGCAACTTCCTGCACTCCATAATCACCTCATCCTTACAATCTCTCTCCACTCTCCTAGGATGAAGCTGCCACGGATCCTCTTTATCATCATAAAAATATTCTTCCTGCTTTTCCTCCGGCATATATCCGTTACTTATCACATAAGTAAATTCCGGTGTTTTTATCCCCCTCCAGCCATGCGCTTTATGATTCATTCCCTGTTTTGCAAAAGCCGAGACACTTTCCGGCGACCCTGGATATGAACAAAGAAACATATGCTGCGGCGAATCCTCCGTTCCTCCCAGTGCAGAAACTGCATGACTTCTCCCCTCACAAGTATCCGGCACCTGCAGTCCAAGAAGTTCCAGCAAAGTAGGCATATGATCCGGACTCGCAAACACCACCCCGTTCCTTCCTGCCTGTATCCGGTTTTTCTGTCTCATAAGCAGCGGAATATGAATGGACTCTTCATACCATACATTTTTGCTCATCAGCCCATGAGAGCCGAGCATCTCCCCGTGATCTGCCGAAAGTACCACCAACGTATTTTCTTCCATCCCCTTTTCCTTCAGATAAGACAGAATACGGCCAATCTGTTCGCTTGTAGCTTGCGGATTTCTCTGTGCTTCTTGAAATATTTTTACTGTTAAAATTCTTCCTTCTTCTCTTCCTTCTTCTCTTCCTTCTTCTCTTCCTTCCTCTCTTCCTTTTTCTCTTCCTTCTTCCAATAATAATTCTGCAACTTGCGTCATACGTACAACCTCCTTAATATACTTTGCTGTTTCAGTATCGATAATTTTATCAGCAAATACCAAAATTCCAGATAATACGAACGTCTTTTCCTCTTTATCCGCAATCTGCTTTGCCAGTTCGACCGCCAGTATATTTATTTACATAAGCGTTTCTTTCACGCTTTAAATTGCAGAAAAAGAAAGTTTGTTTTCCATTGCATACGTTTCTGCATAGGAACCAACAGTGGCGCAAATGGTTAATTTAGTAAGATCACAATCCTCAAATGCTTTTTTGTCTATTTTGCGTACCCCGTCTGGAATGGTAACACTTTTCAGACTGGCACAGTGACAAAAAGTCCATTTATTGATTTTGCGCACTCCATCAGGAATGACCATATCGGTCAGGCTGGTACACCTTTGAAATGCTGACTCATCAATTTTGCGCACCTTAGCCGGAAGAGTAAGGCTCATCAAGCCTTTACAACCAAAAAATGCACCGTTTCCGATCGTTTTTACACTGTCGGGAATGTGAATACTGGTCAGATTCTTGCAACTTACAAACGCATTGTTCGCAATGACAGTCGTCCCATCTGGGATGGCAATGTCACCCGTGGCAAGACCTGGGATACAAAACAGCACTGTTTTGCTGTCCATGGACAACACGAATATGCCAGATATCTGATATTTGGATGTCGGAAGAATCAGCTTGGTCAATGCGGTACAGCCGTTGAAAATAGTGCCATCTAAAGACTTCACACCGTCTGGGACTGTGATGCCTGTCAGCTTCTTGCAGCTATTAAAGGCTGCACTGCAGATCGTTTCCACATGCTCCGGAATTGTGACATCCGTCAGACTAACGCAGTGCATGAAAGCGCCTACTCCGATTTTACTTAATCCCTTCGGAAGGGACACGCTGGCAAGACTGGTACAGTTGCAAAATGTAAAAGAATCAATTTCGGTAACGCGATCCGGAAGAACAACGCCGGATAAGCTGGTACAGCCGGAAAAGGCAGAATATTTAATTGTGTTTACACTGTCCGGAATCGTGATATTGACCAGGGATATACAGTCCTTGAAAGCAAAGGGGCCGATTTCGGTAATGCCCTCCGGAATCACCACCGTTTCATCAGAACCAGTATATTTCTTCAGCACGCCGTTTTCAACGATAAAATCACCCGTCCCTGTTTCCGTAAACTGCTGCAACAATGCATACCCGTTTGCTTCATAAACCTTGTCCCATTTCATATCCTGGATAGCTATTTTTTCATCAGCACTCTGATTCCATTCTGTGACAAAGCCGGCCGCCTCCAATTCTTTCACGATCATTTTACCTATTTCCACTGCCGTTGGTTTATCAAAATAATTTCCAAACGATATGCGGAGACTTGTCGTATCTTCGTTCAAAACATGTTCCAAATCCTGCAATGTATAAAAGCAGCACCCGATTACAGTCTCCCCGTTTTCGTCCATATCTGTAGCAATCTCATTACAGTCATCAAACCCATCAGACTGAACATATCCCGCACAATGCAATGCTACAATCCCTTGTTTATATAGCTTCTGAAAAGCAGAATCCAATTTCAAATAATTCTCCTGCTTACCTGTATTGGCATATTCATCGCGATAACCTTTCACAATCTCCTGTAACTTACTCTCAGAAATATGGCTTTCCACTTCAGGATACTCTTCCTCAATATACTCCATGCATTCTTCTGCGATTTCATCATTGGAATAAAAACCAGCTTTGACATTCAGCATTAGCTGTCCTTCCAGGTAGTCTGCCAGTGCTTCATCTACATTTTCTGCATCATCTGCTATCAATTACCGCAAATTTGATCTCAAAGTTTTTAAGGCATTTGCTTTTAATTGTTCCATATTCCCCTCTCCTTACTTTTAACCGATCTTGGCAGTCGAGTAGACAGGCACCTCACGATGCCAGCCCCTCACAGATCCGTGCGTGCGGCTTTCCCGCACACGGCTCTTCATAATAATCGTTCACTATTTTCACTACTTTTTCCCGTCTATAGTTCAACAAAATTAAAA
>CAJUOE010000047.1 GCA_910587895.1 uncultured Lachnospiraceae bacterium
AAATCTATGATTCCTATGTTGCAGCAGGGTTCAATGAAGTTCAGGCGTTTGAACTGCTGAAAGCAGTTTTGACCAAATAAGAAGAAAGGTAAAAGGTGAAAGATTATGGCTATTGATTTTAGCGCATTTGACAACAAGGTGGATTTAGCAGCATTGCAGAAAGAGGTTGCAGAAGCGAAGGACACGGACTTTGCGGAAGTGCCGGATGGAAGGTACATTGTCAGCATCGAGAAAATGGAAATCAAGCTGACCAAGGCGAATGACAAGCTGATGTTTGCGGTTCAGTGCAAAATCAAGGAAGGTGAACAGGCAAACCGCATGATTTTCTTCAACCGGGTCATCAGCGGGAACAAGAACAGCGAATCTTGGAACGATGGCAGGGCAATCAAGTCCGTATGCACATGGGTCAATGAACTGCTTGGTGAGGATGAAGAACCCGTTGAGTTCGTCAACTATCAGGATTTTGCAGACCAGATTCTTGATGTGTTCCAGTCCATTCAGGGGAACATTGAAGTTGATGTCACCTATGCAGCCAACAAGTTCAATCCTATCACCATTGAGGAAGTATTTGACATCTAAAAATTTTGTTGCAAAGTTAAGAGTTCTTAACTAAAATAGAATCAGGCGGTGGTTGGGTCACACCTTCCATCGCCATTTTCGGAAAGGGTGAAGTGTAGTGATATTTTATGACTTTGAGGTTTTCAAGCATGACTGGCTTGCGGTATTCATTGATGTGACCCGCAAAACCGAACAGGTGATAGTGAATAACCCTGATGAATTAAAAGCCTTATATGAGGCGAATACAAGCAATATATGGGTTGGTTTTAACAACAGGCATTATGACCAGTACATCATGAAGGGAATCCTGTTAGGACTTGACCCCAAAAGAATCAATGACTGGATAATCGTGCAGAAAAGGGAAGGTTGGCAGTTTTCGTCAGTATTCAATAAAATACCGATGACAAATTATGATGTGATGCCGAACCCCCCAGTTGGTTTGAAAACAATGGAAGGTTTTCTTGGTTCAAACATCAAGGAAACTGGCGTTCCGTTTGATATAGACAGAAAACTGACCAAGGCTGAAATTGAAGAAACAATCAAGTATTGTCGGCATGATGTGGAACAGACAATCAAAGTGTTCCTTGAAAAGATAGATGAATTTAATGCAATGCACGGTATTGTGCAGGCGTTCCCTGATATGGTGTCACTGGCGAACATAGGGGACAGTGAAGCAAGAATCACTGCAAAAGTCCTTGGGTGTGTCAGGAAGAATTTCAATGACGAATTTGACTATTTCTTCCTTCCATGCCTAAGACTGAATAAATATAGATATGTTCAGGACTGGTTTGAGGAAAAGAGAAAAGAAGCGTTGTCGTTGGATTTACAGAATTGTGATAAATACGATAAACAGTTGTGGTATAAGACACAGAACCTTGACACAGTTGTTGCGGGTATACCACATTCTTTCGGTTTTGGCGGGCTGCATGGGGCAGCATCAACCCCTATACACAAAACGGGGCAGCTTCTCCATGTGGATGTGAACAATTATTATCCATCAATGCTGATTGCTTGGGGACTGGTTACAAGGGCAGCAACCAATGACAATTATACAAAAGTATATAAGACAAGAAAATCCCTGAAAAAAGGTCAGATTGCAGCAGCCAAGGCAGGGGACAAAGCAGAAGCAAAGCGGTTGAAAAAGGCACAGTTGCCATATAAGAAGATGCTGAACGCACTGTCAGGTGGCATGAAGGATGAAACGAACCCGGCATATGACCCAAGGAACAACAACTGTATGTGCATCAATGGTCAGCTTATGCTTCTTGACCTGATTGAACACCTTGAAGTGATACCGGGGTTTGAACTGATTCAGTCAAACACGGACGGTCTTATCATTTGGATTCCCGACACGGATGAAGCCTTTGAAATGGTGGATGATATTTGTTGGGAGTGGGAACAGCGGTGTTCTACTGAATATTGTGAAATCCTTCTTGAACTGGACAACATTTCAGAAATATATCAGAAGGATGTAAACAATTACCTTTGGATAGGGTCAGATGGCGGTGTTGAAAGAATCGGTGCTTATGTGAAGGAACTTTCTGCAACTGACAATGATTTGCCTATACTGAACAAAGCACTGGTTGATTACATGGTACACAAGACACCAGTGGAACAGACCATAAACCAGTGTGATGACCTGATAATGTTTCAGAAGATTGTGAAGCTGTCGGAAAAATATGATTGGGTGGAACATGAGCATTGCACACCAGTCGTCACAAAAACGGGTGTCAGGGTAATCAGGGAAATATATGAGTACCCGGAAAAGGTCAAATATACCTACAAGTCATACAGGGTCTTTGCTTCTAACAGTCAGGATGATGGGCGGTTATTAAGAAGAAAAAAGGTGAAACCCAAGGGTGAAAAATTTGGAAATACCCCTGACCACTGCTTCATTTGCAACGATGATGTGTGTGGGGTTAAAGTACCAACGAATCTTGACAAGGGTTGGTACATAGAGTTAGCAAAAAAACGATTGAAACAGTTTGGCATTGTTGCATGATGCCGGAAAGGAAGGTCTTTAATGGATTTGAAAATCAAGTATGAAAATGGTTCAATGACTGTCCATCTTGAAAACTTCCTGAATTGCCATAATATTTCAAAGGTCAAGAAACTGGTCAAAATCATCAGAAGCAGTTTCACGCCTGAATGTGAAGGTATAATCAGGGAATACATTGAACAGGAAATTGAACAGTTTGAACCAAGGCAGCGGGAAATTTCAAAGTATATCATTGGGTATACAGAGAAGGTGAAGTTCTGTCAGACACAGTTGGACAACTGCACAGCAAACAGGGTCAGGTACAAACGGAACAGTGACGGGTGGAAACATTACAATAACCATGTCAAACAGTTCCGGCAGGAACTAAAGGAAATAAAGTCATTGTTGCGTTCCCGTCAATCGGAATATGACAGGAACATCAGGGACAAAGATTTCTACAAGAAAGTGTTGGAAATTATCACATAAGGGTAGGTGAAAATGGATGCTTTACAAAGGTTATGTTGAAACCAAGGGAAAACAGAGCATTGAAAAACTGAAAAACAGAACCAAGTACAAAACCTATGAGGAAGTGAAAGACCTGAACGGTTTTGGCGGGGTATTGGCAAATGACACCATCCTTATTGATATTGACGATGCTGAACAGTCTGAAATCCTGATGAACATAGTGGAAGAATTTCAGCTTGATTGCAAGGTGTACTGCACCAGCAGGGGAAAACACTTCCTGTTCAAGAACCATACGATAGCAAGAAACCGTACCCATGTGCAGCTTGCTGTTGGGCTGACTGCTGATATAAAAGTCGGCAGCAAACTGTCATATGAGGTCATCAAGATAAACGGTGAAGAACGGTTTTGTGAATGGGACATTGAAGAAGGTGGGAAATATCAGGAAGTACCCAAATGGCTGTTCCCGGTAAAGGCAACAGCGGAATTTGTGGATATGGATGCCGGGGACGGAAGGAATCAGGCGTTGTTCAATTACATCCTGACCCTGACAGCCAATGATTTCACGGTGGATGAAACAAGGGAATGTATCAGAATATTGAATAAGTTTGTTCTAAAAGAACCCCTGTCTGATGATGAACTGGAAGTGATACTTAGGGATGAAGCATTTCAGAAACCAGTGTTTTTCATGGGGTCAACATTCCTTTTTGATAAGTTTGCGGTGTACATGAAGAACACCGCCCACATTGTCAAAATCAACGGTCAGTTACATATCTACAAGGAAGGTATCTACACAAACGGGTACAAGGAAATTGAAGCTGATATGATTCAGCATATACCGAATTTGAAAAAGATGCAAAGGCGAGAAGTCCTTGATTATATGGAACTGATTGTTGAAGAAAAGCAGCCATCAGAAGCAAACCTGATTGCTTTCAATAATGGTGTATATGACATCATGACCGGGGAACTGAAACCATTCAGCACAGAAATAGTCATCACCAACAAGATACCTTGGGACTATGACCCGGATGCCTATTCTGAACTTGCTGATTCGACACTGAACAAGTTATCATGTGGGGATTCAGCAATCAGGGCATTGTTGGAAGAATGTATTGGTTATTGCTTTTATAGAAGAAATGAACTGGGGAAAGCGTTCATCCTGACGGGTGACAAGTCCAACGGTAAAAGTACCTTTTTGGATTGTGTGAAAGCAATCCTTGGTGAAAAAAACATATCAGCCCTTGACCTGAAAGAACTGGGGGACAGGTTCAACACTTCAATGATGTTCGGAAAACTGGCAAACATCGGTGATGATATAGGGGATGATTTCTTGCAGGGCAGTCAGGTCAGCATCTTCAAAAAAATAGTGACGGGCAACCGCATCAAGGCAGAAAGAAAGGGTCAAGACCCGTTTGAGTTCAACCCGTTCATTAAACTGTTGTTCAGTGCTAATGACATCCCCCGGATGAAAGACAAGACTGGGGCGGTACTTAGGCGGTTGGTCATTATCCCATTCAATGCTACATTTGGGAAAAGTGACCCTGACTATGACCCGTTCATCAAGTACAAGCTGATAGAGAAAGACAGCATTGAATACTTTATCAGGTTAGGCGTTGAAGGACTAAAACGGGTAATCATCAATGATGAATTTACCAAGTCCACAAAGGTTCAGAACCAGTTGAACGAATATGAGGAAGAAAACAACCCCATCATTGCCTTTATCGCTGACAGTGGTATTGATATGATTGAGAACGAACCAACCAATGAAGTATACAAGCGGTATCAGGTATTTTGTGCTGATAATGCAATGACCCCTATGAGCAATATTGTATTCAGTAAGCAGATAAATAAAAGATTAGGGTTCAAGGTAATTCAGAAAAAATTGAACAATGTAAACCGCAAGATTTTTGTGAAAGCATAATAATTTTTTTTTGATGTAAAGTTAAGAGTTCTTAACTTTACATGAAAGGATGGTGATAGTGTATGATAAAGTATTTAAGTTTGTTCAGTGGCATCGGTGCATTTGAAAAAGCACTTGAACGCCTGAACATTCCTTTTGAATTAGTCGGATATTCTGAAATAGACAGGTTTGCAAGTAAAGCCTATTCCCTGCTTCATGGTGTTCCTGAATCAATGAATTTTGGTGATATAACAAAGTTAAATGAAAAGGAACTGCCGGATGACATTGACCTGATAACATATGTTTTCCCTGCCAAGATATAAGCATTGCAGGGTATCAGAAAGGGCTATTGAATGAAGATGGAACAAAAACCCGGTCAGGCTTATTTTTTGATGCCCTTAGAATTATAGAGCATACACAACCAAAGGTTGCTATTGCGGAAAATGTCAAGAATCTGACAGGAAAGAAGTTCAAGGAACAGTTCAGGGTTGTTTTGAACAGTTTAGAAGATGCGGGGTACAACAACTACTGGAAGATACTGAACGCAAAAGATTATGAAATGCCACAAAATAGAGAAAGGGTGTTCATTGTAAGTATCAGAAAGGATATTGATTCAGGAATATTCATCTTTCCTGAATCTGTCCCACTGGTGAAGCGGTTGAAAGACTTATTAGAAAGTGATGCCCATGAAAAATATTATGTCAAGGATATGAAAAAGGTCAAAGTATTAGCACAGCAACTAAAAAACAGAGAATCACTGAAAGAAGATGATGATATTGAAAGCTGAAATAATATTCTTGGGTAATATTTGCCCCACAAAAAAAAGGGCAAATCCAAACCAAGGCAGGGTTTATTCCCCTGAAGGAATTGCATCAAAGTTGGTCACGTTTGATACAAAATAAAGTAAAGAATACCCCGGTTTATAGGGGTATTCTTTACTTTATCGGATAAAAATAGTACATATTAGTCTTGCAGCAAGAGAACTGGGGCAAGTATTTTAAGCAGTTCTTACTACTTATTTTACACGATGCACCCATGATGCACCGAGCTTATCTGTACCTATGTTTGATCTTACACGCTTTTACACGACTCAAATTAAAGGCAGACATTTCTGTCAATGTTAGGTGTGCGTGTCTTCACTAAAAATTCGCACTTTGCGGATTTTATAGCGCACCAGTAACACCTAACAAATCAACGCTACTTTGGAAGTCAATTATAATTCCGTACTTTCCATATATTTTCCCATCACAAAACAGAGCGCAGCAAGTGTTCATCTGCCCTCTTTCATTCTAGAGTGCTTATTTACTTATGCCCCGAATGTCTTCCGTTAAAATAATTCCAGCCCAAGATACGCCTCGTCCCGCTCATCCTGCGTAATGCCTAGATAACGCTTGGTAATCTCATAACTGGAGTGGTTATATATATCCACAACTACCGCCAATGGCACGCCCCCACTTTTTACTGCATGGTATCCCCAAGTCTTCCGTAAAGAATGGCAGGCAATCTTTCCCACTATCCCAAGCTCTACTACAGCCGCATGGATGATTCGCCACGCCTGTACGCGGCTGATGGCTTTTTGCTCTTTACGGTTATTGGCAAAGATATACTCACCCCGGCGGTGGATGTAACACTGCTTGAGCACGCCAAGTAACTGCGGGTTTAAGGCAATGGTACGCTCTTTCTTGGTTTTCTTCTCTACTACTGTAATATGGGTACGGAAGGCCTGTTTTTCCTCGTCATATACATCCGACCATTTGAGTCGGAGCAGGTCGCTGATCCTCAGCACGGTATATGTGCCCATGAGCACCAATGTATAGTTACGCAGTTGCCCTTTGCCTAAAAAATAATCTGCAAGCTTCTTTAACTGTTTCTTATCTCTGATTGGTTCTGTCGCCGCCATAATAATTAAAGCCTCCTTGTCCTAAGATACGGCTGATTGTAGCGTATTGCCACACAAGGAGGCTGATGTAACACTTTATAGATATTGATACAATTTTAACATCAAAACTGCCTGGATTCAAGGGGCAGTTATATTAAAATAGGGATAATTTGCACACAATACTATAATAAACGGCATTTTTATAGCGTATCAGCGGCTCATAGGGCGACATGGGTGTAACGCTCTCTATATTATGTTACATTCTTACAATTAAACGGCTCCAAGATGCATGATTGGCGGCAAAATAGGCCGCTTAGCATTAAGGACTCAGGCACATTAAAAGGAGGAGTGCTTTATGGAATTTAAGGAACGGATTGGGCGGAAAATTACGCCCATGTTGCTCGCCGTAAGTTTAGTGATGTCGGGGATATTTATTTTCCCGACTGCCGCACATGCAGCCGGGTGGCTGGGGCATGAGTGGACTTTATCGCTTGGAACTACTGTAACTGACTCTATAAAAAGTGGCGATTATCGTGGGATGACCGAAGAATCATCACGATTGGTATACTGGCATGTATATAAGTTTACTATGCCTAAGAAAGGATTATTGAACATATATGTGGAATCTCTTTCCGATGCGTATCTAAGTTATGGCTATTACGAGGATAGTCTTGTAGTTTTTTCATCGTCTAGTCCAGACGATGTCGTTTGGCGTTCTAGGCGTAACCTAAATGCGATAAAAAGTAATTACAGTGCTTCCCGCGCAATGTATTACGGTTCAACAGAAATAGCGTTGGAACATGGGGAATACTATTTCGCAGTAAGGCAATATAGGACTAACGATAGCCCCTATTATCTCACCTTGAGCTATAAGGAGCCAATCGTAAATGTTACATCCATTTCCTTAAGCCCTTCCAGTTTAACGATGGAGATTGGAGAGCAGAATACACTCATCCCCACCGTCCTTCCGAACAATGCCACGGATAAAACTGTTCTCTGGAAGTCAACCGACCCTGCTGTGGCCACTGTAGAGAATGGGGAGGTAAAAGCGCTGTCTCTTGGAAACACTTCCATTGTCGCATCCTCTGCCGATGGAGAAATTACGGCCGTCTGCCCGGTTACAGTAAAATGTGTCCATACATATGCAAACAGCACAGTGCCAGCCACTATGGGCAGTGACGGCTACACGGCCAGAACCTGCACTAAGTGCGGTGCGGAAACTAAAAATTGGATTTCTGCAATAGCCGATGTGGAGCTGTCGGAAACATCCTATCTTTATGATGGCGTACAGCATAAGCCCGAAGTCACAGTCCGGGATGAGGATGGCAATGCGCTGGAGGCAGGCAGGGATTATACGGTGTCTTATCCAGCCAATTCCCATCATATTGGAACGCATACGGTAACCATTGACTTTATTGGCAACTATGAGGGAGTGGTCAGCAGAACTTTTACAGTTTCTCCAGTAAGCGTTGACTCTGTTTCTCTTGACCTCTCCAACCTGACCCTTAAAACCGGGACACAGCAGACGATAAAGGCCACGGTTTTGCCGGCAAATGCTACGGAGAAAGGCATTTCTTGGACGTCCAGCAACCCTGCCGTCGCTGTCGTGGAGAATGGCGCAGTGAAAGGCGTATCTGCCGGCACAGCTACCATTACCGCCATAACCGTTGATGGAAAAAGAACCGCTTCCTGTGAAGTGACTGTTATTTGTTCCCACACTTATCACGTCGCCTTAACCCCGGCTACCAGAAACAGCAACGGTTCTCTTCTTGAGGAATGTACAAAGTGTGGGGATGTTAAGCGGAATTTAAGAATATATGCGGTTGGCGCCATCAGCCTTTCCAAAACTTCCTATATTTATAGTGGCAAAACCCGGACACCATCTGTGACCGTCAAAGACGTTTCCGGTAAAACCCTGCGTAAAGGTACAGATTATCAAGTGTCCTATACCGGAAACCGCAAGGACGTAGGCGTGCATACGGTCACTGTGAAATTTAAGGGAAATTATAAGGGCTCTGCCACCAAAAAATATACCATATACCCCAAATCCACCAAAATTGCTAGAATAGTACCTAAGAAGAGGGGCTTTACTGTCGTTTGGGAGAAACAGGCGGCGCAGACCACCGGCTATGAGATTGCCTATTCCACTGACCGGAAGTTCAGAAAAAGGGATACCAGAATTGTTTCGGTGAATAAAAACAGGGTCGGCAAAAAGACCATTTCTAAGCTCAGAAGAAAGCAGAAATATTATGTAAGAATCCGCGCCTACAAAAACGTTAAAGTAAATGGCGTGGGCACAAAGCTCTATTCCAGCTGGTCAAAAGCTAAAACTGTGACCACGAAGAAATAAGCCCGTCAATAAAGAACACAGCGCTAAATGCAATCGCTGTGTTCTAACAAGGATATTGAGACTGGCGCTGCTACATCGGGCTTGGCGGGCGGTAATATTTATTCTGTTGCATATGACAAATTACACGAAATACGATAAGGAGAAAGATTATGTACGGACATTATTTGACTATCACTATCATAGCAACACTGGCTTTGTATGCTATTGGAGGATGTATCTGGGGATTCGCGGTAAAAAAGATAGTAGAAAATAAAGGTTATTCCGAGAACTGGTTCTGGTGGGGATTCTTCTTTGGCTTGCTTGCCCTGCTCGTAGCTTTGACCAAACCGGAATGCCACAGCCGTAGTTATTCCAGCAGGGAAAGCGACGACTATAGCCCTCTGCATTCTGCAGCGGCATCAACCTACTCGCAAAAGAACGGCGGAGGGGGCTGGCTTTGTGACCACTGCGGAAAAACCAATGGAAGCTCTGTTGCAATCTGCTCTTGCGGACAGCCTAGATCAAGCTACGTTCGTCCAACGGTAAAAGGAGAATGGGTTTGCAGCCAGTGCGGCAGGAACAATGCTTTGTATGTAGGCACCTGCGCGTGTGGGATGAGTAAAAATAGCTAGTGAGTATAAATTTAGTGCCGTAAATTATACAATTCATGGCACTAAACCGGACAAACAAAAAGAAAAGGATGGTGGAAGAAAATGTCATTGATATGTGCGATAATAAAATTTGTGATTGTAGCAGCCTGTCTATTCTATTTTTATACCGTAATTGCAGATGCCAGAAGTAGTGTTAGGGAAAGAAAGAAAAAGAAGGAGAAAAAAGCAGAAGAGAAAAGGCGAGAAGAGCAACGAGATAAAGAGTATCGGGAACGCGAACGGAGACGTGAACAAATCAAAAGGGATGGCTATCTCAATCAGTGGGGGATTCGATGCTGGAGCGGTCGTTGCTGGATCTGTGGAGAACCTAACGGTCGGGGGGATGCGGGTTTCACACATGAAGGCGATTCGGAACCGTGCAGTGCTTGCCATAATTCTATGCATAAGAGTTTTGGCTATGGGGGGTATGATGTAAATACGCCGGTTTTCAACTTAGGCAAAGAGATAAGGGAGGTTCCTTCACCAATGCGAGACGAATTAGCTGGACTGAAAATGTACTATGCAATGCAGTTCAGTAAAGGAAATATTGCACAAGAAGCTTTCGACAAAAAGATGAAAGAGATTGATGAAATGATTGAAGAAGAGGTGCGTAAGGAGCAGGCACGACGAGCAGCACAGCCAAAGGATATCCGACAGGCAGCAGCAGAACTCACCCGAAAGTTATAGGAAGATTATTGGCAATTGTTTAATTATTATCCGAATGGTGTCAGAGACTCGTCAGAGTATAGCGCTGTTCCAATTCCTGTGGATAGCGTATCTGATTTTTGTGTCAGAGCAAGGCGGAGGAAGAAGCTGATGCAGCAGTATCGCTGATTGACGACAACGCAGCGCTGGCGCAAAAGGCAGGTGCGAAATTCATAGGAATTCGGGCGACATAATATTTTTTTATTGTTCAATATCTGACCCAACAAATTGGCTGTATGGCCCCTTTGAGAGCATTTACATATTCATAACTTTCCATTGGGGCTATCTTTTTGGGATGGAAGAACGCCAGAGATAAAAGCCCGGCTTAAATCTCTATTCACATAACCCGGCTTAAAACTGTTTCGGAACCATGGCAGCCTGTATACGGAGTAAAACCTTATAAATCGCTTACTGCAAAAATTGCCATAAGAAATATTTAGCGTTCCGTTCAGATAAAATTAAAAAGGGGGTGAGTTTTTGGGGTGGATGCAAAACAATGACGAGATCGGCGGAATGTTTGGCTCAACGTTCAGTTGTCCCCGGTGCGGAGCGGCATGCAATTCCTACAATGAGGCACAGAGACATTGCCAGCATTCCTATAATACCACAGAATGCTGCACATGCTGCGGCACTGGGCGTTCTAACGGTCTGCGCTGTCCAGATTGTAACGGCACGGGCAAAGTGATTTTTTAATCATGTAGCCAGTAGCACAAATGCAAAGCTAAAGCCCCTATCTGCCAAGTACAGGTAGGGGTTTTAGCAAAAGTTGTCATCTCAAAAAAGATGGCTGAAACATTTTATTCTTCAAATACAATTTTTATCTGGAACTTGAGAAAATCGTAATTGAAGGTGCAGAACGGGAGGTGATGAAAGCAAAATTATGGAAATAATGTATGGTCGCTGCAATAGATTTCATAATTATTGTTAATTTATTTGTGATTAGGAGGATGTAGAAAATGAGAAAGCGGATATTATTTATTGTATTTGCACTGTGTATGATGGCTCTGCTGCAGCCGTCGGCCGCATCAGCCGCAAATTATGTGGATTCAGGGGCTTGTGGGAAAAATCTGACATGGACGCTGGATAATAAAGGAACCCTGACGATCAGCGGAACGGGGGATATGGAGGATTATGATGCCGAAATTAGTGGAAATGATGAGGGTCATTGGGCCCCTTGGCTTGAGTCATCACATGATATTAAAAAGGTCGTGATTAAAGGATCTGTGGCTGGTATCGGAAGTGGGGCATTTTATAACTGCACGAATCTGAAAAGCATTCGTATTCCCAATAGCGTGAAAAGGATAGGGGAAGCCGCGTTTTATCGCTGTTCCAGCCTGAAGAGTGTGGTTCTTCCGAATCGTGTGACAAGCATAAGCTGTGTATTTATGTTTTGTTCTTCACTGGAAAACATAAATATTCCGGATAGCGTGACGGATATATCAGGCGCATTTCAGTATTGCAGCGCTTTGGAAAGCATAAATCTTCCAGATAGTATAACAAAAATAGCTGACAGTACGTTTTTGGGGTGTAGTAGCTTGACAAGCATAAGACTTTCAGGCAGTGTAACAAGCATCGGATATGGTGCGTTTTCGGGGTGCAGGAATCTGAAAAACATAAGCATCCCGGATAGCGTGACAAGCATTGGGCAGAAAGCGTTTGAATATTGCAGCAGCTTGAAAGACGTAAACATCTCAGCGAAGGTACCGCGCATTGAAGATGGTACATTCTTCTACTGCAATAGCCTGATGCACATAAGCCTTCCGGATGGTGTGACGAGCATCGGATGCGATGCGTTTACGGGCTGCAGCAGCCTGAAAAGCATAGGCATCCCGGATAGCGTGACAAGCATTGAATTTTTTGCATTTTCCGGCTGTTCCAATCTGAGGGATATATATTACGGCGGGAGCGAAAGTGATTGGGAGTCTATGTATAAAGGCCCGCGTGGGAATTCCTCACTTTTTGAAGCCGCTGTCCATTACAACAACGCCTGCGCCCATAGCTACAGAACATCCATTACACCCGCAACCATGAAAAATAACGGCAGCGTTATGGAAATGTGCGACAAATGTGGCAACGTAAAAAATAAAACTGTCATTTATGCGGCCAAATCCATCACGCTGTCTAAAGCATCTTATACCTATAACGGTAAAGTCCAGAAGCCATCCGTCATTGTCAAAGACAGCAAGGGAAAATTATTGAAGAAAAATACGGATTACACGCTATCCTATCCAAGTAGGATAAAAAATGCAGGAAGATATATTGTAACCGTCACATTAAAGGGGCATTACAGCGGAACAGCATCAAGGACATTCGACATTGTCCCAAAGGGGACGTCTATTTCCAAAGTGACAGCAAAGAAGAAAAAACTGACCGTAAAGTGGAAAAAGCAGGAGAATCAGGCTACAGGCTATGAAATCGCTTATTCAACAAGCAGCAAATTTGCTAAAAAATCAACAAAGATAATGGTTGCAGAAAAAAGCAAGACGACCTCAAAGACCGCTTCCGGGTTGAAGGCAGGGAAGAAATATTATGTCAGGATACGCACTTACAAAAAATGCAGCGTAAATGGAAAATCCATAAGGCTCTACTCGAAATGGTCTAAAGCAAAGGCGGTTGTTGCAAAAATGTCTTCTTCCACAAAAGCACAATCGGTGACGGCCACGAAATTGTCGGCAGAGAATAAGAGGGCAAGAAAAGCCTATGGAGTAATACTGGAAGACGAACTGTATAGAAGGGCGGCGGATCGGAAAGTGGAATATGCCCTTATTGATCTTGACAACAATGGGATAGATGAACTTTTTGTCAATGTTGTAGGCAATTGTTCGGCGGACTATTATAACGCCGTGTATGCATTTAAGGACGGAGCTGCAAAACTGCTTGTAGATATTCCTTTTGTTCAATTTCAGGTATATACAGATGGGACATTCAGCGACTGCTATGGACATACGGGATACGTTGAGGAAAAATATTACAGAGTAAAAGACGGTTCTCTTATAACGCTGCTAGAAACAGAAGGTCATATAGAATCCTCAAAAACGGGCAAGGATTATACAAAATGGTATTTGAAAAAAATCGGGGATAAGGACGTTTCCTATGCGGCCTGCAGGAAATGGATTGAAAAATTTCAAGCTTCCCATAAGGAAATGAAACTGCCATACAAAGACAATACAAGCAGTAACCGGGCATCCATGTTGGAGAAAAGATAACAGAATCCGGTATGATGGATTGCGTTGCGAAATACTGAAAGTGAAACAATATAAGGCTGCACATTCCCTTTCTTTGGCTTAGGCGACTAGAATCTTATGTCGGGAATCCAGTCAAGGCTGAGCTAAAAGTTCGTTAAGTTCAGCCTTGAACGGATCTCCCATGGGCAAAATATAATCGCTCCCGTCAATGAACAGGAATCCAGTTGTTCATAGTCCGTTTGGTACTACCTGATTTTTGATAATTTAGTTGATGCTGCTGGGGCTTTAGTGGTGGGTAAATAACCACCCTATAATTAGCGGTTATTCGATGTACTTCTTTTTTAACCACTCTGGTAAAATTTTTTCTAAGCTTTTACGAAGCCGTTTCATTTTCCGAGAAATAGAGGAATCGTGCTTTCTTAATACTTTTGCTACTTCTGTTTGCTTCATTTGATCAACCACAATCAAAGTGAGAATAAGGATATCATCCTCGTCCAAAGATTTGAGCCAAACGGCAATCTCTGGCGTGTCAATGTCATCAATCCAAGCCATTCTGCTCCATTCACAGATTTCTGCTTGGAACACACTGCACTGTTCCACAAACTTGTTAAATAATGGTGAATTTCCCTCATTGGTTTCGTTTCCATCCGCAAACTGCAAACCATTGTAAGTCTGAGTGTGTACATAAAACCGGCGGTCATTGTTCAGGTCGTCGAGCATCATGCGGTAGATTGCTTCGATAGTATCTTCCGGCATCCCATTTTTCTGACAGATAGCTGATACTTTTGCAAATTCTCCTTCCATTTTCTTTCTGCTATAACCATAATTGAATCCCATATTACTGCTCCTTTCTGGTGGCGATGTTCCGCTGGAGCCGTTTTATGGAAAAATGCAAAACAAAAACGGCAGCGCGGAACACCAATAATTAGTTGGTGAACCCGTACTGCCGTCTCTAGAGCTTTATAGCTGCGGTCTCACGGTGTGGTTAAGTTTTAGCTGCTGTCGCTACCTACTTAGTAAGCAGCATACGGGAATGACACTTGATTGGTGTGCCCGGAGGCACAGTGATGACATAGCGGCATCCCTTGGATACAATTTCGATTTCTGTTTTGTCTTTGTGCTGATAGAGCTTGCCTACCAGCTTGCCCATAGCGTTGCGAAGTTCTTTGGCTGTTGACTGTTTCATGATGAGTCCTCCTTTGATAAATGTTGCGTATTAGTTGCAGTTTTATTGTAATATGCCAGAAGGAAACCGGCGGCTCGACAGGGCTCGGTAGAGGTCGGTCGAGCATTATTTTTCAAAAACATTGCTTTTTGAGGCAAAGAACATAATTAGTATTGACAAAACAGAACTTCTGTGCTAGTATAATACCATATAGTTAGTTAAAACTAACTATATGGTACATTGTCAGTTTACCAATAATTCTATATCTCTAGGTTATTACAGATTTCGCTTACTTTTCTCAAGGTGGGCGATGACGTAATAACCTGACAATTTTATTAAGGGAGGTATAGAGATGCGAGTAATTCAATACCCAGTAACACTGATAGGCGGTTACAGCCTTTATAACCACTCGGATGTCACAAATCCAGAGAGCGATGATGGCCATCCCGGATATCCCGGTATTCGGATGAGTGTCATAGAGGATGCTACCTTATCTGAAGTGGTTAATGCTTTTCACCTTGCTCCAATTGGCATGGATGATAACTTGGATTTCATAGAGCATTTTCGCCAAGCCCTGCTGGGCGAGGGGACGCGTTGGAAAATTGTTCATGTCGTCATAGACTATAATACGGTTAAGCTGCAGTTTGCCAGTGAATACTATTACGAAGAGCACTATCGGCTGTTCAACGAGACGGATACGAGCAAGATGAGCAATGAGGAGGAAAGCAAGTTCATCGACAGCCTGCCACAGTATATCGGTTATGCTGAGATTGAGGCGGATACACTGCGGCAAGTAGGCTTGCGGTTCGAGGTTTTACCTTATGGAGACCGCTGGCACAGTGACGTTGTAGATGTATCCTTGTCTCAGACTGGTCCGGTTACGGTAACCGAATATGACGGATGCATAAAGCGTGTATTTGAAATTCGGAGATTTCTGGCAGAAGAATATGATCGATATCCGGCTATTGTGACTGAATACATGTAGAAAGATTGGTAAGCGCCCTAAAAGCCGCGGATTGCCCGTGGCTTTTCTATTTGTGCTGATATGTATTTTATGTTATACTATTGCCATGATTTGACTTTGTTGGAGGGTGAGTATAGATGTCTGAACTGGAATCTTCAGCACTAAAGGAGTTTAAGAAAACCATACGCAGTATTCGTAGTTCAAGTGATTATCCTAGGTCTATTACCGCGGTTAAGAAAAAAATGGGATTGCCAGACTCCACAAAGGAGGTCGAAATAGAGGCTCTATTGATTCATGCGACTAGGGAGCAATTTGGCGAAAGCCTCGATGCTGATATGGTATTGATGGCGCTTGGTCTGTTAAAAGGGTTTGATAATCATCGTAATCGTTCAGAAAATCGAAGCGGTAAAACCCTTGTTACGGAACGTCGCAAAATGTTTCTTAAAATGAGCAGTTATGTCGCGGACAGGCATAACCATAATAATGAGTGTCGCGTGAGATACTACAAGTCTTATGAAGAATTAGAGGCGGCTGGCGAAAACGCTATTAAAGCTGTTGTTAGCGCTTTGGGCAGTGATGATGGGGACGATATTGATGAAGTTGCCAAACATCTTTATAGCAAAAAGAGCATAATCGATGAGTATTTGAACGAAGCAAAAAAATACCTGATTTATGATAAAAAGGGCAATATTGTAGATGTAAAATTACAAGAACTCAAGAATATTCGGCAAGAACCTACAGATGATGATAATGGGAATGACCCTATTGACCCAAAACCTCCAGAGCCGCCAATACCTATATCTGATGATCCGCCCGATATTCCGCTGGAACTACCCAAAACAGCAGTCTGGCTAAAAGTTGCAGCTGCCGTGTTGATAGTATCAGTATTCGCTTTGGCAATTATCGGGATTGGAGGTATTATCACTGCACAAAAAGCAATTTCGTTGGCTATGGAAGATTCAAAAGTAAATCAGAAACCATACAGTATTAAGTTTCGGAATCCAGATGAGTGGCTCCCTTTCGGAAAAAGTTATTATTTAACAGTAGAGCCAAAACCGAGCGATGGCACGCTGGAAGGGCTAAGATGTGAAAGTAAAAATCCTGATATTATAGAAATATTGTCTGAGCCAGAATTACATATTCAAGCTATTGAAGAGTCGGAAGACAGCAAAGAATGCAATGTCCGCATAAAAGCATATATGTCATATGACAAGAATATTAAAGATGAGATGACTGTACATGTAATAAAAGACGGGCAGAACGAATCTACGGGCGAGGGTGAACTTGATGACAAGACGCCTGGCGATTCCAGCCAGAGAGTCAACTAACACGGTTATTAAGGAGGAGACTGTATGAAAATTTCCAATATAACCTCTTCAATGAGGTTTGGCATATTGACCGTTGCCCTGTCCGTTCTATTGGCCCCTATAACAGTTTTTGCTTGGGGTGACAACAGCGAAGATGGAAAAGGACGCCCGAGTTATACGATTGAAGAAATAAACAATGGAGCTATTGGTGCTACGTCAATTTCTGACGGCGAGAATTATAAAAACAGCCCAAATTATCCAGGCCAGATTATCTTCAATACGATTTCTGACAGCACGATTGGTAGTGAAAAAAATTTCGTTGGCGCGAGGGAATGTATCTTACTTAAGGATGGAAGCTGGGAGGGTGCTACTAAAGATACTGTCTGGAATGGAAACGATATTACAGTTGAAGACGGAAAATACTACATTATTCGTCTATATGTACACAATAATAATCCAAATGGCGAAGACGCCGTAGCAGAAAATACTCGCGTGTCTTTCAGCATACCGGCTGATTATGACGTAGAAAACAAACGCATCCAGGTCAATGGGTTTATTGACTCCTCAAATGCGACTCCATCAGAATACTGGGACTATGTAAATTTCAACAGCGAGATACCGTTCCACCTTGAGTTTATCAACAATTCCGGGTTGCTTGAGAATAATGGCATCGGTTTAGGTGGCTTGATTCTGAGCGATGATGTGGTGAAAACCAAAAGCGGCGGTGTTCTAATAGGTTATGATGCGCTTGATGGGAGAATTCCAGGCTGTTATCAATACGCTAACTATGTAACGGTAAAAGTTCGGGCTATATTTGATTACGAATTTACTATAGAGAATCAAGTCCGTCTTGCCGGTACCAAAGAATGGTCAAAGACTATTGAAGCCAAAGTTGGTGACAAAGTTGAGTTTCTCATCCAGTATAAGAACACTAGCGATTTACGCCAAGCTGGTGTAGCCATTAAAGATACTATGCCATCCAATTTGCGCTACATTCCAGGTTCGACTACTCTCAAGAATGCTAGCCATCCAAAGGGTGATAGAATTGTCGATGACTATCTCGTCACTACTGGTCTTAGAATCGGTAACTACGGCCCAGGCGCAAATGCTTACCTTACATTTACCGCCGAAGTAGTTGATGAGGATTTGGCAGAAGGTTCGAACACGCTTGTCAATTGGGTACAGGTTGGTGTAGTGGGTACGACCATTACGGATTATGCTCGTGTAATTCTATATAAAGAACCCTTGTGGTTTAAGATAATATCAATTACGCTCTTCATTCCGATTATAATCTGCTTAATAGCTATCGCAATATTACAATACATGGGTCATAAAAAACGACATTCGTAAACTTTATTTATCAGAGAACACTTTTACAGAGAGATGCTTTCATGGCATCTCTTTTTCTCTATCCAAATACCGTTCCGTATTTCTCCGTTATAAAAATTTCTAAAAAATTTTCTTCTTTCAGGTTAAATCCCATGTCTTCTCACTGACTACTAAGTGTAAGGGGATGATTGCAATGTCTGATTATTCCCTTAACAAAAAACCAAAAAGGAGGAATTCTTATGATTCACCAGAACCCAGAAACACATGACATCTACACAGGTGAAATTGTAGACCCCACGCCAGCCAGATGCAGGCTTGGCTCATTGCTCCCCAAACGTTCCGCAAGGGCTTTGATGGAGGACGCTGCATGGGCGGCCGGCAACAACCATTGCCGGGCAATGGTTGCCAAGTCCGCTATGGAAGAGGCTGGGGCTTTGGCTTTTGCCGCTCAGCGCATTTCCTGCATGGCACCACAGGCAGCCGGAATCTGCCAGGAATTGCTGCAGGCTTACGGAGAAAGAGCCATGGACACGGTGAGGAGGTGGTGATTATGGCACAGATTGCTATCCTGCTTGCTTTGAGCATTGTTCTGACGTTGTTAGTACTTTGTCTGGTTCTTTGCTACGGCGATTACCGGCAGCTGCGAAGGGAAAACGACCGTTATAACCGGATGATGCGTGACCAGCTCCAGCTGCAGCATGACAGTCTGGAGACTTATGAGGCTATGATATGTGAAGCCAGCTTTTATTCGAAAAACGATGAAGAGGCGGAATAGGCTATTGTCAACACATTCTTGACAAAACCACAACAGCGTTATTTATTACGCCTTAATTGACTTTTTACCCCTGTTCATGGGTGTCCGGCCGCTTTAAAAGTTTTAAGCATAACGATTTTTATCTGGCGTGGTTTTGCGCTTAAATACCGTCAAAACCACGCCAACCAAAGAAAGGAAGATTACATGGATAAAACCATCAATAACGCAGAAAACAGAACCAACACGAAGAAACGCTATGGCACCCTGCTTATCGATCCGCCTTGGGATATTCAGCAACGGGGGAATTACGGGGCAATCCGGCACTATGATTTGATGACGTTAGACCGTATTAAAGCCATGCCAATACAGGATCTGGCGGCCGACAACAGCCACTGCTGGCTTTGGGTGACCAATGCCACGCTCCGTCATGGCTTTGACGTTTTAGAAGGATGGGGGTTTACTCCGCGTTCCGTGTTTACATGGATCAAACTACGGATGGGGCTTGGTCATTACCTGAGAAACTGCACCGAGCATATTTTACTTGGTTCACGCGGTAACGCGCCTGTGCGCTGCAGAAACCAGATTAACTTTGGAGTTTTCCCCGTGCAAGATCACTCGCACAAGCCTGAAGAAATCCATAAAATTATTGAGCGGGTTTCTCCGCCGGATTACCTGGAATTATTCGCTAGGGGACGCACCCCCGGCTGGGATGTATGGGGCAATGAGATCGACAGCGACATTGTGATTCCGGGCTATCCTGTGCCGGAGTACAGTGACAAAGTGCCAAAAGGGGAGGTGTGATGCTTGGAACCGCCAAAACGGTTAATCAACAAAATCTTAGAAACTGCCTTTATGCTGGCATTAAGCGCTTATCTCATAAAGTCTGCCGCATACTGGCTGCTCGAAGTTTGGCCGATACTACTTACCATTGCCATCATCGCCGCCACCATCACCATCGGCTTCCGTATTTGGAGGCACAGGCATGACAAAGATTTGGGACAATGGTAGGAAGCAAAAGAAATACAGGAAGGAGTGGGCATTCTTGAAGCATCAAATTGAAGACCTTGTCTGGCGCGAGCTGGTCTGGGCGAGACCTTATAAAACAGAAACTGTGTGGGAAGCCCTCTCACATTTGGCGGCGCTGTCGCCGCGAGGCGCAGTCATTTGGGAAGCGCGAAGCCGGAATGGAAAAATAAGCTACCTCATTGGAGCCGCTGCCAGATATATGAGAAACATCGAGGAAGCGCTTAAAGCGCATGGCGACATCCGGTTCCATGAAGCCGGCGCAGGAAGGCGCGCTGCTGTTACGAATGCCCGGCAGCTAAAGGTTAGCCATCCGGTGCTTTCCCTCAAAATTGGCATCACCGAAGCTGTCATTCGGGCAGGTCTGGCATCATTGACGGAGGATAAAGGCAGCATGGAAATAGTAGTGCAGATTGTACTGGGGAGGGCTTATGCCCCCTCTCCAGTCCCGGCCAATCTTGCCGACCCAAACGCCACCTGGCTGCAGGTTTTACTTGGCGATGTGCAGAAAGCTTCGGCAGAAAGCCGCAAAACCGTCAAAGAGAAATCCGAACAGCATACGTTCCAAGCCACTGTACGCATCGGTGCAGCTGGAGAAAATACAAATTATCGGTTACGTAGCGTTATTAGCGCATTCAAAGTATTGGAAGCGGCGGGGGTGCGCATCCGGGAAGAAGCCGTAAAACCAACCGAGCTTAACGCCGCCCATGTGCCGTGGCATTTTCCATTGCAGCTGTCGGTAAAGGAGTTAGCTAATTTTCTACTGCTCCCCGCCGGAGAGGAAGAATTGCCTGGAACGCCGGGGCTTCATCCCAAACGAACTATGCCGCCTTATTGGTATCGCAATCCGACTAATCAGCAAAATGACCGCGGCTTCGCTGTCAGTATGGATGCAATAAACTCGAAACGTTTGAGCATTTCCCCGCGCGACAGTCTGGAACATTTACACCTGATTGGCCCGACGGGCAGCGGGAAGTCGACTGCCATGTTACACCTGATTCTGGCGGACATCGCTGCCGGGAGGAGCGTATTAGTTCTTGACCCCAAAGCTGACCTTGTCAACGACGTGCTAATTCGGGTGCCGGAGGAACGTGTGAAGGATGTGGTTATTATTGACCCGTCCGATCCCTGCCCCTGTGGGTTCAACCCGCTGGCATTTAAGGATTATGGCAATCCCTCGTTAATTGCAGATGCGGTTTTATCAGTTCTTAAAGAAATCTTTAGTGATTGCTGGGGAATTTATACGCAAGATGTACTGACAGCAGCTCTGCTCACGTTAACGGATACAGAAAATTCTACACTATTGTGGCTATTGCCACTACTGACCGATGAAGGCTTCCGATGCAGAATTACCAGCAAGGTTAAAGACCGTGTAGCTTTACGACCCTTTTGGGAACAGTTTGAGGCTCTGAGGGATACCGAGAAAAGGCAGCAAATAAGCCCTGTCCTCAACAAGCTACGGCAGCTGACTTTACGGCCGGGCCTTAGGAACATACTTGGGCAGGCAAAACCAAAGTTCTCACTGACAGATTTATTTTATAGGCGCAAGATTATCCTAATTCCTTTAAACCGCGGTTTAATCGGTTCAGACTCGGCGAAATTGTTAGGAAGCCTAATTGTCGGCTTAACTTGGACATTGGCTTTGTCGCGGGCGGGTATTCCAGCCGAGAAACGCCATATTGTAGAAATCTATATAGATGAGTTACAGGATTACCTCAGCCTGCCAACTGATTTATCGGATGCATTGGCACAGGCGAGGGGTTTGGGTGTGGGGCTGACACTGGCGCACCAATACCGCGACCAACTGCCCACTGGCATCCGCTCCGGGATAGATGCAAATGCCAGGAATAAGATAGTGTTCGGGCTAAACAGCCGGGATGCAAAGGACATGGCGGCAATGGCCCCAGAGCTTACGGCGGAGGATTTTATGGCTCTGCCCCGCTACCAGATTTATACGTCATTCCAGTGCAATGGTAAGAACACTGGATGGATACAGGGCAAAACCCTGCCGCCACCGCCAGCTGTGAGGGATGCCGCTGATCTAAAAGCTAAAAGCCAGGCAACCTACGGCATGCCTGCAGGACAGGTTGAAGAGGAATATCTCAGCATGTTTGCTACAAATAACACCGTCGCTGAGGAAAATCCCAGCGACATTAACATCGGAAGGAAGAAAAGACCATGACGAATCGACTGACGAACGGGGACAGCAAAACACAGGCGGAAACGCCCGGAATACCGGATTTCTCCCGTTATAAGGTATGTAATTCCTACTCCGTACCGGCTACGGATTCCACTTCTGCGGGCGGCGCTCCTGATACTGCCAGCCAAACGCTCCAACGTGTCTCCAAAAGACAGCTTATGGAGATTGACAGCCGTTTAGGGGAGCGCGACCGGCAGCTGCTCGCCGCAGTGCAGCGGTACCGCTACCTCATGACCGGGCAGATCAGGCGACTGTTATTTACCGATGCCGCCAATTCCTCTGCCGGGCTTCGGGCTGCCAGTCGCAGCCTCAAAAAGTTAAATGGGCTTGGGCTGGCTGACAGCCTTTCCCGGAGGATTGGCGGGGTAAGGGCAGGGTCTAGCTCCCTCATTTGGCACATTACTCATGCCGGGGAAAGGCTGCTCCGGCTGCGCGATGCTAAGGCAGTTCCGGTGAGGAGGCATTTTGAGCCGTCCCCTTATTTCTTGTCCCACACACTTGCGGTTGCGGAAACCGCCATCAGGCTCATGGAAATCTGCCGGGAACATGAATCAGAGATTACCGCTTTGCAGTTAGAGCCGGAATGCTGGCGGCCATACAGCAGCGCCGGGGTGACATGCTCCCTCAAACCAGATTTATATGCGGCAGCCATGAGCGAGGAATATGAAGACCGTTATTTTATGGAAGTCGACCTCGACACCGAATCCCCAGCCAAAATCATTGAGAAGTGCCGGAAATACCATGCTTACTACCGTTCCGGCTTAGAGCAGGAAGCATCAGAAATGTTCCCTCTAACCGTCTGGATTGTGCCGGACGCCGCCCGTAAAGCAACACTCATCCGGCAAATGAAAGAGGCGTTCGATAAGCAGGCGAAGCTATTCGCAGTGATCACTTGCGATGAGCTGGAGCATCTCATCCGGGAAGGAGGCGACCGGGAGACACTGTGCTGAAAACCTAGGTCTCGGGTGCGCCATAACAATACATTGAATGAAAGAATTTTAATTGGCCGCTTATAGGCTAAGCGGCCAGAAGGAGGCTTGCCATGAATGAACAAAACACAATCCGGTTCTTCGATATGTTTGCCGGTATTGGAGGGTTCCGCGCCGGGCTGGAGCGCGCCGGCGGATTTACCTGTGTCGGCCACTGCGAGATTGACAGGCACGCGGAAAAGGCTTACCGGGCAATCCACAATATAAAAGAAAGCGAGGTTTATTATGAAGACGCAAGAAAAATTGACGCCGAAACAATGCCAGACTTCGACCTGCTCTGCGCCGGGTTCCCCTGCCAAAGCTTTTCCATTGCCGGAAAGCGCCGTGGCTTTGAAGATGCGAGAGGCGCGCTCTTTTTTGACATCGCGCGCGTCCTTAAAGCCAAACAGCCTGCGTTTTTTATGCTTGAAAACGTTCCCGGCCTGCTCAGCCATGACGGAGGGCGGACATTTACGGCCATCCTCAGCACGCTATCAGAACTGGGGTATGTGGGGGAATGGACGGTGCTTAACAGCAAGCATTTTGGAGTCCCGCAGTCACGCAGGCGGGTGTACATTGTCGGATATCTTGGACCAAAATGTGCCGGAAAAATATTACCTTTCCCGGAAGCAGGCGGAAAAACTCTTGTACAAGTCACCGGCGGGGCGCAGGGGGCAAGGGTCTACGCCCCATCCGGGGTTGCCTGCACACAGCTCGCCAGCTCCGGGGGAGGCGGAGAAAACCGGGCTTTACCTTGTAAGCCGCGGCAGCCGCAGAGGC
>CAJUOE010000048.1 GCA_910587895.1 uncultured Lachnospiraceae bacterium
AATCACTTCCGAAATTATATCGCATCCTTCCGGACCAAGTGCATTGACAACCGACTCTTTGACCCCTTCCATACGACAAATTGGCAACGCCCTGCATTTTATATAGCGTCACAGGGCTTTACTGTCCCGGCTGCGGCGGCACAAGGGCGATATTTGCCCTGCTGCACGGACAGATCCTTACCTCGTTTATCTGCCACCCGCTGGTACCCTATACCGCATTTGTCGGCGGCTGGTTCTTAATCAGCCAGTCGATTGAACGCATTTCCAGACGCCGCATCCAAATCGGCATGAAATTTCGCGACGCCTACATCTGGGCTGCGCTTGGCATTGTGATTGTAAATTTTATTGTCCGGAATTTCCTGCTGGTGGTATGCCACCTGGACATATTAGAAAAATTCGGGTATCAAAAGGTATTTTTTTAACCTTTTGACGCCCGAATCTTAGAAGAATCATTTTATAAGATAATCAATCATCTCACAGCCTTTCGCGATGCTGTGTCCGGATTTCTCTGCTTCTCTTTCATTATATTTCCAGTCATGGTTCTGAATATCCGTACTGTCATAGAGCAAATAGGGAACGCTGTCGCCCGTATGCGTCCGCAGGCAGATCGGCGTTGGATGATCCGGCATGACAAGCATCCGGAAATCCTCTCCCGCCTTGGCAAGCCCTGCCTTGATCGGCGCAATCACGCGCGCATCCAGGTTCTCAATCGCCTGGACTTTTTTCTTAACGCTGCCCTGGTGCCCCATCTCATCCGGCGCCTCCAGGTGTACATAGACGAAATCACAGCCCTCTTTTGTCAGCGCGTCAACCGCTGCCTGCGCCTTGCCCTCATAGTTGGTGTTCAGCCCTCCGTTGGCGCCTTCCACCGTGAGATTTTTCATGGAGGCTCCCACGGCAATTCCTTTCAGCAAATCAACCGCAGATACCATGGCGCCTTTCAATCCCGTCTTCTCCTCAAAGGAAGACAGCGCCGGACGCGTGCCTGCGCCCCAGAACCAACAGGAATTTGCAGGATTCAGCCCCTTCTTCTTACGCGCTGCATTGATGGGATGGTTTACAAGGATTTCGTAGCTCTTTTTCATCATTTCCCGCAGTTTGGCATCCTTCGGCAGGTACTGCCCGATCGTCTGTCCGAGAACATCGTGAGGTGGCGTCAAATCCACAACCTGCCCTCCGTCCCAGATTAACAGATGGCGGTAACTCGTACCTACGTAGAACTTGTATAATTCCGTTTCCAGACCCTTTTTCACAGCCTCAATTAAGACGGCTGCCTCCTCCGTAGAAATTTCCCCGGAGCTGTGGTCTAAAATTTTCCTGTCCTCGTAATTCTCCTCATCTTCGGAGAGCGTAACAATGTTACAGCGCAGCGAAACATCCGTTGGTTTCATATCTACGCCGATGCTCAATGCCTCTAAGGGCGAACGCCCGGAATAATAAACCTTCGGGTCGTAACCCAGCACGGACAGGTTCGCCGTATCGCTGCCCGGCGACATCCCGTCGGGAATCGTGTGTACCATCCCGATTTCCCCTGCTTTTGCGAGCGCATCCATCTCAGGGGTTTTGGCATATTCCAGAGGAGTCAGGCCTCCCAGCTCTTCTATGGGGCGGTCTGCCATTCCGTCACCCAGCACAATCACATATTTCATTCTTTTTCCACCTTTAATTCTATACGACGCGGATCCGCTGAATCACATGCAGTCCGCTTGCTTTCTTCTCGTACGTTTCCTCACTCATGACCCCGGTCAGGAATCCAACCTCGCCGGTAATCTCCGCTACCTCTACAAACTCTGCCTCGCCAAATACCGATTTCACCTGCTCCTTATCTGCAGTCGTGCGCACAAAGAAACGGCTCTCATTCTTTCCCTTGTCTACCAGGGACATTTTTCTCGAGCTCCAGGACATGAGGATATTCTTATGCAGGTGCTTTGCAATATCTACAATATCTGCAACCACTGCGCTTGCCGTCGGGAGTTTCCCTGCGCCGCTGCCATAGAACATCGCATCTCCCAGGACATTTCCGTGTACAAAGATGGCGTTGAACACATCGTTGACACTGTACAGGGGATGCTGCTGTGACAACATGAACGGCGCAACCATTGCACAGTACCCT
This sequence comes from uncultured Lachnospiraceae bacterium, assembly GCA_910587895.1. Taxonomy (GTDB): domain Bacteria; phylum Bacillota; class Clostridia; order Lachnospirales; family Lachnospiraceae; genus Petralouisia. Next base: position 2,114 of record CAJUOE010000048.1, read on the forward strand.
TCCTTCGTCTTTCTGCTGGTGGCAAGCAGCTTGATGACAAGCCCCATTGCCTTTGCATATTTGATATCGTCCGCGGTAATTTTAGAAATTCCCTCCGTATAGATATCTTCAAAATCTACCTGTTGTCCACATACGAGGGACGTGAGGATTGCGATTTTCCTACAGGCATCGTAACCTTCCACATCGGCTGTGGGGTCTGCCTCTGCATATCCCCTGGACTGCGCATCCTTTAACACATCCTCAAATTCCAGTCCTTCAAATGTCATCTTGCTCAAAATATAATTGGTAGTTCCGTTTAAAATTCCGGTAATCTCTTCAATCTCATCTGCGGTGAGCGAAGAATTCAGCGGACGGATAATCGGGATGCCGCCGCCCACGCTTGCCTCAAACAGGAAATTGATGCTCTGCTCTTTGGCAATCGCGATCAGCTCCGCACCGTGCTTCGCCACCAACGCCTTGTTGGAGGTGGTTACGTTCTTGCCCGCAAGCAGTGCGCGCTTTACAAACGTATATGCCGGCTCTACGCCTCCCATAGCCTCCACAACCACCTGAATCTCAGGGTCGTTTGCAATCACGTCATAATCGTGAATGACCTTGTCCTCCATGGGGTCTCCCGGGAAATCGCGCAAATCCAATATGTATTTTACTTCAATTTCATCGCCCGCGCGTTTGGCAATGCTTTCACTGTTGGTATGCAACACTTCTACCACACCGGAACCAATGGTTCCATAACCTAAAATCGCTATTTTAATCATGATGTCACTCCCTGGCTAATATTTTTAAATAATGAATGCCCTCCTGCTGCTCGATGTTCTCTACCATATGGGACACGTTTTTCGTATCCGGCAGTACCTCCACACTCAGCGTGAGGGATGCAATCCCATTGATGGGAATGCTCTGATGGATGGTGAGGATGTTGGCGTGAAAATCCGCCACTGTCCGTAACAGCAGGGACAAAAGCCCCGGCTCATCATCCATCTGGATTACCATTGTGATGCTCTTTCCCTTGGCATTATCGTGAAATGGAAAAATGTCGTCCTTATACTTATAAAAGGAACTTCGGCTGATTCCCACCGAATCCGTTGCCTCCTGCACAGACTCGGCGCGCCCGGATTCCAAAAGTTTCTTCGCCTCCACGACTTTCAGTAAAACCTCTGGAACGGCTTTCTTCTTTAAAACAAAGTATTTCGTTTTGTCATCCATGCTGCCTCCAGTTTGTTTGCCTGTGAAATACATCTGTGTTCACTGCAAAGATGTTAGCACATTTGTACTTTAAATGCAAGCACTTTTAAAACTTCCTGCTGCCCCCACTCGACATGCGTCCGCCGGAGCCGGAATGCACGGTGCTGCGGCTGCCCCCGCCGCCCTCGCTGTCCTGCGGCTTAGGAATATGCCTCCGTGTCACGAATGAATTGACAAACCGGTCTTCTTTGACCGTAAGGTTGACTTTTCCATTTTTTTCAATCGGATATTTATATCCGCCAAACTTCAGGCGGTATTTGCCCAAAACAGCCACAATGGATGCCGAGCCCGAAAGAACTGCCAAAAGCGCAGCCATAAGAATTTCCGTCGGCGCCAGTTTCCTTTCGACCGGATGTCTGGTAATCTCCCCGGTATCTTCATTGTAGAGATGATTTTTGCTGGGATCCTCTTGCAGATAAGCATTCTCCACTTCCTTCAGCATCGCTTCCAAGGTTGCAAAATACGCCTCCTCAGAGATTTTTTCATACCCTGCGTCAAGAATCCTGTCCGTGCGCCTGTCCGTAATGTAATACATGGCTTCCCCAAATGCGCGGACGACAATCTCCCGGTTATCCATATCAACGGCGCAGATCACGCCGTCATCTTTTGTGGTATATTTGTCAAACCAGGCTTCCGCATATGTTGTGGCATCCTGCCCGCCCGCGTCGCCCGTGGTAAGCGCCATCATATCCCAGCCCGTGCTGGTTTCCAAATCATCAAGCAGGCTGTTTATTTCCCCTGCCTCCTGCTCCAATAAAAGACCTGCCAAATCTGTCAACTGCATATTTTCCCGTTCTGACTGCTGCGCCTCGTCCGCTTTTGCTGTCTGCGCATCATCCGCCGCACTTGCCGTAACATTGCAAAAAACCAGCAGGCAGAGCGCCATCGCAGCCAACAGGCATTTTTTTGCTATTCTCATATGATCCAACCTCCCATTAATCCTGCCACAAACACAATCAAAAATACGATCAGGCCAAGGAGCCAGACTTTGCGGTTATCCACCGGCAATTCACCGTATACTTTTCCGTTCTGTCCGTTCATGGAATAGTAGTAGGTTTTTCCATCGCGCCCCTGATAAGTAACCGTCCAGACCGGAAGCATGATATAGTCCCAGTGTTCCTTTTCAGTATGTACATGACAGCTGCGGACGTCCACGCTAGAATAACCGGTCGCCGTATCCCGGAGCAGTTTTTGTCCAAACTTTTTGGCATCCTCCGTCACATCCGCCTGCAAATCAGCGCGCCCCAGGTCGCGCTTCTCTGCCAGAAATCCCGACAGATAGCCCATATGGAATCCCTGAACCTTGCTCACATCGTAAGGCAGCACGCCCTCCGCCAGTTTCAGGCTGTTCTTTTTCAATGCATTCTTCGTGATATCCTCAAGATGAATGGTTCCACGCCGTTCTATCTGATAAATCTTTGTCTCCGTGTATTCCGTATCTCCGTTGCGCCACACCCTGACGTTCCTGCCTTCCGCCTGCAGCGAGCCGCTCATGTCCATATCTGCCATCCAATATGGAAAATAGACGCCGGAAATCTTTTCAATCTGCTGCTTATTAAAAAACGCTTTGGGAACAAATTTCCTGCGCTGTACATATTCCAGAAATTTCTGGGTTGCCTGTTCCTTGTCAATCGAAAACGGTATGATTTTATTCGGAAGGAATTCCCCGGAAACCCTTCCGGAGAGTACCACGGGATTGTGGCAGTAATAACAAAATGTTGCTGCCGTCGTCGCGTCTGTCACAATCTCTGCTCCGCAGCTCGGGCAGCGATACATGACCCCCTCTTCTTTCTGCGTCTCCGTTTCCCCTGTCTGTCCTGTCTGCTGTGACGCCTGTGACGAACCCATCTCCTCCTGAGGAGGCGCAGACGTTGTTTCCTCTTTCTCCATTGCGGGCTGCATTTTCTCAAGCTCCTCCTGCGAAAACGCAGAAGCACAGTATTCACACCTGTACTTCTGCGTTCCCGGATGAAAGACCAGTTCGCCATCGCAATTTGGACATTTGTAACTGATTACTGCCATCTTTCCTCTCCTTCTATATCAGCTTTCGCTCCGCCGCCGCCAAAACGCCGAACGGTTCCTTCTCACTGCCTCGGTTTCCCACACTGGGAGCAGAACTTTCCGTTGTTGACCTGACCGCAGGCACACGTCCAGGCTCCATTGCCTTCCGGTTTTGGTTTTCCGCACTCTGAGCAGAACTTTCCACTGTTGACCTGACCGCAGGCACACGTCCATGTTTCCGGCTCCTGTGGTTTCGGCTTTCCGCACTGGGAACAGAATTTGCCGCTGTTCTCACCGCCGCATTCACAGGTCCAGACATTTGCCGCATTCTGCTGTGTGGCCGCACCTGCATTGTTTGGCGCTGCTGCATTTGCATTGTTTGGCATCGCCGCATTCTGCTGCATCGCTGCGTTCTGCTGCATCTGCATTTGCTGCATATTGGCTGCGGACGCCGCGCCCATGGCGCCGCCTGTCGCCTGCATCCCAAGTCCCATGCCCATAAATCCTGCCATAGCGCCTGCTGAATTGGAACCCGCCGCCTCTAAGCCGCGCGCCACATGCCCCTGCATATAGCCTTCGCGAACCGTGGGGTCGCCCAGCATGGCTCCCTCATTGCGCATATTGATCAGCTCTGTGGACTTCTCATCATAGCTAACGCTGGCAATTCCCACGGCCTGGATTTCCATGCCACGCATCTGGTTCCAATCCTCATCGAGGGTATCTGCCATATATTTTCCTAATTCCCGCCCTTTGGATGGCACGTAGGAAATACGGATGCCGTCTGCGGACATCTGATTGATCGCTGCCTGCAAGGCCTCTAAAAATTCCGACATATACTGCTCGTTGATATCCTCAATCTGCACCTTTGCGGCATTCCTGGGAATGGCCTCCGAGTAAAATTTCATCGGGTCTGTAATCTTAATCGAATAATTTCCATGTGTGCGCAGGAATAATTCTGCATTATAAAAATTGTCAAAATAATTGATGGGATTTCTGGTGCCGAATTTAATCCCTTTGATTTCCTGTAAATTGATAAAAAATACTTTCTGCACGCCCGGCGTTTCCCCGCCGAATTTCATCCTGCTAAATGTTTCCCGAATCGTGTCTTTCAACTGCCCGTTAAACATCGAGGGCAGCGCAGAATTATCCACCTTAAAATATCCGGGTTCTGCGGTATAGTCCACAATCCGGCCTCCGTCTACCAGCATCATGAACTGGTTATCATACACATGAATTACGGAGCCGTTGCTGACCGTATTGTCTGAGCCCTTTTTGTTCTGCCCCTTGCGGATTTTGATTCCGCTGGTAAAAACGGTACGTTCCCCCATATCATCCGGCTCAATTACCTCTAACCACTGATCTGCCAGTCCGCCGGAGACTGACTGCATGGCTGCTTTGATAATTCCCATAGTATCCTCCTAATTAACGGACAGGCTCTTCCACTTCAGATACGCATTGATAAACAAATCAAGATTTCCATCCATCACACTGTCAACGTTGCCGGTCTCCGCATTGGTGCGGTGATCCTTTACCATCGTATACGGCTGCATGACATAGGAACGAATCTGGTTGCCCCATCCAATTTCTGTCACTTCCCCACGGATATCCGCCGCTTTCTTCTCGTTCTCCTCCTCCTTCAACAGATACAGCTTTGCCTTCAACATCTGCATTGCCTTATCTTTGTTCATATGCTGAGAACGCTCATTCTGGCACTGTACCACAATTCCCGTAGGAAGATGCGTAATGCGGATTGCAGAAGACGTCTTATTGATATGCTGTCCTCCGGCTCCGCTTGAGCGGTAGGTATCAATCCGCAGCTCATCGTCTTTGATTTCAATATCAAGGTCTTTCTCAATATCCGGCATGACGTCGCAGGATGCAAACGAAGTCTGCCGTTTCCCGGCTGCGTTAAAGGGGGAAATCCGCACCAGGCGGTGTACGCCCTTCTCGGATTTCAGGTAGCCGTAAGCATTTTCTCCGCGCACCTCAAACGTAATGGACTTAATTCCTGCCTCCTCGCCGTCAAGGGAGTCAAGAACCTCCACCGTAAATCCCCTGCTTTCCGCCCAGCGTTTGTACATTCGGTACAACATGCCGTTCCAGTCGCAGGACTCTGTTCCCCCGGCGCCCGCATGAAGGGAAAGAATTGCATTTTCCCCATCATATTCACCGGACAAAAGCGTCTTAATCCGTATATTGTCAAACGTCTGCGCAAACTCTGAGAGCGCCTCTTCGATTTCCGGTATCAGGGATGCATCATTCTCCTCATACCCCATTTCCAAAAGCGTCTCGATATCTTCGTATTGCTGCTCCAGATGTCCATACGTCTCAATATCATCCTTCAAGCTCTTAAGTTCTTTCATTTTAGCCTGAGAAACTTCCGTATCATCCCAAAAATCGGGCGCTTCCATTTCCCGCTCTAATTCCTGGACCCGTTTTTCTTTGTTAGCCAGGTCAAAGTGAATCCCTCACTTCCACTAACGGTTCTTTGTATGTGTTCAAGGTCGTCTTGAACTGGTCTAATTCAACCATCGTGTCACCTCTTTCTATCGCGTACTTCGGCGCGTATAATATCCGCCGATATTATAGCATATTTGGGTAGAGAAAACAATATTTCGGGAAATTTCACAGATTTTCCCTCAATCCATTTCTTCCTGGCTCCATTCTATTTTAAGCGTTTACCCATTATTTAATAACCTCGCTTTTTCCCCATGTCTTGTATCCCAGATGTTTCGTACACTCTTTAAAATAAGTCGCCCGCGCTTCCTCGCTTTTGAAATGAAGCTGCGAACCATATTCTGTTTCCGTTACCGATGAACAACATTTGCGTATAAGCTCTTCCTCCATTTCATCGACATGAGCGCTGTATAAATTACTAAGCCTTTCCATATCATTTCCATCCCAGTATCTGCCGCAGTAACACATAAGGCGACAAGTAGTTGAAAGCCCCTTGTTTTTGCCATTATCCATACCTGTATAAACTGCCGGCTCACCTGAAACTTTCACCAACTTAGACCAATTGCTTTTATTACCTAATTTCACGCTGACATACATATTCTTAGTAGCCAATACCCTGGTCTGAGGTATTATAAGTTCATCGCTCTCCACCTGCTTGTTTTTACTGAGGAAAAATGTATAAGCGTTCCTGCCCTTCTTCGTCACTTTCACCTTAGCCCTGTAATCCTCATATATCTTACCCTTCTTCGTGCAGCCAACGGAAACGGTTATTTTCTTTACTTTGCCAAGTTTCCTGACCCTGGATGCAGGTACGCTTACCGTTACGCTCAACCCCTTAGGCGTTCTCTTCGCAGATTTTATCTTCGGCGTTACCCCGCCGGAAACTTTCTTCCTGATAAAAGCCGTGCCTTTTGCTTCTGCCGTAACCGGGCTTGCCAGTAAACTACCGACCATAATCGCTGCCGCCATTATTACCATTGCCTTTTTTACCATTATTTTCATAATTTATTCACTCCTTTTTCCTTTAATAAGCCTGTCACATTTGCATTTCCTCATTCTTTCATCCACGATTCCATATTGCCCATTTCTTCATTTTGTAACATATTCCATATATGCTCTGAGGATTCAGCATATAAGCCAGACTCCGTGTCCTGCAATAATTCATATGTCATTGTTTTAAGAAGTTTTTTTAATGCCTCTTCTTTTATACAATGGTCTTCCTGGCTGATACGATGCACTAAATAAACAGAAATAGCCTGTATTGATTTCCTAATATTAACGCTTGTCGCTTTCATCCTACAACCTCCCTTCGATTTTTCTTAAAACGGAGTTTTTTATCGCAGCGCTTGTTCCAAAAAAATACTGTTTGGGTAAATTTTCTGGCTCCAATTCACTTATCAATGCATCTAACACAGTTTCTGCATAATCCGTTTTAAGAATTTCTTCTTTATAAGCATTTATAATTGTAACTGTATTTTCATCTGCTGTTGGTCCAATTACAATATCAAAATCATGCATACTAATATCAGAATCTCTGTTTTTTAGAACAAATCTCACCCATTCCCTGTCTGCCTCATAGAATGTCTTTATATCGCAGTAGCATAAAATCCTTTGCCAAAATCTTTATAACCTTTACCTTGTGCAAAATCAATTTCTCTAATATCATAAGTTGTCCCATGGAATAAATCTTTCATCCTCTGCACACCTCTTCTATTGCATCCATATATGATTTCAAATCCTGTAAAATTCCCTTTATTCCCATAGAATTATATGTTTCATAACAAGTATCAATATATGACAATAAATCATATTTATCTAAAAGTTCACTTACCTTACAGAAATCAATATTCCATTCCTGTTTCATATTATTTGCAATTGTTATCTGCATATTTAAAACATTTTCTTCTCTGCTCATAACAATATCTCCTTATTGTATCCACGACATTCTTATACAGTATAAACCAATACTTAAATTATTTATAAACCAAATATCCCATGCGCTCCCAAACGTATTTTTATTATATTCTTTTTGTAACGTAAATTCAATAAAAGCTTGCTATATAAGAGAAATTTGCCATACACAAGTCCAGAAGTTGACAGCCAGACCAATCATCCCTATAATACACTTATGAATACATGGATAAAAGAACAACTGGAAATACAAAGAGAAACGGAATATCAGAAATTCAACGCCAGCCTGCTCCCCGGCGTGGAGCATATACTGGGCGTGCGCCTGCCCGCTTTACGCAAAATGGCAAAAAAGATTGCCAGGAAAGGATGGCAGGAATACTTAGAGGCTGCCTGCGACGACAGTTTCGAAGAAATCATGCTCCAGGGCATGGTTCTTGGCTATGCAAAAGGAAATTTGCAGGAAAAAGAACCTTTCCTGCGCACATTTCTTCCCAAAATAGACAACTGGTCTGTCTGCGACAGCGCCTGCTCCACAATCAAGCTAGCACAGACGCAGCCACAAGAGTTCTGGGATTTTCTGATGGAATATTTACACAGTCCCAGGGAATATGAAGTTCGTTTCGTGCTGGTACAAATGTTGAACTATTATGTAAATCAGGAATCTCTTCCCCGGGTACTTGAGGTAATAGACCGCGTAGAACTGAAACTTTACTATGTGCAGATGGCGCAGGCGTGGGCTGTCTCCATCTGCTACCGGGATTTTCCGCAAGAGACTCTTCCCTATTTAAAGGAAAATCATCTCGACGACTTTACCCACAACAAGGCCTTGCAGAAAATTACAGAATCTTTAAAGGTATCGAAAGAAGATAAAGCATATATCCGAACCTTGAAACGCAAGTTAAATTGAAATACTTCCGTTTCCCTCAGAATCCAACGGTATTTTCCGATGCGGAAATACGGTATTCTCTCCATCTACCTTTAATTCATACCTGTCATTTTTCCACTGCCGGATTTTGCTGACTGCCTCCCTGTTATTATTTGCCCTCAGGGCAATCAGGGGTTGTTCCCCTGCAAGCTTATCATTCCGAAAACCGGAATACAGGTATATATTTTTAATTTCCATCCCCAAAAACCCTGCAATCCCGCGGGCGTTGTAAATTCCCATCGCAAACTGCCACCTGGATTTGCCAATGCTGGTTGTATCTATCGTTTTCTTAAATTCTATGATATGCAGATCCCACGTTTTGCTTTCCTTATTCAGCTTGAACAGAAACTTATCCGCACAGGCTGTGTTCCCCTTTACATTTCCATCCAGATAAGGCAGTACATGATCCTCTGGCGATACAAAAACTAAAAGTTCCCCCTGTGCCGTGCAGTTAAGCCGCGCCCTTCCCTCTTTGTTTTTCTCTTTCAAATCTGTCTGTTCTTTTTCCCTTAAAATCTCATACGTCCCTTCGCGAAACATCCGCAACTTTTCTTCTATGTGCGCCGGAATCATCCTATTCCCCCTCAAAATCCTGAATTTCCGAAGTTTGCTCCAAAATCTCCATCAAGGCATTAGAAAATGTCCTGACCTGAAATTGTCCATCTACGGGAATCAATTTCTCTACCGTAGAATATTCTCCCAGATCTGTGAACTGATAGATGGATACCTTCTCAAGGCTTATCACGTCTTCCTCCGTCAATCCCAGTTTTTCCAACAATTCCCTGGAGGCGTCCATCTCCTTCAGACGGCACATATTGTTGATGTGCTGGACAATGATGTCGCTGTGGGTTGTCGCAATCATGGAAAGTCCATGGTTCACAAGGCGTACCAGCAATTTTCCCATCTCCTGCTGCAGTCCGGGATGCAGGCACATCTCCGGTTCCTCATAACAGATTGCTTTCAGGCTGCGCCGATACTTTAAGAGCAGCAGCAAGGGCGTCAGCTCTGTCACCACCGCAGAGGTTGTACGCAAAGGCAGGCTCTGCTTACTTCCTTCCGGCAGATAACGGATTTCCTTGCCATTCAGCTCATTTCCATATTGAATCCTGCCATGCGCCATAGCGGTTTCCATCCATTCGATAATATCTTCATATTCTGTTTTATGATCCAGATTCAGCTCTTCCACCATATTCAGGAAATGAATGATCGGTTTCGTAAAAGGCTGAATCTCCTCCCTGTCCTCAAAATCGGTTACATCATAGGCAACCTGCCTGCCGACCTTATTGATGACGTTCTTTGCCAGCATAAATCCAGTACGTGCCGCTGGGAGATAAACCGTACTTCGACCATGCAAACCAGTTGCACCTTTAAAAAACCATCGCAAAACGTCTTCAACAACTTTTTCTGTTACAAAACCAATATCTTCTTTTATACTTTTTCCATGAAAAAGTAATGAAAAATGTCCTTCCTTGCAAGAAATTTCCATTGCATCTTCTGTATTCTTCACTGTTATCGTCACTTCAAATTCCTGTTCCGGTATTATAGCTAATTTTCCAATCATCACCTGCTCCGAGTTAAAAATTCCCGCAACAAATTTATCTTTATTTCGCTCCAGCAGCCTGTTTAAAATTTCAACAAATACACTGGACGATATTTTAATTCTTTGTTTCATCCCTTCCTTCGTATTTGAAATGCAATCATATACATTATGATACGCTTGGGGATGCTCTTCCGTCAGCAACTCCGTTGCACCACGAAAAATCACAGAATTTCTTTCTGCCGCATAAATCGCCCAAATCAGCGACAGGAGATAACTCTTACCGCTGTTATTATCCCCTACAAACAAGGTCAGGGGAGAGATCTCTATCTCAGCCTTTTTGATTTTACCAAAATCCTCAATGATTAATTTCCTCTTCATATAAACTCCTATATCCCGAAATAAGCATCCAGCCCATCCGCCATGCCGACGGCAAGTTTCTGCTGATAACCTTCATCCGCCATATTCTGGTCTTCCGTGGGATTCGTCATAAATCCCATCTCCACAATCGTCACGGGAACCGTACACCAGTTGATGCCGCTCATACTGTCCGTCTCCCAAATGCTCTGCCTGTTCGCACCGGTAGCGTTCACGACGCCGTCCAGCACGCATTCCGATAAATTCCGGCACTCATTATAGAGATTTCCCATATAAGGATTCGCGGAAGTCGGACAGATAGTCAAAGCCCCATTCTGCCCACTATCGTCCGAGCCATTGGCATGGATGCGAATAAATGCGTCTGCGCATGCATTGTTGGCTACCCCGGCCCGGTCGCTGTTGCTTATATCCACATCATGACTGGTACGCACCATTTTGACCTCATAGCCCCTTGCTTCCAATTCCGCCTGAAGTTTCAGGGAAACCATCAGCGTAAGCTCATATTCCTTCAGCCCGGTAACGCAGCCGGTCGTGCCGCTCGCCACCCTGGGTTTCATCTCCGAGGCTCCCGGCCCGATGGGCTCAAGGTCGCTGCTGCCATGCGCCTGATGCCCGGCGTCAATCACCACCAGGTAGCCGTTGTCCTTCACTTCCGACGCCAGCATCAGAAATTCTGAGGCAATATAATACTCCTTACCGTCAATCGTCACTGCGCTCCACGTGCCATCATTTGCCGTTCTGGTAAATTCACTCCTGCGGGCTACCGTTTGGAATACCTCGCTGTCCGTGGAAGGCGCTTTCCTCACATTGACCGAAGACGTTGTCACAACCTCTTCCTCTGCATAAATAACCGTATCTGGATTAAGCGCGGTAGCCGTGCCGCCATCTTCTTTTTTATTTTTTCCATTCTCCGCCGCATCATTCCCGGCAGAGACATCTTCCTTCGATTCTGGCTGCTGCTGACCCTCACTGCTTTCCCCAGCTTTATCTTCACCTGTGCTGTCCTGCCCTCTCTCTTTATCCGACTCAGACTGCCCGGCATCGGTCTGCTCCTTCGTTTCCGGCTCAGACCCTTTCCCGGCACATCCACACAACAACAAAGCCAGCAATAATGCAAATATTAAAATCAGATTGAATTTCTTCATCTGCTCCCTCTTTTCCTGTCTACCATTCTGACAAATACTATCAAAGCCAATCCGCCAATATATAGATTAGTATAATTATATCCAGGCTTAATTTATTCTTTTCCGGTTACCACATGAACCTTCAAAAGGTTCGTGTTCCCGGGCACGCTCAACGGCACTCCCGCGGTGATTACCGTAATGTCACCTACCGATACCAGCCCTGCCTGCTCCGCCATTTCCACAGCATGTGCAAACAGTTCATCCGTATCTTCCTTCTGCTTAATCTCAAGCGGCGTCACGCCCCAGGAAAGATTTAACTGACGGCACACCTTGCGGTTAATGCTGCCGCCGATAATCCCACAGTTCGGACGGTATTTGGAAATCATGCGCGCCGTCTCCCCGGACCAGGTCACAGTGATGATTGCCGCCGCATTCAGATCCATTGCAGTCGTACAGGTTGCATGGGAAATGGCATTCGTGATATCCGGATTCTCAGACTGACGCTGTTTAAACCGCGCCGTATAATTGATGTCCTGCTCGGTGCGGACAGCAATTTTGACCATCGTCTGCACGGCTTCCACCGGATACATGCCCGCAGCCGTCTCCCCGGAAAGCATAATCGCGCTCGTGCCGTCGTAAATGGCATTTGCCACATCTGTTGCCTCCGCCCTGGTCGGCCTCGGGTTCTTGATCATGGAATCCAGCATCTGGGTAGCCGTAATTACCTGTTTTCCTGCGTTGACTACTTTCTTGATAATCATTTTCTGGATTGCAGGAACGTCTTCCAGGGGAATTTCCACACCCATGTCCCCCCTTGCCACCATAATTCCGTCTGAAACCTGAATAATCTCATCAATATTCTGCACGCCCTGCATATTCTCTATCTTGGAAATGATATTGACGTTGCGACAGTTTTTCTCCGCAAAAATCTTGCGGATCTGCATAACATCATCCGCTGTCCGCACAAAAGATGCCGCGATAAAATCAAAGTCATTTTCAATTCCAAACACAATATCTTCATAATCCTTCTCGCTGATGTAAGGCATGGACAGTTCCACATCCGGCACATTAACGCCCTTCTTATCGGAAATCATACCGCCATTTACGACACGACAGGAAATCTCCGTATCGTTTACCTCTTCCACATCAAGGGCGATCAGGCCGTCGTCAATCAGAATCGTGGAGCCCGGCTGTACATCCTTTACAAGATCCCTGTATGTAATGGACACTTTATTTGCATCCCCCATAATTTCTTCCGTTGTCAGCACGAACTTCTGTCCCGCCACAAGCTCTGCCTTGCCGCCTTTCAGCTTACACAGGCGGATTTCCGGTCCCTTGGTATCCAGCAGAGTGGCAATGGGAAGATTTAACTCCTCCCTGAGCTCCTGCACCCGTTTCAGGCGTTCCCCCTGTTCTGCATGGCTGCCGTGGGAAAAATTAAAACGGGCAACATTCATTCCCTCCAACATAAGCTGTCTCAACACATCACCCTTGTCCGTCGCCGGTCCCAGCGTACAGATAATTTTTGTTTTTCTGATATTATTCACGCTAATCTCTCCTTTTCTCTTTGCTGCGTAATCGTTACAACTCAACACCATTTTCAAAAACCTGTCATTTACTTGCGTATGACGGTTCCTGTCGTCTTTACACTCTCATCCCCAGATACATTTAACTTCGCAATCAAAACACTGCGCACGGCAGAATTCCCGATAAACTCAACGGCGGCCTCAATCTTGGGCAGCATCGTGCCCTCCTCAAACTGTCCCTCTGAGATATAGCGTTTTGCCTGTTCGACCGTCATCTCATCAATCGGCTGTTCATTTTCTTTTCCATAATTCAGGCATACCTTTTCCACGCCGGTGAGGATTACAAGGCGCTCTGCCTCCACAAGCTCCGCCAGTCTGCCGGCTGCACAGTCTTTTTCAATTACCGCGCTCGCTCCCTGCAGCTTGTTTTTCTGCGCCAGCACCGGTATTCCGCCGCCGCCACAGGCAATGACAATCTGGTCTGCATCCAAAAGTACACGAATGGCGTCGATTTCTACCACATCTGCCGGTTTCGGAGCCGCCACAATCCGGCGGTACCCTTCCTGTGTCTTCACCACATGATTGCCCTTCTTCTCCTCAATTTCAGCCTCCTCCTCTGTCATCACACGCCCGATCACCTTGGACGGATGATAAAAGGCATCGTCATATGGATCTACAGTCACCTGCGTCAAGATTGTGGAAACCGGCTTATAAATGCCACGGTTCAACAATTCCGTGCGAATGGCATTCTGCAAATCATAGCCGATATATCCCTGGCTCATCGCAGAACAGACAGACATCGGCGTTGGCGTGTATTCCGGGTAAATCCGGCAAAATTCCGCCATAGCCGTATGAATCATGCCCACCTGCGGTCCATTGCTATGGGAAATCACCACCTGATAATCATCTTTTATAAAATCAGCGACTGCCTTCGCCGTCTTTTTCGTCGCAAGTTTCTGCTCCGGCAGCGTTGTCCCCAACGCATCATGTCCCAGCGCTATTACGATTTTCTTCTTTCTCATCAAAAACTCCTCCGTATGCATAGAACGCCAATCCTGATATTTCCGGATTGGCGTCTCAGTTTGTTCTCACTTCAGGGCAATTGTAACACACTTTCCCTGATTTTAAAAGAACAATTTCTTATTCTATTTCATTATTTTCTGTATCAATTATTCTTCTTTCCAAGTTTCACTGTGACAGTATTTTCTACCCACTCTCCATTCTGGTTTGTCTGGAGCACAACCTCAACTTCCGTGCCTGCTGCATAATACTGCATGACGTCCGAGAGCCCCTCCATGGAGGTTACCTTTCTTCCTGCAAAACTGGTAAGCACGTCGCCTTTGCGGATTCCCGCCTGTTCTGCGGCACTGTTCTCTGCCACCATCGTAATATATACGCCTTCCGGCATACCGAAACTGTCGGACAATTCCGAAGTCACGTCCTGCCCGCTCACGCCGAGATAGGAGGAATTCGACTCGTCCACAACTTCCTTGGAGATTAAATCATTGATAATCGGTTCTGCGGCAGAAATCGGGATGGAATAACCCATGCCTTCCACCTGCGTATCAGAATATTTCACGGAATTGATTCCTACCACTTCTCCGCTCATATTCAGAAGCGCGCCGCCGCTGTTTCCAGGATTGATTGCTGCATCCGTCTGAATCAGATCATTGGTGATCGTAGCGCCTGTCGTCGGATCCTGTACCGTCACTTCGCGGTTCACGGCGCTGACAACGCCTGTGGTCACCGACTGGCCGTAGCCAAGCGCATTTCCAATTGCGACAACGCTCTGCCCTACCTTGATGCTTTCCGAACTGCCCAGGGTGGCTACCTTAATCTTATCCATCGTATCGCTGGGAATATCCTTCACCTTGACAGACACTACGGCAAGATCCGTACTGGCATCCGTACCCTTAATCTCCGCTGTCACCTGCTGGTCGTCAATAAAATTAACCGTAAGCTGGCTGGAATCGGCGACCACATGGTTGTTCGTGGCTACGAAAATCTCTTCATCCGTCTGTGCAATGATGATTCCGCTGCCCTCGCTTGGCGTCTCCTGCACATAGGTCCTTCCGAAGAAATCCATCTCTTTTTGCTGGGACAGATTGGCAATGGAGACAATCGAAGGCATTACGTTCTCTACCACATCTGACACATCCGTAACCGTCGTCGCTGTGCTCACTCCGGTAATCGGGAGGCTGCCGCTGTTTACCGTACTGCCGGAAGAGTCCTCCGTTTTGTCTGCGGTAACTGCCTTTGCCGAATCCTTCGTCGTATATCGGAATGCAAGACCCGTTCCATAAAACACAGTACCGGACACCAGTCCAAACACCAATGCAAGCGAGGCACATTTTACCATCGTCATGCCGAACCCATGCTGTTTCTTCACCTTAGGCGTTTTTACCTTCTTTTCTTTCTTCTGGTAGAAATTCTCACGCTCCATCCGGGGCGCCTGTTCTGCCGTTCCCGCGGAAAATGCCTGGCCGCCTTCCTGTCCGTTTCCATAACTGCCAGAGGTATATGCCTGGCTGCTTTCCTGTCCGTTTCCATAACTGCCAGAGGTATATGCCTGGCTGCCTTCCTGTCCGTTTCCATAACTGCCTGCGGTGTAAGTTCTCTGTGCGTTCGCACTGCTCTCTTCCTGCCGCTCGTAATAATTCGGGTTGCGCTCCTGATTTTCCTGGTTCACATAACTGTATGAATAAATGGAACCCGACGCCCCCGTGCTGCTCGACACTGAATTGTCCGTGTTGTTCCTCTCACCGTTCCTATTCTCGTCCGTATTATTTCCAAAATTATTTTCACTGTTATTGTAATTATTTTCCATAACAAATTGCTCCTTTCCTCTGCTGTCTTGTCTGTTTCTACTAAGCAGTTTACGGAACATTTGTGATAAATCTGTGTCTATTATTTTAAAAAAAAGTGTTTTTATATCAATTTTGCCTTTTTGTTATATGACAGCCTTATTTCATGGGAAATGCCAAAAACTGCTTATAAAAATTCTTATGGAAAATAAAATTTTATAATAGCTTTTCCAGCCATCTTGCCTGAAAAGAAAACATTCGGTGAATTTCGTGCGCCCCTTGCTTCCGGGGAATGGACGTAATGTATTCCGCCCAGATTCGCTGTCTGAGGCTCTCCTTACTGCTAATAAAGTATCATAGGCAGAAAACTGTTTTTCTTCACGGACAGCCCTTCTGGTTTTCCTAGCAGCGGCACGGTCATTGTCCCCATGGCCTGTACGTCTGCGGTTAAAAACTCAATGCCCGGCAGCGTGAAGGACGTGTCCTTCGCCACCAGCACATTGTCCGAGTAAACGGTGTCGGCCACTACGGGGCCTTTAATGTCTACCCATTTTCCCATGCTTTTGCACC
Source organism: uncultured Lachnospiraceae bacterium (assembly GCA_910587895.1). Lineage (GTDB taxonomy): Bacteria > Bacillota > Clostridia > Lachnospirales > Lachnospiraceae > Petralouisia. Next base: position 18,589 of record CAJUOE010000048.1, read on the forward strand.
TCCTTATTCACTTTCAAAAAACGCATTGAAGCCCTCGTCTGTGTAGCATACGCGGGCGGTTGCAGATTTCAGCGGCGGTGTGTTGGTGACGGTGAAGTCCCACACGAAGTCGCCGTTCATCATCTGGTTGACCGGGTTCGCACTCTCCAGAAATGCCACGGTAGGGGAGCCGATCAGGGCCCCGATCCCGCAGAGGTTGTCGAGCCTGCGCTTCTCGTCGTTCAGGATCGTGTCCTTGTCCGTCGGAGTGAGCGGGGAGTCGATCTCCGTTCCGTGGTCGATCTGGAATTGGTTGGTGATGTACATGAGCATACGCAGGTTCACGTCGAAGATTGCGCGGGCGTCCATGTTCCCGGTTATGCTGTCCTCGTACTTGTACGCGGCCGTATGAGGCCCCCAGAGTACCCACTGGCCGCCCCAGAAGCACGCCGTCGTGATCCCGGACTCGTTCAGGGTATTGGCTTTCTGCTGGTCGAAGCCGCGGTTATTGGAGCTTTCACCGAAGTATTGCCCCGTTGCCATGATCGCCTTGTTGGAGGGCGACTCGAACGGGACGCCGTTGTGGCTCAGGTCAACGCGCAGCATGGTGGCAGATCCTACGGTGGAGAGGTGGAACACGCGGCCGGTGCCGTCCTTGACTTTGGGCCAGTACACCTTGCTGCGCTCGCTGTTGTATGCGTGATCCTCGGCCCACTTTTTCGCCTTCTCCATGGTGTCGATCGGTTTCCCGGTTTCGTCCTCCAGCGGTATGTCTGCATTGACGAAGCCGTCCCAGTGTCCGTTCAGTTTTGTGACGGTGTTCACCATGGCCCGGTAGATTTCCGGGTTATGGCTCCAGCCCGGCGCTGCCAGAATATCCAGCACCGCGTTGCAATACTGGTAGAGCAGGCTCATGGCGTGCAGGCCGGTGTATTCCATGCAGAAAGCACAGGGCTTCAATTCAGACAGGCATATTCCGATGCAGGGCTGAAGCTGGCACAATGCCTGGTCTGGGAA
>CAJUOE010000049.1 GCA_910587895.1 uncultured Lachnospiraceae bacterium
CGGGCTATAAATTCATTGACGCGGAAGTGTACGTCAACGGGGTAAACGGCGGCTATTACATATACGCCCGTATGGTTCGTTGATTTTAGAACAGCTAAAGCTGACGCAAAATGAAGAAGAAATGTTAGAGCACATCATCTTACAGATGGAGCATGAACGCGGGCTTGACAAGAGCGCGGCGATTGCCGATATGCGTTTCTCGTTTATCGAAAAACTGTGTGAGCAGACCGTCACAAAGCCGAAGGAAAGCAGGGAACGAATTCGCAGTGAAAAGATGGATCGCATCCTTACCGGAAAATACACGGCCATTCCATGTTTCATCGGCATTATGGCGCTTGTCTTCTACCTGACCTTCAACGTGATCGGCGCATGGCTGCAGGGTTTGCTGGAACTCGGAATCGGAGCCTTGTCTGATATTACAGACAAAGCGCTATCCGCAAGCCATGTCAACGAAGCGCTGCACGACCTTGTAATTCACGGTATTTTCGAAGGCGTTGGCAGCGTGCTCAGTTTCCTACCCGTGATCGTTACGCTGTTCTTCTTTCTCTCTCTGATGGAAGACAGCGGTTACATTGCGCGCGTGGCTTTCTTTATGGATAAATTGCTGCGCAAAATCGGTCTTTCCGGACGCAGCATCGTACCCATGTTAATCGGTTTTGGCTGTACAGTTCCGGCGATGATGGCAACCCGCACGCTCCCCAGCGAGCGTGACCGCAAAATGACCATTCTGTTGACTCCATTTATGAGCTGTACCGCCAAATTGCCTATTTATGCTTTTTTTGTCAGCGCCTTTTTCCCCAGGCAGGGCGGACTTATTATGACGGGGCTCTATGTCCTGGGCATTCTTATCGGAATCTTTGCTGCTTTTCTGTATAAGAGCACCCTCTTTCGCGGTGAGGCGGTTCCCTTTGTAATGGAGCTCCCCAATTACCGGATGCCCTCTGCCAGAAATGTCGTACAGCTTTTGTGGGAAAAGGCAAAAGATTTTTTACAGCGGGCATTTAGCGTCATCCTGATTGCCACCGTCATTATCTGGTTTTTACAGAGCTTTGATTTGCATTTCAATCTTGTGTCTGATTCACAGGAAAGCATTCTCGCCATGGTAGCGGGCTGGCTCGTTCCGGTATTTGCTCCGCTCGGGCTCGGGGACTGGAAAATATGCACCTCCTTCATCAGTGGTTTCATGGCAAAGGAAAGCGTAGTATCGACACTGGAAGTTTTATACGGCGGTTCCGTCGCCTCTGCGCTCTCCCCCCTGACGGCAGGCTCGCTGCTGGTCTTCAGCCTCCTGTACACGCCATGCGTGGCGGCCATCGCCTCCGTAAAACGGGAACTTGGAACAAAATGGGCCATCGGCATGATATTCTGGCAATGCGCGATTGCATGGATTGCCGCCCTGATCGTCCGTTTGATTGGCCTGGCTGTCTGAAAACACTACAACACCGGTGGCAAAGCCTTGTGCTCTGCCGCCGGTGTTGCCATTTTAAACCGTTCTTCCATTTTCTGCCTTTGCCAAGGCTTTTGTCATATCTTCCCGGAACGAAACGCCTGATACGCCTGTACGAAATCATGATATTTATACCTTGAGACCAGGAGCTTGTCTCCGTTCTCCATCCTTACCCCAGTCCTGTCATATCCTTTCACATAGATAAGATTTATCAGGTATCCGCGATGGATGCGGTAAAATTGTCCCCGAAGTTCCTCTTCCAGGTCTCCAATCCTGCCATAATATTTCAACATGCCGCTTTTTAAACATAAGACAACATTATGGTTCTGGCTCTCCATATAATAAATATCATCCAGCCGTATGATCTTTTCCCTACCCTCGTGCCGGATTGTAAGTTTGCCCTCATGCTGTATTCCTGCCGTAACTGCCACCTCCAAGTCTCAATTTACTTATCGGAGAAACAGCAGGAATATCTGACATTTGTGTCGTGAATGGTCGTTTTGCTGTTGTGAAACGTTCTTAAGCATTTGAAAATAAAACAGGTTTTATTTACGGATGACATCTTTTACATGGCTCATACCCCATTGCAATGATCTCATCCCGGTTTCCAGAATATGATTGTTTATTCTTTGGGGATGTCTCCTTTGCGCTTTCACAGTCGGGTTCATGGAATTTTCTGGTGTTCGTATTTAATATGTACTCCCTGTCCGCCTGCGCGGCCTCCTGCTTTGCCCCTGATTCCCTGTCCACGGATGCATTTTCATCGAAGTAACTGTCGCCATTTGCATAATCTATGACGATATCAGGCTGAACATTATACACAAACACATGGAAACATACGCCGTCCCCATCATCCTCCACCGACCATGCCTCCATGGAAACGCCATATGCCAGCAGGTCATCCCCATGAAAGGCGGGGGTTACCCGGTATAAAACATGGTTCCCGGTCTCTTTTACATAATCGGCTACCATATTTTCAAACGGCAGCATCCCTGCCACGTTTAAGTACCTTGTCCCGGTAATCAGGTTCTTCTCATTCGCATTTTCCGCCGATAACTGATATCCAATCAGGTGGCAGCGATTGTACAGGTATTTACCATCCACATTATCATATTTAACGGTCTGCCATCCGGACGGTTTCACCTGCCCAATTTCCCCGCGCTCCTCTGTCGGCATGATGTCCTGTCCGATATTGGCGCATGCAGTCCCGCACCGCCCGAGTTTGTCCAGATCTGAATAATATTCAAATGACTCCGTTGGAAGGTTTGACTTTATAAAATACGGGATATTGTCATTGATGACCGTATATAGTTCGCCGGAATATGCAGGAATTTCAGGCACATCCTTTGGTTCGCAGCTGCTGGCAATCTCCTCAATGGAAAGCGTTTCTGCGCCCTGTACATTCTCCGTTCCCGGTCTGTGTGAGGAATCTGTTGTTTCAGGCTCCCCACAGGCCCAAACAGATACCGCCAGAACAACGAGTAGCAGATACGGAAATATGAATTTATGTATATTTCCATTTCCCTTCTTCATCTTTTGATTTCTCCTTTTCTGCATTATATGGGTAAATCCACAATTTTTATGCATGTCGAAAACAAACTTTTTCATCCGGTGTTTCAATATATACTTTTACCCTTCCATCTGGTTTCATTTCTGAATGAACAATTTCCGTATTATCATTTAATGTCATAAATGGATACATCATAATATCACTCTCCATATCAAAGTCATTGATACATTTTATTAAAAATACCATATCCAGCCAAAACCGGATATGGTATTTTCTCGCAAGAATATTCTTCTGTCCTCGCGTCTTTTACAATTCTTATTTATTGGCAATCGCCGCCTGTGCAGCCGCAAGCCTAGCAATCGGCACACGGAACGGAGAACAGGAAACATAGTCCAGTCCAATCTTATGGCAGAACTCTACAGAAGAAGGATCTCCACCGTGCTCTCCACAGATTCCAATATGGAGGTTCGGATTTACCGGCTTGCCTAACTTGATTGCCGTCTCCATCAATTTGCCGACGCCAGTCTGGTCAAGTTTCGCAAACGGATCGTTCTCGAAAATCTTAGCATCGTAGTATGCCTCTAAGAACTTGCCTGCATCGTCACGGGAGAATCCGAAGGTCATCTGGGTCAGATCGTTGGTACCGAAACAGAAGAAGTCCGCTTCTTTTGCAATCTCATCAGCCGTCAATGCAGCCCTTGGAATCTCAATCATCGTACCTACTTCATATTCCAGGTCAGCGCCTGCCGCAGCAATCTCAGCGTCAGCAGTCTCTACCACTACTTTCTTGACATATTTTAACTCTTTGATATCTCCAACAAGCGGAATCATGATCTCCGGCTTGAGCGCCCAGTCCGCATGTGCTTTCTTCACATTGATGGCTGCACGGATCACTGCAGTTGTCTGCATCTTGGCAATTTCCGGATAGGTTACTGCCAGACGGCATCCACGATGTCCCATCATCGGGTTAAACTCATGCAGGGAATCAATCAACGCTTTGATATCTTCCACAGCCTTACCCTGTGCATCTGCAAGTTTCTGGATGTCTGCTTCCTCAGTGGGAACAAACTCATGCAATGGCGGATCCAGGAAACGAATCGTTACCGGATTGCCCTCCAATGCTTCATATAATTTCTCGAAATCACTCTGCTGATACGGAAGGATTTTTGCCAATGCCTCTTCTCTTCCTTCCACCGTATCTGCGCAAATCATCTCGCGGAATGCAGCAATTCTGTCCTCTTCAAAGAACATATGCTCCGTACGGCAAAGACCGATTCCTTCTGCGCCAAGCTCGCGGGCTTTCTTCGCATCTGCCGGCGTATCTGCATTGGTACGAACCTTCAATGTTCTATACTTGTCCGCCCATCCCATAATTCTTCCGAATTCACCGGCGATGGTTGCATCCACCGTAGGAATTAAGCCGTCGTAAATATTACCAGTCGTACCGTCAATGGAAATCGGATCTCCTTCATGGTATTCCTTGCCAGCCAGCGTAAATTTCTTATTCGCCTCATCCATATTGATGTCTCCGCAGCCGGATACGCAGCACTCACCCATGCCACGCGCAACAACGGCTGCATGGCTCGTCATTCCGCCGCGGACAGTGAGAATACCCTGTGCGGCCTTCATACCGGTAATATCCTCCGGTGAAGTCTCAAGACGCACCAGTACGACCTTCTCTCCTCTTTCTGCCCATGCCACGGCATCATCAGCCGTAAATACAATCTTACCGCAGGCAGCTCCCGGCGATGCGCCAAGACCTTTTCCAGCCGGAGTAGCAGCTTTCAATGCAGCTGCATCAAACTGTGGGTGCAGTAAGGTATCCAGGTTACGAGGCTCAATCATTGCAACTGCCTCTTCCTCTGTTCTCATGCCTTCGTCTACCAAATCACAGGCAATCTTAAGCGCTGCCTGTGCAGTTCTCTTACCATTACGTGTCTGCAGCATATACAGTTTGCCATGCTCAACCGTAAACTCCATATCCTGCATATCTCTATAGTGATTCTCAAGCCGCTCACATACTTCTTTAAACTGTTTGAACGCCTCGGGGAACTTCTCTTCCATCTGCGCAATCGGCATTGGTGTACGAACACCTGCAACAACGTCCTCACCCTGTGCGTTTGTAAGGAATTCTCCCATCAGTTTGCGCTCGCCGGTAGCCGGATCTCTGGTGAATGCAACGCCTGTACCACAGTCATCTCCCATATTGCCAAAGGCCATACTCTGCACGTTAACTGCTGTTCCCCAGGAATAAGGGATATCATTGTCACGGCGGTATACATTAGCACGCGGGTTGTCCCAGGAACGGAAAACCGCTTTTACTGCTCCCATCAACTGTTCCTTCGGATCATCCGGGAAGTCCTCACCAATCTTTTCCTTATATTCAGCCTTAAACTGGGATGCCAGTTCTTTCAAATCCTCTGCCGTAAGCTCTACGTCCTGCGTTACGCCTCTTTCGGCTTTCATCTTGTCAATCAGTTCTTCAAAATACTTCTTGCCGACTTCCATAACCACATCCGAATACATCTGGATAAATCTTCTGTAGCAGTCCCATGCCCAGCGTGGATTTCCTGATTTCTCAGCAATAACATTTACAACGGTCTCATTCAGACCCAGATTCAAGATGGTGTCCATCATACCAGGCATGGAAGCTCTTGCGCCGGAACGAACAGATACCAGAAGCGGATTCTCACTGTCTCCAAACTTCTTGCCTGTAATTTCTTCCATTTTTCCAATATACTCGTTGATCTGTCCCTGGATTTCTTCGTTAATCTGACGTCCATCCTCATAATACTGAGTACAAGCCTCTGTCGTGATTGTGAAACCCTGTGGTACCGGAAGACCTAAGCTGGTCATTTCAGCAAGGTTCGCGCCTTTTCCTCCAAGGAGCTCACGCATGTCTGCATTTCCCTCTTTGAAGAGATAAACCCATTTGTTTGCCATTTGAATTCCTCCTATAACAACTTTTCATAATTTATGTTCCCTGTATGCCTAAGCACACACATTCATTGTAACATACTTTTTGGGCTTGGCAATACGTTTTTCATAAATCTTCCTTTTTTTTTCCAAATTCAGGAACTCGCATTTTAAAATTCAAATTTATCTGCAAAATATGCATCCAGTTCTTCAATTTTAATCCGCTCCTGCTCCATGCTGTCGCGGTCGCGAACCGTCACCGCGCCGTCGTTCTCCGACTCAAAGTCGTATGTAACACAGAACGGCGTTCCAATCTCATCCTGCCTGCGGTAGCGTTTTCCGATATTTCCCCTGTCATCAAACTCACAGTTATATTTCTTCGACAACTGCGCATAAATCTTCTCTGCGCCCTCGTTCAGTTTCTTGGAAAGCGGCAATACGCCAATCTTAACCGGAGCCAGCGCCGGATGGAAATGAAGCACCGTCCTCATATCCGGTTTTTCCTCGGTGCCGATATTCTCCTCGTCATAAGCAGCGCACAGGAACGCCAGCACCACGCGGTCTGCGCCCAATGACGGCTCAATGACATAAGGAATATATTTTTCTTTTTTCTCATCATCAAAATAGCTCATATCCTGCCCGGAAGTATTCTGATGCTGTGTCAGGTCATAGTCGGTACGGTCTGCGATTCCCCACAGCTCGCCCCATCCAAACGGGAACAGGAACTCGAAGTCAGTGGTTGCCTTGCTGTAGAATGCAAGCTCCGCCGGGTCATGGTCACGCAGGCGAAGTTCCTCCTCTTTCATGCCAAGGCTAAGAAGCCAGTCGCGGCAGAACCCCCTCCAATACTGGAACCACTCTAAATCTGTGCCCGGCGCACAGAAAAACTCCAATTCCATCTGTTCAAACTCCCTGGTACGGAACGTAAAGTTACCAGGGGTAATCTCGTTACGGAAGGATTTCCCAATCTGGCAGATGCCAAACGGAACCTTCTTGCGGGACGTCCGCTGTACATTCTTAAAGTTTACAAAAATACCCTGCGCCGTCTCCGGCCTTAAGTATACGGTATTCTTAGCGTCCTCCGTCACGCCCTGGAAGGTCTTGAACATCAGGTTGAACTGGCGGATATCGGTAAAATTATGCTTGCCGCAGGTCGGACAGGGAATTTGGTGCTCTTCAATGAACTTCATCATCTCTTCCTGACTCCAGCCATCCACGGTAGATTCCAGCGCAATGTTTTTCTCCTCTGCAAAATCTTCGATAATCTTATCCGCACGAAAACGCTCATGGCACTCCTTGCAGTCCATCAGAGGATCCGAAAACCCGCCCAGATGCCCGGACGCAACCCAGGTCTGGGGATTCATGAGGATCGCACAATCCACGCCCACATTGTAGGGATTCTCCATGACAAATTTCTGCCACCATGCTTTTTTCACATTATTTTTCAGCTCTACGCCCAGGTTTCCATAGTCCCAGGTATTGGCAAGACCACCGTAAATCTCAGAACCCGGGTATACGAATCCCCTTGCCTTCGCCAGTGCTACGATTTTTTCCATTGTCTTTTCCATAACGCTACCTCTCTCTTTCTATTTATACACAATGTAAACCAAAGACATTTCCGATCCGTCCCCTTCTTCCTCAGGAACTGCAATTGATACCGTATCTTTTGATTTCAACGTGGTGTAATCCGTGGACATATACTGAACCGTGCCGTCCACCTTCACGTCTACCTTCTCGCTCAAGATGACAACCTTATAATCGGTGTCCATCACCGTGGTATTCTCAACGTTTCCGGCAGCTTTCCCATCCTCAATCTGCGTAAATGGTGCATTGAAGGTATATCCTGCGGCCAGGGCCTGGGGTACCGTACCGGAAAACAGCGTTACCTCATTAAAATTCTGATAATTCTCACAGTCCTTGTATTTCATATACAATTTTGCCACTCCATTCTCAACGGCAAAACTGTCAATCACCACACTGTTCTTCCCATGCTCCTGCTGATATGCCGAAACCCTCTCCTCAACATATTTCTCAAGTTCCTGCGCATCATAATATTCTTTGTCAAAGTCTGAAACAGCCGCACATATCACTTTTCCCTTCTTCTGCACGTATACCGTGTCCCGGTCTGCCTCCAAAGAGTCTCCACATGCACTGAATAATCCGGCTATCATCAGACAAACCAAACTGATAGAAATTATTTTTTTCATATGCCAACCTCCTCAAAATCTTAACGCGAACCTCACATATTATAACCTTTTCCGGCATTTATTGCAACCGTTGATTTAAAAATCCCGATGCAAACCCCTGATTCTCCTCCAGCACCTGCAGCGCATGAAATTTCCGGTCTATATAACAGGCCATATATTCATCCATAATCTGCTCCAGATTATTTAATACTTCCTCAGAAACCTTAAAGGTATACAGTTTTTCAATTTTTTCCGTAATAATATATTGAAGGGTGTATAGCGTAGACTGATCCAGCCTGCGTGCATGAGCCACAGAAGCGGCGCAGCTTTCACAGAGCGTACCGCCCGTTGGCACATGAAAATATACAGGCGTTTTTTCTTTTCCACATTTCAGGCAGGTAAATACATTCGGGTATTCCCCGTTCACTACCATGGCCTTCAACTCAAAGATACGCCGCACGAGCCGATTGTCAAGACTCTGGCTCTCAAGGGCGCGCAAAGACTGATAGAGAAGTTTCAACATATGTACCTCATCCACATTTTCTCTGGAATAATAATCTGCCACTTCCATAAAATAAAAGCCATAGCAGGCTCCTTCCATATCCTGGACAAGCCCCCGAAAATAATTGGAAATATCGGCTTTCACCACCGTATAGGAGCTGCGTCCCTCGTATGCTTCAAACTGGCCGAAAGAAAAAGGATTGCTGGCGGCGGCAAGCTGGCTGTTCGGCCGGCGCGCCCCGCGGGCAAAGGCTGAAATCTTCCCTCTTTCTTTCGTCAAAAGCACTATTCTCCTGTCATATTCCCCTATCGGGGCCGCTGACAACACCATGCCCGTCAGCGCTATGGTCTGCGCCATATCCTTTCACACTCCTGCCCGTGGAATCTGTACCAGCCAACATGGCGCCTGTAGCGTCTCCGTAGAGCCCTTCCGCCTCCTGATGGCTTTTGTAGCTTAAGTAATCATGAATACTCCCTGTACTTGCAAATCTCTTCCATTCCTGTTCGATCATGTGCGGTCCCCCTGTTCTTTCGTTCCTCCTTATTAGGGTTTCCTGTCCACATGAAGCTATACTGACAAAAATCTGGTAGTTTTAATTCTTCTCTTCCCGATAGCCGAAATTTTTCAGCAGGTAATCGCTGTCGCGCCAGTCTTTTTTTACTTTGACCCAAAGCCTGAGGTTGACCCTGCTCTCCAAAAGGCGTTCTATCTCAAACCTGGCATTGGTGCCGATTTTTTTAAGCATGCTGCCGCCTTTTCCAATAATGATGCCCTTGTGGGATTCCCGCTCGCAGACAATTGTCGCCTCAATATCCACAATTCCACCCTTTTTTCGTTTCTTCATCTGCTCGATCGTCACGGCAATCCCATGAGGAATCTCTTCTTCCAGCGCATGAAGGGATTTCTCCCGGATAATTTCTGCCACAATCTGCCGCTCGGGCTGGTCGGTAACCGTGTCCTCATCGTAGAACATGGGGCCATAAGGAAGGTACTTAAAAATCAAATCCGGTAAAATTTCCGTGTTCTCCCCGCGCAGCGCGGAGAGTGGAACCACCTCCGCAAAATCGTATTCTTTGCGGTAGGTGTCAATACAGGTAAGCACGCCCTCTTTCTGCACGGTGTCCGTCTTATTGATGATCAGGATTACCGGCGTATTTACCCGGTCAAGTTTTTCCAAGATATGGCGTTCCCCTTTGCCGATAAAAGTGCTCGGCTCCACCAGCCAGAGGATTAGGTCTACCTCCTGCAAAGTGCGCTCCGCCACATTCACCATATATTCCCCAAGCTTATTCTTCGCCTTATGAATCCCCGGCGTATCCAAAAATACGATCTGTCCCCGGTTTTCATCCGTATACACAGTCTGGATGCGGTTCCTCGTCGTCTGTGGTTTCTTGGAGGTAATCGCAATCTTCTGTCCGATCAATCGGTTCATCAACGTTGATTTTCCTACGTTTGGCCTGCCTATCAGTGTCACAAATCCGGATTTAAAATTATCTTCCATAAGTTCTCCTTTAATACAAATTCTTCAGTTCCCCAAACAGCTCTTTTTCTTCCGTAATCTTCTCTTCATTTCCAATCACACAGAATGCGTCCTCTTTCAGCACGGCGCGTACAATGCCGGCAAGGTTTCTGATATCCTCCTGCGTGGCATTTAAAATCTCCTGCCGTTCTTTTTCTAACATTTCATCCGTGACCCCGGTAAGATACGCCGTAGCGCTGCGTCCGGTCTTTGCCGCCGGCGTCAGAGGCGCATCCACAACGCTGAACGTTCCGATAATATATTTCGTCATCTCTTTCTCTTCGACGGCAAACTGCTCCAGATATTCCGGAATGCCCTCATACACCTCATTCGTCCTGCCAAGATTCGGGTCGCGGTATGAGGCAAAGTAACTGTTGCCATTCCTTGAAAATCTGCTCATACAGCCGTATGCGCCGCCTTTCACCCGCACGTTCAGCCATAGATAATCGTAATCCAAAAGCACTTTCAGGATACGCAAAACGCCTGTATATTCATATCCCTCTTTGCAGAAATTGCCGGCACGCGATACATACTGCACCTGAGAGGCGTCCAGAAAACCTTCATTCTGTTTGTTGAATACGATATGCTCCTGCTCCTGCTGCGCGCCCTTCTCATGCAGGATCTTTTTCAGTCCATCCACTTCCTGTTCCAAAAGTTCCATACCCTGCGGCTCTGCGCCGACACTGAACATCAGATTCTCTTTACAGAAAATTTCTTGTGCAATCTCCTCCAGTGTTTTGCAGAGCGCATCTTTCTTCTCGTCAAAATGCTCTTCAATATCCTTCACCAGCTGATAAAACGCAATTCCCTGCGTCATATCCGTATCCGCAGCGCTCTCCGAAAAATAAGACATGGCGCGCACCGCAGAAATGACATTCCCTGCAGAACTAAGGCTCATCTGTAACCTTGATTTCAACTGCGCCACAATTTCGTAGAGACGCTCCTGCCCCTGGTAATTGCTCGTAGATAAAATTTCCCGTATAATTTCCATTGTCCTGGGAATCTCATGGTACAGTGTTTTAACCTTTACTTCATATTTGAGTGTCAGGCTATCTTTTTCGGCGTGCGGATAAATCCCGATATTGCTGAAAATTCCTCCGGTATGCAGGTTGATTTCATTGGCAAGCTCCGGATACGTATACGACCCGGTATCCACATAACCCAGAACTGCTTTTAAGATGCCAAGATAAGGAATCTTCTCCTTCGGGAAACCGCTCACATCAAACATCAAACTGAAATATGCAATGCCGTTCGTATCAATATCGTGACATAACATCAATGTATCATCCAGGTATTTCTCCCGGATGCAGAGCTTTTCTCCCTCTTTTTTAATGTCCTGCCTCTTAAGCGCCGGCAGCTTATCCATGTCTTCCGGCGCGGAAGGTTCCTCCTGATACTCCTCTAAATGATGCGTAAAATCTACAATCTCCTGTCGCTCTTCCATGCTCAGGGAATCTTTGTAATCCTGAAGTTTTTGCGCCAGTTCTTCTTCCTTTTTGGCGTTTAATCCATACTCCGGCTTTGCAATGACAACGGCAGTATGCGGATTGTCCAAAATATATTTCTGCACGAGCTCCTCAAAATATCCGGTCTCCACTTTCTGTTTCAGCTGTTCAATAATCTCCAGTTCTTCCAGATGTAAAAATGGCTTTTTATCATCATACAGCCAGCTGTCCAGACACTTTATCCCGAAAAACAGACCCTTGGGGAACTGTCCGTAATCCGCCTCACGGTAGCTGAATTCAAAACTGTTGAGCCCCGCCAGCAGAGATTTCTTATTGATGCCATGCTCCACCTGCTCTTTCAGCACTCTGTGTATAATCTGAAGAAATTCTTCCTTCCGCTCCAGGTTACTGTTCTTTGCCACGATAGAAAACATGGGCTGCAACGTATAATTGTCAAAAGACGCCATGATATCCTTGCCGATCTTTGCATCCAAAAGCGCCTGTTTCAGGGGCGCTCCCGGCGCGGAAAGCAGCGCATAGTCAAGGATGTCAAATGCCACGTACAACGTCTTATCAAGAATCGTTCCGGTACTCACATTGTAAGAAAGGTACGTATTGTCCTTAAGCGGTTCCCCGCTGGCAATGTTGTACGAAATTTCAACCTCCTGCATATGGTCAAAAGGTTTCTGCTCTTTTACCTGGGAATCGACAGAAATCGCCTCAAATTTACTGAGATATTCGCGGTCCATCCAGTTCAGTTTCTCTTCCATATCCATATTCCCATACAGATAAATATACGAATTACAGGGGTGGTAATATTTCTGATGGAACAAAAGAAACTGCTCATAACTAAGCTGCGGAATTACCTGCGGGTCTCCGCCGGACTCAAACGAATAAGAAGTCCCCGGATAAAGCGTACGCATAATTTCCCGGCTCAACACCTCATCCGGTGAGGAAAACGCACCCTTCATCTCATTGTATACCACGCCGTTAATCGTAAGCGGGGCGTCCAGATCCTCCATCTCATAATGCCAGCCTTCCTGACAGAAAATCTCTTTGTGCTGATAAATGTTGGGGTATAACACGGCGTCCAGATAGACTTCCATTAAATTCTGAAAGTCCTTATCGTTGCAGCTTGCCACCGGATAAATCGTCTTATCCGGATATGTCATCGCATTCAGAAATGTATTGAGCGAGCTTTTCACCAGCTCGACAAAAGGGTCTTTGACCGGAAATTTCTCAGAGCCGCAGAGCACGGAGTGTTCCAGAATATGCGCCGCCCCGGTGCTGTCCAGCGACGGGGTGCGGAATCCAATATAGAACACCTTATTCTCATCCTCATTGGAAATCAGGCTGATTCTTGCGCCGCTCTTCTTATGCCGGAGCAGGTAGCCCATTGATTTGATATCATCCAGTTGCTTTTCTTCCAGCAATTCATATGCTGTACAATTCTTTAAATCCATGTTTCCAATCCTTTCTATTCCTAAAAATATCATTTTATGCGTAAGACCATTGCAGTTATCACGAACTCTCTTCTGTCTTAAGAGACACCGTGAGCTGGTTATAGGGAATCTCAATCCCATTCTCGTCAAACCTCACCTTAATCTCCTCCGTCACCCTCCATTTTGCATTCCAGTAATCAGGCGTTGCCACCCAGAAACGCAGCCCCAGGCGTACGCTGCTGTCCTCCAGGGCGTCTACAAATACCGCGGTCTCTTCTCCGTCCAGTTTCGCGCTCTCTTCCTCAATAATAACACGCAGGACGTCTTTGGCCTTTCGGATATCCGCATCATAGGAAATTCCCACATAAAGGTCAACCCTCCGCTTGTCCTGCTGCGTCACATCCGTGAGGCTGGAATTCGCAAGCGTTCCGTTCGGGATGACTACGGTGCGGTTATCTGTTGTCCGCAGCTTTGTATAAAAAATCTGGATTTCCGTTACGGTTCCCTCATTCTTATGCGTATCTTCAATAATATAGTCCCCGACTTTAAATGGTTTAAACAATAAAATCAGCACGCCGCCGGCAAAATTAGAAAGGCTTCCCTGCAAAGCAAGTCCCACCGCGAGCCCTGCCGAGCCAAGCACTGCCACCAGGGAAGTGGTCTCCACGCCAAGCTGGTTCACCACCGCCATAACCAAAACAAAATAAAGCAAAATCTTCGCTCCGGAATCAAGGAACTGGCAGACGCCCTCGTCGGCTCCGGAACGCTCCAGCGCCCTTTTTAAAAGTTTGCGCAGCCATTTTATAACCTTTTTCCCGATCACGTAAATGACAAGTGCGATGATAATTCGCACTGCAATATTACTGACTGCAGGCAGTATGTTCTCAACTGTTTTCCACCACATTTTTTCTCCTCTACATTCTCTATCCTGAATTGACACTTCATTCCAACTATACTATAATTATAATATAGTTGTTACACCAAAAGCAAATGATATTTTACGGTTTATTGGGAAATGGAGGTGGAACTATGAACAAACCCGGGTCTATTAATGTTGTGGACATTATCTGCCATTCTTTTCGACATATGGATCCACGTCTCATCAGCCATGGTGAACGCGTTTCTTACATCCTTATGAAAATGCTTGAAGAGACCAGACGATATACGTTACAGGAAAAGCATGACATCTTTATGCTGGGGCTTCTTCATGATATCGGTGCATACAAGGACAGTGAAATTGACGCTATGTTAAGTTTTGATACAGGGGAAACCATGGAGCACTCTGTATTTGGCTATCTCCTGTTTAAAACCTTCTCCCCATTACAGCAATATGCAGACGTTATTTTGTACCATCATCACTGTAACGCACAATACTACTCGGTCCCTATCAGCAACTATCACCGCGATATTGCCAAACTGATTTACCTCGCTGACCGGATTGACATTTTCTGCGTACAAAACCCCGACGGAGATTTGAACGCCTTTCTGGAACGATACAGCGGGAACACGTTCTACCCCTCCGATATTCACTGGTTCTGGAAAACAGAAGAAAAATATCATCTGTTGGACAATATAAAATCAATGGATTATCAGGAAGACGTCGGTGATTACATTGAGAGACATTCCAAACTGACTGCAGACCAGACATATAAATATCTCATGACGCTCATTTTTTCGGTAGATTTTCGCAGTGATTACACAGCGTTACATACCAATTATGCTGTTCATCTCAGCAAAAATATTGCCCATGCGCTGCATCTGCCTGCCGGCTCCCAGAAGGACATTGAGGCCGCAGCATTACTTCACAATGTCGGGAAAGTCTCTCTGGACAACCAGTTATCAAGCCCGGAAGATTATGATAATTATGTGAAAGCGTTATATGACGATTCCACGCTGGCAATTACCAGGGACATACTTTCCGGCAATATTGAGGAACCGATTTTAACGCTGATTGAGGAGTCCTCCTTTCTGCTGAAAAGCTGGACATTGGATGAACCCGTCAGCATCTCTCCTAGCCCGTCCGTAGAGGTTCTGGCGCTATCCTATCTGATGAGCAACGCATTGTCCCTCGAAATGAACGTCTCCTACTGCCACCATCCAAGGATGCTTTCATTTCTGCGTGACAAATATAAAAGCTGCGGCATGGATGATTCCATCTTTCGGACGTTGGAGAAATCTTTTGACCGGATCATTGAGAACACACAGCGTTCCTGTTCGAACATCTATGATACCTACCATCAGATGATGAGCGAATACCGCTCTCTCAATATCGTCTTAAAACACTATAACAGCAAATATTAAACCTTATCAAAGAACTGCCGCAAAACATCCGGTTTCGCGGCAGTTCCTTTTATGTTCCCTTTATTCCACTTATTTGATCACTCTTACCTTCAATACCGCATCAATCGCTTTTAACTGCTCGATCGCCGCATCCGTAACCGGAGAATCAATATCCAACAGAGAATATGCATAATCCCCGCGGCTCTTGTTTGTCATGTCGGAAATATTGATGTTATTATTGCCCATGACTGCCGTATATTTTCCGATGATTCCCTTCACATTCCTGTGAAGAACTGCTACACGTCCTGCCGCCGAGCAGACGCCCATATCACAGTTCGGATAATTCACCGAATTGCGGATATTTCCATTTTCCAGATAATCCATCAGTTCCCGAACCGCCATCTGCGCACAGTTATCCTCAGATTCTTCTGTAGATGCGCCCAGATGCGGGATTACAATACAGCCATCTTTCCCGGCTGTCGTGCTGTTGGCAAAATCAGAGACATATTTCTTAACTTTTCCTTCCTTAATCGCATCCAGGATGGCCTCTTCGTCTACCAGAAGATCCCTTGCAAAATTAATGATAACCAACCCATATTTATCTGCTTACTTTTACACTTTTTCCGTTAATTCTCCATCTCTCAAAGCC
>CAJUOE010000050.1 GCA_910587895.1 uncultured Lachnospiraceae bacterium
AATGTTGCCGTGTAGGGAGTGGTGGCAGAGCCGTTGTAGACGCTGAAGTTGATGATGTACAGCACTTCGATGCCGTCCATGGGCTTGGCGTCGGGGTGGAGCATGGCAAGAGCGCCGGGCATGACTTCTTCCATGAAGCGTTTCTTTTCGAGAGCCACGATTTCATCGTCGCTCATGGAGCCGTATTCGGCCGGGTACTGTGCCTGTGCGGCGCTGGGGCGCAGGTCCACATTGCCCTGGAATGCCGAGGTGCCGGAAGCTTTTACCCGGTTACCGCCTATCTGCCAAAAGAGAGAATAGCTTTTGAGAGTATGCAGGTGTCGGAAATATATAATATAACAATTCCTGTATGTTGTATAATAAAGGCTAGGATTATATAACATGAGGGGTGTTTTATTGTTTGAATTTTCATCACCAAAGGAGGCATGTATATGAACACAAAAGAAACCATTTTAACCCGCGCGGCACAGGGAAACCGTCCGGGTCGATGGTGATGAGCGTGCCAAAGCTGTCCTTGTCCTGACGCACCGTACGCTGCGCAATAATTTCAGATAGGATTTTAAAATATCAAATAGGAAATCAGACGGAAAAGGAATATGTATGCAATGAATGTAGAAAATCTGGCATTTCTGATGAACAGATGAATTGGCCGGAATAGGGAGGGCATATGAGAGTATTATTAACATCGGCGGGTTTGGAAACGGAAGAAATCAAAAAGTACTTTATGGATATGACAGGGAAAGATATGTCTGTAGTAAAAGCACTATTTATCCCTGCGGCGGCAATACACAGTATTTACTTGAAAGAATCAATGCCACAAGATTTAATAAATCCTTGCTGGCGTATATCAATGACAATGGCCTGGTAATCGGGGTAAGTGCCGGAAGCCTCATTTTTTCCAATAATTTAAAGAATAATCTGGGGTTGATAGATACAAAATTGAAGCAACTATATTTTATGTTGAAGGAGGCGTTGTAGTTGATGCTTGGGAGTAAGAAATAAATAATAGTCCAATAAGCACAACTGTATCTACAAGTAGAACAGTAACTACACTTTTTATTAAACCATATACAAACATTATAGAAAACACCTCTACTGACAGAGCAATAAAACATAAATAGTTTGATAAATATTCTGTTATAAGTTCTCCGTAGATATAGTTCATTAAAAATCTCACATAGATAACTGGTCTTAGCAAAATACGGATACAGATACAAGCTAATGGACTAACTGTGGCAATGCATAGAGGAGGTGTCACTTTTTAACATATAGATAAGTCAGAGGTATGTATCACTGATTGGGCGGGCCGAAAGCCCCTGGTTCACCGAACGGCGGGAAATTTCCCCGCTGTTTTTAGGAAAATTTCCGCTCAGTGTGTGACTTTAAAAAGAACTACTACTATATTGTATTCCATTGGTTCGTATATTATAATTGAATCATTCAGAGGTTATTTGAAAGAAATTTACGGCAGAACCATTACAGTGATACATGTGCAGGTTTCAAAGGAAGCCATGGGGTATGTATCAATGGAGGAAATTATGGCAAAGATACCAGAAGAGAAAGCGGAAGCAACCCGTGCGGAAAAAGTCCAGAGACTGACGAAAGAAGCAGGAGAATATCTTAAGGCAAACCAGAAGCACTATCAAGAAGTCCTTGAGGATATTGATCAGACAGTGAAACAGATTTTCTCTGAGAAGAAGGGTTGGACAGTTCATGGAAGAGTAAAAAGTGCCGGAAGCCTTCAGGAAAAGATTTTGCGAAAAGGATATTATAAGAATTATGAAAATGGTGCAATGATCATAGAGAATCTTCCGGATCTTATCGGCGTCAGGATACAGTGCCTTTTGAACCAGGAAGAGAAGATTGCCTATGAGATGCTGCAAGAGAAGAGAATATCAATGGAAGAGTCTGGATGCTCGGTTTATCAGACAGTGAATGGCGTTAAAATGGTCCTGCTTTTGCAGAATCAGCCTGAAAAGCAGAAAAATGGTCATGATATTTATCGGATTGAGGGAAGATACTACGAAGCAGAGCAAAGTAAGCCGATTCACTTTGAGATGCAGATTAAATCCATGGTTCATTCCTTTTGGGGAGAACTGGAACATTCCATGTTCTATAAGAATTATGACTACTTTATATCGCAGAAAATCCTGACCCAGAGCATGGATAATATTCTGGCCGAGTTGGATTTGATCGATAAGGAAATGGAAGGGTTGCAGAATCATTTCTCATGTAATGAATCTGACCGTGTCAACGAGTTCAAGGGTGTAAGTGTTTCTGTTATCCAGAGGGGATATCAGGATAAATTTAATAAACTATATGATTGCAAGATGGATTTACGGGCCGCTTATTGGCTGATTGTGGAAATCAAGTTTAATAATACAAGAAATGTGGAAAAAGCAGCGCAGGAGCTGGGTGAAATGATTCGGCAATGCGAGAATACAGATCTTGACAGCGCACGGAAAATGATTCCGGATAAATTAGATGATAAATATATCAGCCAAGATATAAAATGGTGTGCTGAATGGCTTGATAAACTGGTAAAGGAAAATGTTTATTGGGAAGCTTTTTTCTGTATCTATGCCACGTTAAAACAGGATGCGTATTTTGGATATAACGATTGGGTTGGAGATATCGGCAGGCGGCTGCAACGTTTAAAAATCCTGAACTATTTTGCGGCGGATTTTCCAGAGGATGATTTTTCAAAGAGTATTCGGTATGCATTGATCTTTGGTTCCCATGGGAAACTGGAATATTTCATGGAGGAGAAGAAGCTTAAACTGATTCAGGAAAAGATTTCTGAGGCATTGAGAGGAAGCATTTTTGAGAAGTATGAACAGGGGGGCGGGCAGGAGAATTTTGATAAGGAGAGTGCATTGAAAAGCGTCTTTTGCTGGACAATGTGCCTGATCGATTTTATGCTGAATGGTTATATTATGCGGAAGGATGTTGAGGAACTTGAGGGATGTCTGGTCAAAGAAAACATTTTTCCGATTGATATTGGAGGAGAGCAGATTTCGGAATGTTTTGGCAAATCAGAGAAATTGTCAGGGCGGAAGGCAGAGGAAATATATAAGAAATTATTTGGCTGGGAGGAAGAAAAATGACGATTCAGAACGCGATCAGCATCCAACAGGGATGCCATACAATGTATATTTTTAAGCTTCCAACAGAAGAACTGCTATCCAATTATACGATATCAAGCTATGATTCGGCGCAGGAGACTGGCTATCAGAGACCACCTGTGGAATCCCATTATAAGAAAATAGCAAGATATCTTGTTGCCGGCGGTTCCGGACAGATCTTGCCGGTGTCAATCATTGCGGCGGCATCACAGCAGGATATATCTTATCAGGGAAATGTGCTTACGATTACAGACAAGCTGCGGATTGTTGATGGACAGCATAGGATTAAGGCGATTGAATATCTGCGGGATGCAAAGGATCCCCAATATAGGAATAAATATGATGAGCTTGTCAGGCACTATGAATTTCCGGTCATCCTCCTGGTATCAGATGAAATTGACAGTGCCCTGGAAATAGATACTTTTATTAATATTAACAGCAAGGGAAAGCGTGTGAGTACGAATCTGGCGCGGGAACTTCGTGAGAAAAAAATGCAGGCTGATCTGGGAAAACATGAAGTGGAACTGAGCAGGGAGTCTTATGAAAATCTTGCAACGCAGGTTGTGAAGCTTTTAGCCCATGATCAGGACTCCATGTGGTATGACCGTATTCAAATGGGGGATGAATTGGGTTTACAGAAACCGGTATCCATCGGAACCTTTGCCAGATCACTGAAAAAGATAACTACAATGGTTACGGATATGACGGTGGCAGGAGAAAAGGTTATCTCTGAAGAACAGGCGGGAAAGGCCGCTGCCTTGACGAAAGACGCGGTTGAGCAATTGTGGAGAGCGGTACAGAAGCGCTGGCCGGAGTGCTTTAATGAACCGAAGCAGTATAATCTGCTAAGAGGTTTGGGAGTATCTGTTATGCACCGCCTGTTTGAAAGCTGTATTCCGAAGAAACCGTATTCTGATCCGCAGAAGATGCTTGGGGATGCACAGGAGTCTTTTGTAAAGTATCTTGGTAAAACAGATGTTGAGGCCGAAGAGTGGATGATTGGCAGCACATTTACCGGTTTTTCTTCCGAGCAGGGATATGGAATTATTGTGAGTATACTGCGGGGAGAAAAGGAACTTAGTGGGTTAGATGATTGATGAGGATAAATGAAAAAGAGCCGATTAGGGCTCTTTTTTCTTATCAATTGGGTTTTCCTGTTTTACAGGAAATAAAACCAAACCATCTGCAAAATGAAGATATTTTACAAGACGCAGGGAAAAATAAGCGGTAAAATGACTCTTGAAAAGTTTCCAATTTGAAATCGGAGGGAATCCCAGTGAAGAAAGAAACAAGGACCATAGTATATGATGACGAACTGCGGATGGAGGCATACCGTTTGGAAGGAATCGTACAGCCGTTTCCCAACCATTTCCATGAGCATTATGTGATCGGATTTGTGGAAGATGGAAAGCGGACGCTTTCCTGTAGAAACAGGGAGTATAGCATAGAGAAGGGGAGTGTCATACTTTTCAATCCGGGGGATAACCATGCCTGCGTACAGAGTGACGAGGGGACATTTGATTATCGGGGTTTTAATATCTCAAAGGAGATTATGCGTAATCTGGCAGAGGAAGTTACGGGGAAACGGGAGCTTCCGGGATTTTCCCCAAATGTTATCCATGATGAGGAAGCCGCCTGCCGCCTGCGCCTGCTGCACGAGATAATCATGAAAGGGACGGGAGGGTTTCAGAAGGAGGAAGGTTTGCTGTTTCTGCTTTCGTACCTTGTTCAGAATTATGGGAAACCTTTTGAAGGCTGTATTCCGAAGTGCCGACAGGAGATTGAAAAAGCCTGTGAATATATGAAAGCGCATTTTACGGAGCGCATTTATTTAGACCAGATATGCCGCCATGCGGGGCTTAGCAAGTCAACGCTGCTGCGTGCCTTTACAAAAGAAAAAGGAGTTACGCCCTACCGCTATCTTGAGACAATCCGCATCCATGAGGCCAAAAAGCTGTTGTCGGAGGGTGTCACCCGGGGAGGCAGCTGTAAGGACAGGGTTCTCAGACCAGAGCCACTTTACGAATTATTTCAATCAGTTTCTGGGACTTGCACCGGGGACTTATCGTGAAATATTCTCGGAATAACCGTCCGCAAAGCGGGTTTGCTGCAAGCAATATTTTTCCCATGTTTTGTGAGGTAAAGGAGTGAGGTAACGAATGGGAAATAAGAGATTGGCAGGGCATTTGGCGGCACTGTTTACAAGCATTATCTGGGGAACGACATTCATATCCACCAAAGTCCTGCTTATGGATTTTAAGCCGGTGGAAATATTGTTCTTCCGTTTTATCATCGGGTATGCAGCATTGCTTTTGGTACGTCCGCACCGTATGAAAGGCGTGGGGCACAGACAGGAAGTGACTTTTGTGCTGGCAGGCTTAAGCGGCATATGTTTATATTATCTGCTGGAGAATATCGCACTTACATACACGATGGCGTCCAATGTGGGAGTCATTATCTCAGTTGCGCCGTTTTTCACGGCGATTTTGTCACGTTTCTTCCTGCAATCGGAAGGGAGGCTCAGAGCAAATTTTTTCATAGGCTTTGTGGTGGCGATGGCGGGCGTCGCCATGATCAGTTTTAACGGCTCCAGACTGGAACTGAACCCGGCGGGCGATGTGCTGGCAGTTCTTGCAGCTTTTGTGTGGGCGTGCTATTCCATACTGACAAGGAAGATCAGCAGCTTCGGCTATCCGGTCATTCTCACCACACGGAGGACGTTTTTTTACGGTATCCTGTTTATGGTTCCGACATTTTTCCTTTTTGATGGGGAAATGGAACTGAAACGGTTTGCGGATATGACACATCTGCTCAATATCCTGTATCTGGGACTGGGAGCATCGGCCCTTTGTTTTGTCACATGGAATCTTGCGGTAAAGGTGCTTGGTGCGGTTAAGACCAGCGTTTATATTTACATGGTTCCCGTCATAACGGTGGTGACTTCTGTGCTGGTGTTGCAGGAGCCGGTGACATGGGTTTCTGTTATGGGGACGGTTCTGGCGGTTGCGGGGCTTTTCCTTTCCGAACATAACGGGAAGGGCGTAGCAACGGGGAAGGAGCTGCGATAAAAACGGAGGAGAAATCTTTTCAAAAACAGGGTTAAAAATGGATTTACAGAATGAAAAATGTGTCATGGTGATTGATGAGAATCTGCCGCTGGGCATTATTGCGAACACGGCGGCGATCATGGGTATCACACTGGGAAAGCAGATGCCGGAGGTCGTGGGCGCAGATGTGTATGACAGGATAGGTAACGGGCATTTGGGGATCATAGAGTTCCCGGTGCCAATCTTAAAGGGGAATATGGAGAAGATCAAGTCTATCCGTGAAAAGCTGTATGAGCCGGAGTTTTCGGATTTGACGGTGGTGGATTTTTCAGACCTTGCGCAGGGGTGCAAGACCTATGGAGAGTTCATTGAGAAGATGAAGGATGTTTCGGAAACGGAGTTAAACTATTTCGGAGTTGCCATCTGTGGTGCGAAAAAGAAGGTCAACAGATTGACGGGAAGCATGGCGTTACTGCGATAAAATGAAAATTCATACCCAAAATGGAACAGTTTATGCCAAATCCATGAAAAAATTTTGTGGATTGGCGATAAAAAGAATAAGAATATTTTCCATGGAGGATGACATTATGGCAATCACGGGAATTGGCGGCACTTACGGCAATGTATATGGAGGCGGATATATTTCGTCTCAAAAGGAAGTAACGGAAAAAGCAAAGGTTGTGAAGAGCCGGAGAAAAAAGGCTTTCCCCCAGGGACATTATCAGAAGAGAAAGCGCTTAAGAGAGCAGTTTGAGGAGCAGATGGCAAAGAAAGACTGTCTGCAGGAGTATTTGAAAGGGCGGATGGCAGAAGAAGAAAAACAGGAAGTATTGTTGAAGAAAAACATTTTATTGAAGG
Organism: uncultured Lachnospiraceae bacterium; assembly: GCA_910587895.1. Taxonomy (GTDB): domain Bacteria; phylum Bacillota; class Clostridia; order Lachnospirales; family Lachnospiraceae; genus Petralouisia. The sequence continues at coordinate 7,031 of CAJUOE010000050.1, forward strand.
AACAAAATACAGCCAGATTCATTGAGCGGTATGAGGCTGATATTTTAAGATTATAATATATTTACAAAATAAAAAATCATAAAAATTTTGTTGCCTTAACAGAAATAAGATAATAAAATATAGATAGAAATTCAGGACCTTGTAGGGTTTGTTCTTACAAGGTCCTCTTCAGTACTAAAATAGATAAGCATTGAAAGTTAAATTGCGAAAATAAAAGAAAGTACAGGAGGACCATCATGGGAATTTTGGCAGGATTCATGGTACCGCATCCGCCGCTCATTATACCAGATGTGGGCGGGGGTGAGGAAAAGAAAATTCAGAAGACAATCGATGCCTACCAAAAGGTTGCGGAGACGATTGGCCGTCTTCAGCCGGAGACGATTGTGATTCTTTCCCCGCATCAGATTATGTATGCAGACTATTTCCACATTTCGCCCGGACAGGGTGCAAAGGGTGACTTCGGGCAGTTTCGTGCCAGACGGACCTCTATGGAAGTCTCCTATGACACGGAATTTGTCCATGCGTTGTGCGAGACTGCGGAGGCAGCCGGTCTGCAGGCGGGGACATTGGGAGAACGGGAGCGGAAGTTGGATCATGGCACCATGGTGCCCTTGTATTTCGTGAATCAGCACTGGACGGGATACCGTCTGGTAAGGATCGGCCTGTCGGGCTTACCACTGACGGCGCATTACCGGCTGGGACAGTGTATCAGGGAGACTGCCCAGTCCCTTGGACGGAATACAGTAGTGATTGCCAGCGGTGATCTTTCCCATAAACTGAAAGACGATGGCCCCTATGGCTTTCAGGAGGAGGGACCGGTTTATGACGGGCGGATCATGGATGTGATGGGCAGGGGTGCTTTTGGGGAACTGCTTGAATTTTCGGAAGATTTCTGTGAGAAGGCGGCGGAGTGCGGGCATCGCTCCTTTACTATCCTGGCGGGCGCATTTGACCGGATCGGTGTGGAGGTAACGCAGCTTTCTTATGAAGGGCCTTTCGGGGTTGGATATGGTGTCTGCACCTATCGGCCCTGCGGCAGTGACGGGACGCGCAATTTCCTGGAGCAGTATGAGGAGAAGGAGCGGAAGGAACTTCTTGCCAGACGGGAGCGGGAAGATGCGTATGTCAGGCTGGCTAGATATACCATCGAGAAGTTTGTAGAGACGGGGACTTTACCTAAGATGCCCAAGGGACTGCCGGAGGAATTGTATCGAGACAGGGCGGGGACGTTTGTATCCTTGAAGGAGGATGGAAGGCTCAGGGGATGTATCGGAACCATCCAGGCTGTCAGAGAATCGCTTGCGGCAGAAATCATGCACAATGCCGTCAGTGCCTGTTCGGAGGATCCCAGATTCTCTCCGGTGGAGGACTGGGAGGTGGAGCGCCTGACAATCAGCGTTGATGTGCTAGGAGAGACGGAGAAGATTTCCTCCTTGGAGGAACTGGATGTGACCCGGTACGGCGTCATCGTGACAAGGGGGACAAGGCGCGGACTGTTGTTGCCGAATCTGGAGGGTGTGGATACGATTGAGCAGCAGATTGCCATAGCGAAGCAGAAAGCGGGGATTAAAGACCATGAGAGTGTGGAACTGGAACGATTTGAAGTAATACGGCACCATTGACGGATAACGTGATAAGAACGGCATTGCGTTGAGAGTTTGCGTAAGTGGAATCATGTGGGGTAGTGGGATGAAAACAATTTGTCAGGTATGTATGCATCACTGTGCGCTAGAGCCCGGACAGACGGGACTGTGCAGAGCCAGAAAAAATGAGGGCGGGGAAATCATTTGTGATAATTATGGTTGGATTACTTCTTTGGCATTGGATCCCATAGAAAAGAAGCCGCTGTATGATTTCCATCCGGGAAGTATGATACTGTCTGTGGGAAGCTATGGCTGTAATCTCCGATGTCCTTTCTGTCAGAATCATGAAATCTCCATGACGGATGGAAAGGACCTTGGCGCAGAGAATGTCTCCTCCAGGCAGCTTGCGGATCTGGCGCTTATGTGGAAGGAACAGAACAAGGAAGGGAACATCGGTGTGGCCTATACTTATAATGAGCCCTTGGTGGGCTGGGAGTTTGTCCGGGATACGGCCAGACTGGTGAGAGAATACGGGATGTTTAATGTTCTTGTGACGAATGGTACTGCCTCGAAAGAGGTGCTTGAGGAGCTGTTACCCTGGATAGATGCCATGAACATTGATCTGAAGGGTTTTCGTGAGGAGTACTATCAGAAACTTGGCGGAGATCTGGAGACGGTTAAGGCATTTATCATGAGGGCGGCGGGGAGCTCTCATGTGGAACTGACGACTCTGATTGTGCCGGGGGAAAACGATTCTCTCGAGGACATGGAAACGCAGGCCAAATGGATTGCCAGCTTACGTCCGTCAATCCCTCTCCATATCACCCGCTTTTTCCCGCGGTACCGCATGAGAGATAGAGAAGCTACGGATGTGGAGCAACTGTACCGTCTTGCCGGGATGGCCGGGAAGTATCTGGAAAAGGTGTATGTGGGGAACGTGTGATGAACGGATGTCATCCTGGCGGCTTTGGCAGGATACACCGGAGAGGTAACTATGATTTATATTATAGACAACATAGCAAATTATTTTCTATATCTTTTTATCATTCATTATGGATTCAGGATAAGCCCAAGAAAAAACAGACTTTTTATTGGTGCGTCCGTTTGGATTATGTTGTCTGTCGGTGTTATCAACGCATATTTTGATACAAATTCTCCAATTGTCTATATAGTTTGGAGTGTGTTTTCCATCTGTTTATTTTTTGAGGATAGTCTGGGGCATCTGCTTATATTAAGCGCTACCCTTATGTATTTTACAGGAATCGTAGATACATTCAGTGTCATGCTGATACAGATTGTGTTAATAGGCGGAGGGGTTGGCAGTACGGATATTACATGGTGGATGGAGCCGGCCTATCTGCTTTCTTTTTTGGTCTATCTGCTGATATATCTGTGTCTTTTTCAGAAAAATGATGTTTATCTATGCGATATAAAACTTAAGTATAAGTTTGCACTCTTAATACAGGGCGGTATTTTCCAGCTGTTCTATGATTTTGTCTTTGTCTTTTTTGAGGAAAACCATGCAAGGTATGGTCTGGATGCTTATGTGGTATTTTCAATCAGCATAGTGGGAGCGATTTATTCCATTTTTCTTACGCTTGGACTTGCCATTAGAAATATATTGTCAGACAGGCAGAACAGGGAGCTGCAATCTTTTATGCATATGCAAAAGCAACAGTACGATTATCAGTTACAGCAGTCGGCGGCTGTACGACGCTTTAAGCATGATCTGGTAAATCATATTGGCGTTCTCAGGGAGTTGGCGAATCAAAAAAGGACAGAAGAGGTCAAAGAGTATATAGATACAATTTGGCATATACAAGACGAGTTTGATTTGAAAATCCATACAGGAGACAGTTCACTTGATGTTATTGTGAATTATTATCTGTATTTGGCAGCAAAGGAAAATATAGATTTTGCCGTATCGGGAAAACTGACCGGGAAAATGGGTCTTGAAATGTTTGACATTACAATATTGATGGGAAATATATTGCAGAATTCCATGGAGGCGGCAGTACAAACGGTCACACCTGAAATCCAGGTTGAACTGATAGAACATAAGAAAGAAATATTTATTGTTGTCAGTAATAGTGTGGTTGAAAAAATAAATCAGCCAAAAGGCTTTCTTATGACATCAAAGGCGGATACGGCGAATCATGGATTTGGTCTGCAAAATATTGCGGCAACGGTTGAAAAGTATTCTGGTGAATATTATACGGAATCTATAGTGGAAAATGGAAAAGCAGTGTTTAGAATCAGTATTGCTATCCCAAAGGATGGTGTTCAAAAGAATACTATACCCAAAGATAAAAGGAGAACAGGGTATGAGAATATGTATTGTGGAAGATGAAGCAGTATGGAGGGATAAGATAAAGCCTGCCATTGAAAAATATTGTATGGATAAAAATATTTCTGCCCGGATTGATGCATATGACAACGGAAAAGATTTTATGGAAAACGCAGATGCAGATTTATTGTTTCTGGACATTGAACTTGCAGAGGGGGAAGATGGTTTCGGGATAGCTGAGAAATTGATGGATTCCGGAAGCCAGTGTAAGATATGCTTTTTAACTTCCCATACGGAAATGGCCAGGCAGGGATACAAGGTTAATGCCTATAGGTATATCGACAAGAAATATATGGAGGAAATAGACGAGGCACTTGACGCCTTTTTTCAAACGAAGATTCAGGAGAGAATCATTTGGCTGAAAGATACCGCCGGGATGCAGATCAGGATAAATTTATGTGAGCTTCTGCTTGTTGAGACCAGTGGAAGAAAATTAAGATATCTCATGTGTGACGGCAGAACATATTTTTGTGAAGGCCGAATATCCGAAACAGCACAGAATTTGTCTCCATTTGGGTTTTCTTATGTACAGCGGTCGTATATCGTTAATTTAAAATATATAGAAAGTTTAAACAGTCATGAGATTATGCTTTGCAATGGGTTAAAGATAACGATTGGCAGAGTTCACAGCAGAGAGTTTAAGAAAGATTTTTTTAAATGGAGAATGTTGTTTGATGATTAGTGTGTCGTTTGTGCAAAAAATGCGTCGTTTATGCGGAGGGGATGTTATTTTTTCCTAAGAGTGGTATAAAAATAGTAAACAACTTGATAGAAAGAGCAGGTATTATGTAATAATGACGCAAAAAAGAGAAAAATCAATTGTGAGAAAAATGAAAACAGCTATGGCTATGGGAGTGAGTGTGATTGTGCTTTCAGCGTGTGGGCAGACTGAGAAACCGGAAGAAACGCAGGCAAACGTAACGGACGGCGCTGTAGAAATCAGTGACAAAGCGGATGAGATTCAGGAAACACAAAATGTTGAGCTTGCAGATTCAGCTAATAGCAATCCGGCGGAAGGTAAAGAGGAAGGACATCCGGTAACGGGTAAGGAGGATATCTTTGAAGAAAACCTGACAGGAGAATATGAGTATTTATCGGATTATGGAACCGGCAGATTAACAATCAAACAAACACCCCATGGCTTTGACATCTCCGATTATGAATCCGAAGCTTCCTATCGCTTTTTGGCTGATGCATCCAACGTAGAAATCATAGAAGATAACAGAATCTATATCAAGTATCCCGAACAGATATCTTCTGATGGCGAGGCTGTTTATGGTTATTATGTTCTGGAATACAATGCAGATGAAATAGAGGTTTATTATGGAAAATCTTCCTTTGAAGAGGTTGATTTTTTATATCATGCCACAAAGAAAATGGATGCGGGGGAAGATGGATATGAGTATGAGGGAGAATATAATTCTTATGATATAGACGAGCCGGCGTTGGAAATAAAGAAAAACGATGATGGAACTTACCAGATTCAGATAGATTTATTCAGGTTGTATTTGTTAGATGACGGTATCGGAAAGGAAACAGAAAATGGATTAGAGTTTACAGTAACTGGTCCTGGCTCTGATGAAAATAAGATGAACGGAGTCATCACATTGGAAGAAAATATTGCAATCGTAACTATTTTTGGGCAGGAGTGGCTTGATTTTGCAGGATTAAACGAATACAGATTTTATAAAACATCAGATGTGCCTAATATATATGATGATTCTGGCGATATAAATGCAGATTCGGAAACGACGGCAGAAGAACTATTAGATTTATTTACCAATGGTTCAATATACGCAGTTGACTCCACAGATTCCACAAGGACATTTTATATTACTGATTTAAATATGAACTCTGAAGAATGGGACTCCTATTCTATTGGAGAGAAGGTCGATCTTGACAATGATGGTGAGAACGAACTGGTTATTAACGGTATTTATGGCGGAATATACCTTGATGCGCGTGATAACAAGGTATATGAATTTGCTTCAGGAGGCGGCACGGCTCTCAAGCTTTCTTATACCTGTTATAACGGAGCGATATGGATTATGTATAGCAACAGGATGAATGTAGGATATGAAGTTTACCATATGAAAAAATTTGAAGGAGCTGATAACTTAGTTGCAGAAATGAATTTCGGCGAGGAACTTGTTGACCCAAATAATGCAGAGTCTGGAATGAAATATACATGGAATGGAGCTATAATTTCCTATGATGAATACACAGAATTATGCAGTAAAATTTTTGCTGCGGAAGTAAGTACAAACTGAAAGAAAAAAATCCGTACCAATGGTAAAAAAATATTTCGATTTCTTTTACTATTGGTATGTTCACTTGCCCTGAACCACAGGGTATAATCTATCCATAGAAGCGAGGTGGATAGATTTTGGAAGTAAAACTTTCAGAGAATATCAAAAAATTCCGTAAAGAGCGGAAGATGACGCAGGAGCAGCTTGCGGAAGCGATGGGCGTCAGCGTCAGCGCGGTTTATAAATGGGAATCAAATCAGTCTACGCCGGAAATTGGGCTGATTCTGGAAATGGCTGATCTGTTCCATACTTCGACAGATGTTCTTCTCGGGTATGAATGGAGAATGAGTGATGCAGCATCTGCCGTTAACAGAATCGTGATGCTGACAAAGACAAAAGAATATGACAAGGCGATTACAGAGGCAAAGAAGGTGCTGAAAAACTATCCCAATAATTTTGATGTCGTATATCAGAGCGCTTTGCTGTATCTGGAATTGGGCAAAGAGATGGAATACCGTGAAGCGAACAGCCGCGCTATCTGTCTTTTGGAGCATGCCTGTGAGCTGATCGCGCAGAATCAGGACGATAACGTCAGCGAGGTTTCAATCCGCACACAGATTGCGAAAGCGCATTTACTTCTGGGACATACGGAAACCGCACTGCGGATTTTGAAAAAGTACAACGTCTGCGGTGTCAACAATGCTTTGATTGGCATGGTGCTTGGCGATTATCTCCACGACGCAGACGGGGCAGAGAAATACCTTGGCCGGGCCTTTGCCGCCTTTACGGAGGACATCAACAACATCATGGTGGGCTACTGCAATGTGTTTTTCCAGAGCAGGGACTATGACACCGTCGTGGACTGTGTCCAGTGGCTAAGGGCCATTCTCCGCGGCATCCAGCTGGAAACAGAACTCACCTGGTTTGACAAGTATGAATGTATCCTTTTGGAGATCATTGCCGAGTGTTACTGCCTCAAGGAGGAACCGGAAAAGGCCCGCCCCTTTCTCAAGAACGCGGTGACAAAGGCCTTTCGGTACGACGGCGCCGGCCCGGGAGAGGTTGCGGATATGCGGTTCTTCACCGAGCTTGGTCTTGAGAGCCGGATCACCTATGACAAGTACGGGAAAACTGCCATGGACAGCTTACGGCAAAGGATTGAAGGGGAGAGCGATATGGTTCCGGGGCTTATGCAGCTGTGGCTTGAGATTACAGAAAATTTAGAGGAAAATGGTTATGGAGACCAGCTATGAAAAAATTATTATTTATTTTATTGTTTGCGTTTAGTGTCATGGGAATCTATGGTTGTAGTCAAAAAGAGTATTTCAGTAACGTTGAAGAAAAAAAGCAATTTATTGAAATTATTACAGCTTCTGGTGAGATGATTGGTATCATTGACAATAATAAAGAAATAGAAAGGTTCGTAAAACAACTGGATATTAAATCTTGGAATGATATGGAGCAGCTGCCTGAAGATATAGACTTGGTATATAGTTATATATCATATGAGGTAATTGATGAACCTATATTTTTACAGGATGGAATACCGTTAGTTCATATGAGTACCTTAGAATTATATATTTCCGATAAAGGTGAATATATTATACGAGATTATGATCAAGAAATAGAAACAATAGCCAGAATATCAGAAAAGGCGGGACGGTTTCTGAATGTGCCGGAAGACT
>CAJUOE010000051.1 GCA_910587895.1 uncultured Lachnospiraceae bacterium
CAGCCCCAGCGGAATCTGCCGCACTGTTTGAAGCCCCACACCCCGTTATCAATAAAACACATCCTGTTGTTAAATTCCGTAAACAAGGCTGCTTCCGCAAAAGACTCCTGCCGTACAAATTCCCCATCCAACAGTTTGCCGGTGCCGGCAATCAGACGTTCTTCGATCCACAATCTGGCATTTTTCAGAGAATGGTCCAGTTCCCACGGTTCATGGCAGATCGTGCCTAATGCCATGGAAGCGGAACAATTTTTAAAAATACCTCCCTGAATCCGCATTTCGTCCAGAAACAGCTTCATTTGATGACGGATGTTTCCACGTTCTTTTTCATCAAAATTCAACAGAAAATAGAAGAAACTTCCCATAGAAGCCATTTCATATTCCCTGGTGCATTCTTTCAGCAGCCGTTCCGCGGCACAGCGAACTTTGTCTGATATAAACTCCACATTTTCCCGGTCGTCAAAAACATGTCCGTCCATTTTTAAGATTGCCATACAGAATTCACCGGGACAAAAGGAAAAATGAAATTCCTGACAAAGCCGGTCTAACGGGTAATGAAGCCGTTCTTTATTCCTTCGGAAGATCAGATCCGATAAAAATGCCTGACGCAGGGTTTCCTCATCCGTCTTTAAGGTTCGTTTCAACTGTTCTTCATGGCTAAGTTGTTTCGTCTCTTCCCGGAATTTTCCGCCTAGTTTTTTCAGGGTTCCGGTCAGCTCGTCCTTTTTTATCGGTTTTAGAATATAGGCGTTAACTCCGTAGCGGATGGCAGTCTGCGCATATTCAAAATGACGGTATCCGCTGATAATGATAAACTCTATGCCGGGATTGATCTCCTTCCCCCGGCGGATCAGCTCCAGGCCGTCACAGCCTGGCATACGGATATCTGTGATTACAATATTCGGCCGGTGCTCCCGGATCATTTCCAAAGCCTGTATCCCGTTTTCTGCAGTGGCGGTTATCTGCATATCCAGTTCTTTCCAGTCTACCAGTTTTTCGATGAGCTGACAGATTTTCTGTTCGTCATCTGCAATCAATACTTTTAACATGGCAGGTTTCCTTTCTGGTCACTTAAAAGGTCAGACAAGTGTGCAAATTGTTCCAGCGTCAGCGTCTCTCCACGGACAGCCGGAGCCATACCCAGGGCAGCAATCGCCGCGGTGATCTGTTCTTTGGAAAAAGGAAGCTCCGAAGAATGGGAGAGGCCGTTTAACAATGTTTTTCTGCGTTGGCTGAAGGAAGCGCGGATCAGCCGGAACATCAGCGCCGGGTCTTTGACCTGTACCGGCGGACAGGCATAGCGGGTCAGGCGGATCACTGCAGAGCCGACCTTGGGGCGGGGGAGAAAGCAGTTGGGAGGGACATTGGCTACCAGATACGGGCTGGCATAATACTGCACGGCCAGGGATAAGGCACCATAATCCTTGGAACCGGGGCCTGTCCGCATCCGGTCAGCCACTTCTTTTTGGACCATTACCGTGATATTTTCTATGGGAATGTCTTTTTCAAACAGTCCCATGATGATGGGAGTCGTGATGTAATAGGGGAGATTTGCCACTACTTTAATGGGATTCCCCTGGTTGTACTGCCTGGCCAGGCCGGCAATATCAACTTTCAGGATATCATTGTGGAGGAGGGTGATATTGTCATAATCCTGTAAGGTTTCTTTCAAGATGGGGATCAGGCCGGCATCGATTTCTACTGCAACTACGTGTCCCGCAGCCTCGGCAAGATACTGGGTCATAGTGCCGATGCCAGGACCGATTTCCAGAACCATGTCCTTTTTTTGGATATCCGCCGCGGCGATGATTTTATCCAGGACACGAGTGTCGATCAGGAAATTCTGTCCGAATTTTTTCTGGAAGACAAAGTTGTGTTTTTTGATGATCCGGATGGTGTTTTGTGGGTTGCCTAATCTGGGTTCCATATGAAGATACCTTTCGGCGGCGCCGCCTTTCCATATAAAAATATTAAGCCCATTATATTATTTAAAAAGAGGTTTTTCAATGGCTTTATTCGGAATAATATTTTTTGTCATAGCCGGAACGGGTAGATGCATAGAATGGTTACTAAAGGAGTGATAGCATGTCTAATTATCGCAGGTTAATCTCATATATTTATGCATACGAGGGAGGAACCAAAGGAAAAAATATCGGATTTGCCAAGATTGAAATACGAAATGGACAATGCAGGATTCATGTAAATGTGAAAAAAATCTTTTTGGGCAGCAGTGATATTGGCGTATATCTGCTTTCCCCTGGGAAGGAGATTCTGTTAGGGCGGATTTTTATCCGCAACGGGGCAGGGGAGTTCCGCGTCAATGTCAGTGCCGGAAATGTGGAGGGAAGCGGATGCAGTATGGACCAGTGTTATGGGCTGACCATCCACGAGACGGAAAATACATGGCGCACTTACACGACTATTTGGGAAGACGCGGTGGCTCAGGCGGCTGAGGTGGAGTTAGCAAATGTAACATCAGAGAAAATGAGGGTTCAGGCCTTGCATGAGCCGCGTCCCTTTGTGTCGGAGGAGATTCAAAGAGAACTGGAACGGGAGGATGCACGGCAGGATGGAATGATGACGTGGCAGGAAGAAGAAAAGGACGATGACATAAAGGAACAACAAAAGGAGACGGAAGGGGAAAGCCAAAGGGAAATACGGGAGGAAAGTTTAAAAGACGAGTTAAAAGAAGTTTCGGAAGGAGGGACGGAGAACGGCGCCACAGAAAGGCCAGTTGAGGGGGCTGACGAAAATCCGGAGGAGGGTATAAGGGAAATACAGGAAGAACAGACAGGAGGGAACCAGGAAGAACAGACAGGAGGGAACCAGGAAGAACAGACAGAAGGAAATCAGGGAGAACAGACAGGAGGGAACCAGGGAGAACAGGCAGAAGGGAACCAGGGAGAACAGGCGGGAGGAAACCAGGGAGAACAGGCAGAAGGGAACCAGGGAGAACAGGCAGGAGGAAACCAGGAAGAACAGGCAGGAGGAAACCAGGGAGAACAGGCAGAAGGGAGCCAGGGAGAACGGACAGGAGAGAGCCAGGAAGAAAGTCCGAAAAAAATACAGGAGGAGAAGCCCGGGTCAAATGCGGATGCAGGTGTGGACGGAGGGCAAGAACAGGCATCGGGGCAAAATGAAAAAATGCCGGAAGAAGAACAAGAAGACAAAGGCAAAAAGCAGGAAAAAAATAAAGGGGGTCCACAAGCAGAAAAACGTTCTCCCGGAGAAAGGCTTTTGGAACAGCTAATGACAGAACGGCCTGTCAGCGGTGATAATGCAGAAGAAAATACCAGCCAAAACCGTGTTCAGGAAAAGGTGATGAAATTTGCCAGAGCATTTATGCAGGGAAAAAGTCCGGGAACGGATGCCATGGCCCGTCAGAAAACCGTATCTCCGGCAGCAGAAGGCACGCCCAGGCAGGCATCCGTAGTGGAGACGACGCCTGTTTCACTGCCGGAACCCGGCGATCCGGCCCGCTTAAAGGAGCTGGACCGTCAGGACCGGGAGGAGGCGATCCGCGGAACAATCTGGAGCCGGCTGCAGAACCAGTATCCGAAAGTACTGGCATTTGATTATATTCACGACTGCGAAATCCTGACAATTAAACCTCAGGATATCGGTATTCTGCCCAGGGAAAACTGGGTATACGGGAATAACAGCTTTTTGCTTCACGGGTATTACAATTACCGCCATCTGATTCTGGCAAGGCTGGAAAATCCCGGTGGAGAGCCTCGTTATCTTTTAGGTGTGCCGGGACATTATTTCAGCAATGAAAAGAATCTGGCATCCATGTTTGGATTTCCCCATTTTGTCCTGGCAAAAAAACAGCCGGAGGAGGATGGAAGATTTGGCTATTGGTATACGGATCTCCGGCTGTAAAAAGTATTTGCAAGAAAGAGAGTTTTGTGTATACTTATGAGTATCATATGGGAAGACCCAGACAGGAGAAGAAGGAGCTATGGAGAAAATGTCACCGGAAGAAAAGCACATGAAGGAGGCAGTCCGTCAGGCTAAAAAAGCGGCAGCCCTGGGGGAAGTGCCGATCGGCTGCGTGATCGAGTATGAAGGAAAAATCATCGGGCGGGGATATAACCGACGCATGGCTGACAAAACCGTATTGGCTCATGCGGAAATCATTGCAATAAAAAAAGCATGCCGCCGGATGGGAGACTGGCGTCTGGAGGGATGTACGATGTACATAACCTTGGAACCTTGTCCTATGTGTGCCGGGGCTATTGTCCAGGCCAGGATTCCGTTTGTGGTGATCGGAAGTATGAATCCGAAGGCAGGATGTGCAGGCTCGGTGCTGGATTTGCTCCATGTGGAAGGTTTTAACCATCAGGTGAAAGTGAAGACCGGAGTGATGCAGGAAGAATGTTCCCGGATGTTGTCGCAGTTTTTCAGAGAGCTGCGCGGAAAAAAAACGAAAAAAATTCAGGAGGATACACCTTCGGTCACACCAGCTTCCGGTACAGCCGATAAACCATAAATGTTGAAGCTATGGTAAAGAAGATTTCCAATGCGCTGCTTATAATTCCGGCAAGACACAGCAAAAATAAAGAAAATAATCCGATACCGGCCAGGCCAACAGGGTACAGCCGGTATTTTTTATGATCTTCATGGTAGAGGGTTCCTATGATTGCCCCCAGGCAGGCCAGCAGGCAGAGCGCCGATGTAAAAGAAAACATTACATGGAGCCAGGAACCTAAAGGCATCTTTTGCGGAAGGTAGGGAGTGATAATGGCGCAGGTAAGCAGCAGCAACGAAAGAGGAATAAGCCAGGTGCACGGGGGACGGACCGGCATTCTGGCCACAATAAGCTGAAGGGTGCAGAAAAAATAGATTCCCACCATCAGCCCCCACAAGGCAAATTCTTCTTCCTTGCCGATTATATTTCCGATTACGGAAAAGTTGGTAGTGAGCCAGTCATTACCCTGTACAAACAGGATTGTATAGACAGGAATCAGAATATATGCCGCGAACCAGAGAAACATCATAATACCTCCAGTGTTCAAAATGCCTGTTTTTTGCTTTATAAATCTCTGTATTAAATAAAGCAATTTCGTTATATTTATAGCATCCTTTTACATATCCTGCCCTGCAGGAGTACCGTTGGATTAAGAAAATGAAAATTGGGGGATATTTTATTATGTCACAAAAAACAAAACGTATACTTATGGCTTTTTTTGGAGTGATTGTAACGGGATTTTGCGTGGGAACTTTTCAGAAGGCAAATTTGGGAACCGATCCGTTCACCTGCCTCGTCACCGGCATTGCGAATATTTTCGGCTCCACCTACAGCACCTTTTATGTGGTGGTTACGGGGGCTTTGCTGGTAGGAGTGTTTTTTGTAGACCGCCATTATATCGGGATCGCTACCCTGATAAACTTATTTGGCACCGGCATTTCCGCCGATCTGATGCGGAATTTTTGGGACATGCTGATTCCGGAGCCAGGCTATGGGATACGAATCGTGCTGATACTGATCGGCGTTTTGGGAAGCTGTTTCTCAGCCTCCGTATATTTTACGGCAGATGTGGGAGTCTCTGCCTATGACGCCGTGTCCCTGATTGCCGCCAATAAATATAAGCTGATGCCCTTTAGGGTATGCCGTGTCTTAAGTGATCTTGTTTGTGTGACCGTAGGGCTTATTTTTCATGCCATGGTAGGGATCGGCACCGTAATTACCGCATTGTTCATGGGCCCGGTGATCCAATGGTTCAATACCCATGTGTCCGAGCCGTTTTTATACGGGAGCGAGGGTATTATGGACTTCTGCACTGGCACAAAGACTGGTTGGCAAAAGTCTTCCTGGTCGGTATGTCCTTTTGGTTCTACGGCTATTTTAATGTTTCCTATCTGCTGATCATG
>CAJUOE010000052.1 GCA_910587895.1 uncultured Lachnospiraceae bacterium
GTTTGGAAAAACATCTATGCAGTGGAAAGATGAAAATCCGACTGTAAAAGGAAATATGCGGGATGTAGCAACGCTGAATCAATTACTTGTCAAAGCGCCGCTGTTGCAATTTCGGCAGATGGCGGGGCGGCAGGAGGATGTGCAACTGGACGATAAACTGGAATATCTGTCCCTTCCGCCGGTGGCTGCGGGCGCCTGCCCGGGTACAGGGAAGATGCAGCAATGGCTTTGGGGAACCATGGGAGATTTCAGCCGCAGGCTTTCGGGGGTATCGCGTGGAACAGATTAGAAAAAATGTATTGGCGCAGCTTGATATCACGAGGGAACATGAGGAGGAAGAGCTTTTGGCGGTCATTGATGAAGAAATATGCCGGGAGGCAAAAGAGCGCATGATTCCCTTGAACTGGCGGCGGGAGCTGCGGACGCAGGTGTTTCATTCCCTGCGGAAACTGGATGTATTGCAGGAACTTCTAAGCCAGGATGATATCACGGAAATTATGGTAAACGGCGCAGACCATATCTTTTATGAGAAGCAGGGGGAAATCCTCGCATGGGACAAATCATTTTCTTCAAAGGAGAAACTGGAGGACATCATTCAGCAGATGGTAGGCAGCCATAACCGGGTGATCAATGAAGCGGAGCCGATTGCGGATACGAGGTTGTCTGATGGTTCCAGGGTAAACGTGGTGCTGCCGCCCGTGGCGCTGGAAGGGCCGGTGGTTTCCATTCGTAAATTTCCCAAACACCCGATTTTGATGGAGCAGATGATTGCCGGGGCGTCCATCAGCCGTGAATGCGCGGATTTCCTGAAAATACTGGTACGCGCCGGTTACAATATCTTTATCTCTGGGGGAACTGGCTCCGGAAAAACAACATTTCTAAATGCATTGTCAGAATTTATACCCAAGACGGAACGTGTCATTACAATTGAGGACTCTGCCGAATTACAGATTCAGGGAATTCCCAACCTGGTGCGGATGGAGACGAGGAGCGTCCGCTCGGACGGAAAGCTTTCGATATCCATTCGAGACTTAATCCGCACGGCGCTCAGGATGCGGCCGGACAGGATTATCGTCGGGGAAATCCGCGGTGCGGAATGCCTGGATATGCTGCAGGCAATGAATACCGGGCATGACGGATCCTTAAGTACGGGACATGCCAATAGCTGCCGGGATATGATAAGCCGCATGGAGACGATGGTTCTCATGGGCATGGAGCTTCCGCTGCAGGCAATCCGGGCGCAGATTACAGCCGGCGTGGACATACTCGTACATTTGGGAAGGTTGCGTGACCGCAGCAGAAAATTGCTGGCAATCATGGAGATTGACCGCATGGAGAATGGTGAAATCTGCCTGAACCCATTGTATGAGTTTGTGGAAATGGGGGAAGGAAATGGAAAGATTGTCGGAACCTGGATGAAACGCAGCGAATTGATTCATCGCGGAAAGCTGTATGCGGCAGGTCTGGAATGGGAGGATGATGGTGGTGAGGGAACTTGATTACAGGATCTATCGGTGGAGCTGGAAAGAAAATCTGCTCTGGATTGTTATCTCGTTTGGCGCAGCGGGGCTCGTCTCCTGGCTGTTTTATCGCAGCATCTATGGAATGGCAGGAATATTGCCGCTGTTGTTTTTTACGCGGAAGGCTTTTCACAGGTATCTGCTGGCGAAACGAAAACGGGACATGCTGTATCAGTTTGGCGAGATGCTGCAGATGGTCTCCGCCTCCTTAAAAGCAGGCTATTCCATGGAAAATGCCTTTGTGCAGGGATGGGAAGAGTATGCAAAGCTGTATGGGGAAAAGACGGTCATTGCCCGGGAGTTTGGAGCCGTCACTCATCGCATGAAACTGAATGAACCGCTGGAGCCGCTGGTGGAGGATTTTGCACTGCGCAGCGGAATCGACGAGATTGTCAGTTTTTCACAGGTATTTGTCTTCGCGAAACGAAGCGGCGGGGACATGAGGAAAATTTTTCAGAATACCGTGGAAAAGATTCGCCAGAAAGCGGAGGTAGAGCGGGAGATTACAACGGTTGTAACGGCAAAAAGGATGGAACAGCGCATTATGAATGTGGTTCCCTTTGGAATTTTGTTCTATGTTGGAATGGCTTCGCCGGAATTTCTGGCGCCTCTGTATGGTAATCTTTTCGGAGCTTTCGTAATGACGGTCTGTCTGCTGGCGTATCTGTTTGCGCTTGTACTGGCGGAAAAGATACTGGACATTCCGGTTTAAGGGAGAAGGCTAATGTGTAGATTTGAGGAAGAGGGCAGAGGTATATGAGGAAGAAAGTAATGTTGATTCTGATCGCAGGGGTTTTGTTGGCAGTTGGAATCGGGTGGTTTGACGGCAGGGAGCAGGAAAAAACACGCATAAGCAGGAATGCGCCGGGAATGGGCGCGCAGGAAAAGGAATATCTGATTGACGTGCCGGGAGAGATTAAGGATTATCCGCTGAAACTGGAAATTGCGGAGAAACGATTGACGAAGGCACAGAGAAAAGAATGTCTGGAAAAGGCGAAAAAAGAATTGGATACGCTGATTCCCGGAGACAATGCATCAAAGGATGAGGTGACAAAGGATTTGTATCTTCCAGATTATTTGCAGCAGGGGGTGGTAAAGGCTGCATATAGTTTCTCCGACTACGATATTTTCCAGTTCGATGGGACGCTTGCGGCAGAACCCAAGCAGCCGACTCCGGTAGAAATTACGGCGGAGCTTACCTGCCAGGAGGAAAGGTGCCTCTATCGGTTCAGTGTTTGCGCGATACCAAAAGAGAAATCGGCGCATGAATTGCTGGCTGAGAAAATTGAGTCCATGATATCTCTCCAAAACGAGCAGGAGGACAGTGATTATATTGCGCTGCCGCAAGCGGTGGAGGGAAAAGAGATTCATTGGCGAAAAGAGACGGTCAACCGGAGCCTTGTCGTGTTATTTCTGGCGGCAGCCGCGTCATTTGGCATCGTTTTCCGGGAAAAGGAGGAAAGAAAGCGCAGAAAGGAGGAGCGGGAAAAGCAGATGCTTATGGATTATTCCGGAATTGTCGGTAAGTTTTCCCTTCTGTTAGGCGCAGGCATGAATATATCGCTTGTCTGGGAGAAAATAGCGCTCACATATCAGGAAAAACGCGCGCGTGGAGAGATGGAAAAGCGTTATGCATACGAAGAGATGTTGTATACATTGTATGAAATTCGTGACGGCGTTGGGGAACTACAGGCGTATGAAAATTTTGGAAACCGCTGCGAGCTGCCCTTATACCGGCGGTTGTCTGCGCTGATTGTACAGAATACACGAAAGGGCGCGCAAGGACTGCAGAGATTGTTAGAGCAGGAGGAATGGGAGTCCTATGAACAGCGCAAGTTGCGCGCAAAACAGGCGGGCGAGGAGGCAGGGACGAAATTGCTGCTGCCTATGGGAATTATGCTTATAATTGTGCTTGCAATTCTTGTAATTCCGGTTGGGATGTCGATTGGTATTTGATTTGTGTAAATTATATGATTGGCGGCAGTTGCTGCCGGGAAAGGAGAAAAGAATGGGAAATTTCAGAGGTTTTTTAAGAGAAGAGGATGGAATGGGCGTTGTGGAGGTTATTTTGATTATCGTAATCCTCATAAGCCTGGCGATTCTGTTTAAGACGCAGATTACATCGCTGGTAAATAAAATCTTAAATAAGATTTCATCACAGGCAGGCAAGGTGTACAACTAAGGACGGGGAGAACATAAGAATGGCACGAGAGGAAAAAGGAAGCATCACATTGTTTTTATCCCTCGTTCTGACCCTGGTTTTCTCGCTTTGTTTCTCTTTGCTGGAGGCAGCGAGGGTACAGGCGCTTGACGAGATCGCAGTGAGGAAGCTGCGGCTGGAAATGGAGTCTATGTTTGGAGAATACCAGCCGGATTTGTGGGAAATGTACGGACTGCTGTTTCTGGATGGGGGAAATGATGAGGGGAAACTGGATTTGGCTATGCTTGAGGGGCGCAGGATACAGGAAGCGTCCCTCGAACAAAAAAGCCTCGGATTCTATCAGATGGCATTGCGGAATCTGGAAATCACAAAATACGCGCTTGCAACGGATGGCGGAGGAATCGCCTTTAAAAGGCAGGCCTGCGCAACAATTCAGGCGCAGCTTGCAGCAGGCGTAGCGGATGCATTGCGGGGAAAACTGGGCAGCGGGGAGGAACTTGCAAAAGAGGGCGACGAACTGGAGAAACAGTGGGAATCTGCGAAAGATGCCATGGCAAAGGCAGATGAAATAGAAAAGGGCAAGGAGACAGACGTCAATATGCCGGAGAGTGCGCCAAAAAAGGCATCCGGTAAGCCGCCCGCCAATCTGCCGGAGAATCCGGTGGATTCGGTGGATTCGTTAAAAAAATCCCTGACGCTTAACTTGGTTGTGGAGAATCCGGCTGAGATTTCCGCTAAGGCATTGGCGGATTTTGATGCACTGCATGTACGTACAAAAGCGCAGGGCAATCTAAAACTGCCGAATGGGGGAGCGTTGGATAAATTCTGGTTATTGCAGTATTTAGACCATTATTTTTCGTGCAAGACAGGAAGTGGAAAAGCAGGAAGCAAGGAACATGCGCTGGATTATGAGCTGGAATATTGCGTGGCTGGAAAACGTTCTGATTCTGAAAATCTGGATACGGTAGTAAAGGAACTTCTTCTGATTCGCGAGGCGGGAAATTTTATGACAATCATGCAGGATGGCAAGAAACAGGCGCTTGCCATGGAGATTGCGACGGCGGCGGTAGGATTTACCGGACTCGCGCCTGTGATTAAGGCGGTGCAGATTGGAATTCTGCTGGCGTGGAGCTATGTGGAAAGCATTCTGGATGTGCGCTGCCTTCTCTCGGGCGGAAAAATTGCGCTGGTCAAGGCGGTCTCGGATTGGAAGAGCGATGTGTCCCTTGGAGAAAAAGCACTGGCGGAAAAATCCGGGGATACGAAGGATGATGAAAAGGGATTAACTTATCGAGAATATCTGCAAATATTGTTATTGCTGGCAGGGGAGCAGACGCTTTCGTACCGCGCGATGGATATTATAGAGCGCAATGTGGCCTTGCAGAAACCGTCTTTTCGCATGGACAACCAGCTCCACTGTGTAGAGACGGAGGCAATTTATACAGCGCAGCCATTGTTTCTTGGTTTCGCTGCGTTCCAAAAGGAGAAAGACGGAACGTATCATTTTCGGCCAGAAGGTAACATTACGTATTTAAAGTAAGGAGGTTGTGGAAAAGTGCCTCAGAATACAGGAAAGGAAAAGAAAATAATCTCTCTCAGACAAAGAAACAAAAAAGGAAAAAGTATCGGGAAAAAGATCTCCCGGGAGGCACTTTCCCATGCCCTCTCAAAGGGCAGCCTTACCGTAGAGGCAGCGTTGGTCCTACCGCTTTTCATATTTGCCGCTGCGACCATTCTTTCGTTATTTTTGCTGATGCAGACACAGTATGTTGTGGGAAATTCCCTGGCACAGGCGGTAGCGGACGCCGCCGTATTGGGGGAGCAAACGCCCGGGCAGGTAAAGGCGCTAACCCAGGCGGCATTTTATAAAAACCTGTCGGCACAGAAATGTCCGCTTTCCATGATAAAGCGCGGTGCGGCAGGGTTTTCGTGGAAAAATACAAGCGTAGACAATGCATATATTGACGCCTGTGTGGCGTATGATATAAAATTTCCGCTGCGTTTTTTCGGCAAAGAGAGCCTAAAGGTTTCCGATGCATACCGCGTTCATCGCTGGACAGGATGGCAGAGGGAAGGCACAGGCGGCGAAGACGGGGAATGGGTGTTTGTGACGCCGACACAGAGCGTCTACCATGGGAGCAGGGAATGTACGCACCTGAGACTGTCCATAAAGACAGTAAGCATGGCGTCCATAAATAATAGCAGTTCATCGTATGCACCCTGCGGACATTGTGCGAAGGGAAAGAAAAAGGGGGGCATCGTCTATGTGACGGCACAGGGAGGATGTTACCATTACCGGATGGATTGCAGCGGATTGAAACGGACGGTATATATGGTAAAGAAATCACAGGTTGGAGGAAAGAAACCGTGTTCCCGCTGCGGCGGGAGGTAAGAAAGGGGAAAATCATGCAAAGGGTAATGATGCTGGGATTGTTGAGTTTATGTAGTTTGGAGGATGTGAAACGTAAACGTCTCACGGTAATCTATATTTTGATGTTCGGAATTGGCGGCATGGTGCTGCACCTGTTTGCGCCGGTGTGTTCGATTTACAGTATATTGTGGGGGATGCTTTTGGGGCTTGCCATGATTTTACTGAGTATTGCCACACGTGGAAACATAGGCATGGGCGATGGTATTTTACTCGTAGTCACTGGCGTATATCTGGGCGGAGCCAATAACCTGCAATTATTTATGATGGGACTTGTGCTGTCGGCGTTGTGGTCGCTGGGGCTTCTGGTTTTGAAAAAGAAAAGCCGGAAAGAGGAGATTGCCTTTGTGCCGTTTTTGCTGCTGTCTTACGTCATTATGCTGTTTTGGGGCGTATAGAATAATGGATATTATGGGTGGACAAGGTGTAGAGAATTATGGACATTTGGATGATGCGAGGTGTATAGAGCGATGAGACATATAACTGGAAATATAAGAGGAAAGACCATAAGGGGCAGTCTTACCGTGGAGGCGGCCATTGTAATTCCCATTGTCCTGTTTTGCATCCTATGGATTATTGAGAAAGGAATTGTCCTGTATACGGAAACGACAGCGCTTGTGCAGGAACAGCAAATGTGGGAAGAATTTTATCCGGCGGGTACGTTTCGAAAGACACAGTGGCTGGAGGGGATATGGGATCGTTGATTAGCGGGGATGGAATGGCAGAAGTTATTTGAGGAGGTAAATGATGGAAGTAACGTACAGGAAAAACCTGAGTGGAAGTTATATGTGTGTGGAGGAGGAGGGACAGTTGATAGAGCCGTACGAAGTGCAGATGCTGGAACAGTATTGCGTACCCTGCCTGCTGCGGATGCAGACGACTATGTCTGAGGGGCGGCGCAGGTATCTGTATGATATCAGTGGAAAACAGCAGATGGCGGATTATTTTGCGGGAAAGAAAATCGGATATGATACGCTGCGGATGTTTTTGTTTTCCATTTATGATGTCTGCGGAAGGTTATCGGAATATCTGCTGCGGGAAGAGGGGTTATGCCTGGAATTGGAGTTTATCTATGTAAATCTGGAAGATGGCAGTTTGCAGTTTACGTATCTTCCGTTCTATGAGAAGAATCTGCAGGAGGCGTTTCAGGGGTTTATGGAACGCTTATTGCGGGAAATCGACCATCAGGATAAGGCTGCGGTAGAGTTGGGCTATCAGGTGTATCAGCTTTGTACCAATGAAAATGCCAGGATTGGAAATCTTCTGGAGAAAGCGTTGGAAAGGCAGACGCCAGAGGAGGAACAAACGGTGGAGGATAATGTCGCGGAGGATAAATGGGAAGATGAAAAAACGGATAAAACAAACATGGCGCAATCCTGTCGAAATGAGAATTGGCAAAAAGCAGCGGAATTGATAAAAAAGTATTTGCCGGGCATTAGCGCTGTAGCAGAAACGGTAAGAAACAGACTGCTTAAGGCGGGCAATGCCGTGGACAGGAAATCTCATGTTTTTACACGTAAAAAAGGAATGCCTGTGCAGATACAAAGAAAACACAGGCGTAAGCAGAACCTGGTTTTTTCAGAAATACCGCAGGGGGAGGCGGCAAAGAAGGAAGAGGATGCGCCGTTACGTCCAACTGAAATTCTGGGCGTACGGCAAAGAGAGCCTTTGGGGAAACTTGTGTATCACGGCGTGCATCTGTGCAGTGATATTCCGATAGAAGGAGATAATTTCCTGCTGGGAAAAAACAGCGAACAGGTCAATGGAATAATTCTGGCGGAAGGCGTGAGCCGTCTTCATGCCCGGATTACCAGAGTGGAAGGAAACTATTTCATCGAAGACTTAAATTCCACCAATGGAACGTATCTGAATGACGTGATGCTGGAATACCATCAACCAAGGCAGATACAGCCCAAAGATAAAATCCGTTTTGGGGTGGAGGAGTATGTGTTTTTATAGGTTGCCGCGCATTGCGTGTAGTTGTTGACTTTACGTGCAAAAATTTATATACTAAAGGTATTCAAAAATTTGGAGGTTTCGGACATGAAAGTGAATATCTATTATGGGGGACGGGGACTTTTGGATGACCCTACACTATATGTAGTAAATAAAATGCAGGAAGTGTTGACGGAACTTCGTGTAGAGGTGCAGCGTTATAATATTTATGAGGACAAGAACAGTATTTCGACACTGCCCCAGACGATTAAGGATGCAGATGGAATTATTCTGGCGACAACGGTAGAATGGCTGGGTATTGGCGGATATATGCAGCAGTTTTTGGATGCGTGCTGGCTGTATGGAGATAAGGAGAAGATTTCGGAGACTTATATGCAGCCGATTGTCATGTCAACAACTTACGGGGAGCGTGAGGGAGAACTTACGCTTGCGAATGCATGGGAATTTCTGGGGGGACTGCCGTGCAGCGGATTATGCGGATATGTAGAAGATCTGGTTGCATTTGAAATGAACCAGGACTATACGGTACTTATCGAGAAGAAGGCGGAGAACCTCTATCGTACCATTTCCCAGAAACAGAAGAGCCTGCCAAACAGTAATCAGGCAATCCGGCAGACTGTTCTGCGGACACAGCAGTTAGAGCTGACGCCGCAGGAGAGCGAGCAGCTTTCGAAGTATGTTGCCGATGACGTCTATGTGAAGAAACAGAAAGAGGACATCGAGGAGTTGAGCCATATGTTCAAGGACATGCTGGGACAGAGCGATGAGGACGAAGAGATGGCTTATCTGATGGAGCTGGAGGCTCATTTTGTGGCGCAGAGCGATTTTTCCGCAAATTATCTGTTTATGATAGATGGCAAGAAGAAACCTTTGTCTGTGGAGGTAAATAACGATGAGGTTAAAGTTTACTATGGACAGAGTGAAAAGATTGATGTATATACAAAGTTGACGACAGCGGTGATGGACAATATTGTTAAGGGAAGAATGACGTTCCAGAGGGCGTTTATGACCGGCGAGATGACGGCAAAGGGTAACTTTAAGACTTTAAAAATGTTAGACCAGGTATTTAATTTCGGTTAAGGAATGGAGGCAGACATGAAAGATTCGAATTGTATTTTCTGTAAAATTTCAGGGGGAGAGATACCCTCTAAGACAATTTATGAGGATGAGGAATTTCGCGTGATTCTTGATATCAGTCCGGCGACAAAGGGACATGCACTGATTCTTCCCAAAGAGCATTATGCTAATATTTACGAGATGCCGGAAGAGACGGCGGCTCATGTGATGAAGCTTGCCCGGAAACTGGCGGTTCATATGAAAGAAACATTAAAATGTGACGGCTTGAATATCATGCAGAATAACGGTGAGGCGGCAGGACAGACGGTCTTCCATTTTCATATGCATCTGATTCCCAGATATAAACAGGATGGAAATGAGGACAAGCTTTGCTGGAATCACCTGGAGCTGTCGGAAGAAGAGTTCCAGGCGATTCATCAGAAACTAAAATTGTAATTGTCATAATTTTTTTGCAGCCTGTTCAATAAGCTGAACGATCGTTTCAATGGAACCGAGTTGTTTGCTCTTTGCCATGGCATTGGTATACTGGCCGCGGTTTTCAAATAATCTGTGTATGGCGTCTGACAGTATTACGTCATTGAGCTGTTCTTCTTCGATGACGATACTGTAGCCCTGCTGTTCGAAGGAACGTGCGTTTAAAATCTGATCCCCCCGGCTGGCGTTGGCGGAGAGGGGAATCAGGATATTCGGTTTGTGTAAAGCCAGAAGTTCGCAGATTGCATTAGCCCCTGCGCGGGAGATCACGATATCTGAGGCAGCAAACAAATCGCTTAATTCCTGATTGGCATATTCGAATTGCGCATATCCGGAAGTTCCATTCAGCGATGGCTCCAAATTGCCTTTTCCACAGAGATGAATGACCTGATAAGATTTCAACAGTTCCGGCAGCAGGCTGCGGATCACCTGGTTGATGAACTGGGAACCGCTGCTGCCGCCGATCACCATGATAACCGGTCTGTTTGATTCAAAACGGCAATAAGTAAGACCATTCAGGCGGTTGCCAGAGAGCAGTTCCTTGCGGATGGGAGAACCCGTAAGAACTGCTTTTTCTGCCGGAAGGTATTTTAAGGTTTCCGGGAAATTACAGCAGACCTTGCAGGCGTTGGGGATGGCAAGCTTGTTGGCCAGCCCGGGGGTGATATCTGATTCATGGATGATTGCCGGAATTTTGCGGTGCTTTGCCGCCATGACGACCGGAACCGAGACGAATCCGCCTTTGGAAAAAACGACGTCCGGGTTCAGCCTTCGCAGAAGGGCGCGTGCCTGACGGTAGCCTTTGAGAACCTTAAAAGGATCTGAGAAATTTTTCCAGTCAAAATACCGGCGTAATTTACCGGAGGAAATACCATAATAAGGAATATGGCATTGTTCGATCAGTTTGCGTTCTATGCCGTCGTAGGAACCGATGTAGTGTATATCATAACCGAGTTCTTTTAACCGGGGAAGCAGGGCGATGTTGGGGGTGACATGACCGGCGGTTCCTCCGCCTGTTAAGACAATTCGTTTCATAATTTCCTCCATTCGTACAAGTATTATGGTGAAGCATAAAGTAAGATTTTTATTTTATCAACATATTATAATGTATTCACATACTTTTTATCTTATACTGTTCCGGGAAAAAGTCAAGGAAAAGCAAATGGATGATATGTATATATTAATAGAAAATGATATGATATAATATGTTTTTAGACGGCCTGGGAATATTTGAGACAGCCGGGGAATTTACACGATTAAATTTTAAAGCGTTTGTTGGTTTTGGTATAGGATATTTCAGTATCAGAATGGAGTGTAAGATGAACGATAGGCAGAAGAAAGATGGGAAAAAAATATTTTTTCTTTCCATAATTATTGTTTTTTGTATTTTGGGAGGCGTGGTTTTCTTTGTTGCCAACAAGATATCCATAGAGATGTCTGCGTCGGCGATCTATAATTTGAGTGAAAGCCTTGATTTGATAAGTAACACAGTGGAGACAATTCTGGTAAAGGAGACAGAATTTCAGAAATTTATAGCGCAGGAAATAGCGGAGTCCAAAGACCCTTATGAGTTTATTCGATTTTATAATAACCAACAGGCCATGACGAAGGTGTCGCTCATACTGTCGGGCGAGACAGAGGGAATTTCCAGTGTGGGAGAAAGTTTTACAGAGCGTGACCTGGATTTTTCATTGAAAAAAGAAGTAAACGGGATGTCCATTTCCCAGTCATACTTAAATGATCTTGGAACCTGGGCTTATACGGTGAAATGTCCGGTTATCCGGGATGGGAAAGAGATGGGCACGCTTTATATTGAGTATATTTTTGATTTCTTTGAAGATACGCTTCCGAACAAATTATACAATGGATGAGCGGTTCTCTATCTCATGGATACCAAGAGTGAGCGGCTTGTATTAAAACCGACGGGTATGGGGGAGCGGGATGCGGGACATGTGGATCTGGAAGATTTTTACCGTGCGAACAATATCCTGGAAAAGAATCTTCAGTCAGAGATTGCGACAAATATTCATGCAGGCAAAGAGATTATGTTCTACCACGATATTCAGAATGAGAGCTCTCTGATTTATATGTGGCCTTTAAATGATGGTGTATTTTATCTGATTGGTTACGTTCCGATTGCAGCCATTCAGCAGGAAGGACGTTCCGTAAACCACAATATCCTGATTGTGGTCATCGTAATGTTAAGCGCTTTTTTCCTCTGTTGTCTGTTGTATAGTTTCAACCGGAAACAGCAGGATAAAATGCGTGCGGAGAGAGAAGCGGAGAGGGAAGTGCATAACAAACAGCTGGCGGAGGCGCTGCAGGCTGCGCAGATTGCGAGTAACTCCAAGACGATGTTCCTCTCTAATATGTCCCATGATATCCGAACACCGATGAATGCGATTCTTGGTTTTACGACGCTGCTGGCGTGGGATGCGGACAATGCGGGCAAGGTCAGGGAGTACACGAATAAGATTACGGCGTCCGGCAAGCATCTGCTCAGTTTAATTAACGATGTTCTGGATGTGTCGAAAATTGAGAGTGGAAAGGTCGTGCTTACGATTGGAGAATTTACGCTCAGTGATCTTGTTTCTTCCGTAGACGCGATTATTCGACCAATGGCAAAGGACAGGGGACAGAAATTTTATGTTTCGGTAACCGACATCAAACATGAGTACCTGTTAGGTGATGAGACGAGAATCAATCAGGTTTTGATAAACCTTCTGTCCAATGCGGTAAAGTATACGCCGGAGAATGGAAATATATGGTTCCGCATTATTGGACTCAAACAATATTCGAATCAATACGAGCATATTCGGATTGAAGTAGAGGACGATGGATATGGCATGACGCCGGAATATCTGGAAACAATATTTGATGCGTTTACCAGGGCGGAAAACAGCACCACCAATAAAGTACAGGGAACCGGGCTGGGTATGGCGATTACCAAAAATATTGTGGAGCTGATGGGCGGAACGATAGATGTTTTCAGCGAGGTTAATAAGGGCAGCCTGTTTCGGGTGGATCTGGAGCTCAGGATACCCAGTGAACAGACGGATCAGCAATATTGGCAGGAAAGCGGAATTATCAGGATTCTGGCAGTAGACAATGATATAGAGATTTGCAAGAGCATCCAAACGCTTATGAAAGATACCGGCGTGGCGGTGGATATTGCGCTTTCCGGTGAGGACGCCTTCAGGCTGGTGGAAGATTCGCTTGAAAATGATACGCCTTATCAGGTAATTTTGTTAGACTGGAAGATGCCGAAGATGAATGGTAGTGAGACTGCCAGAAAACTTCGGACGATCATACCTCAGACAGTGCCGATTGTGTTCCTGACGTCTTATGCGGAGGATGAGGTGGAGGATGATATATTACTCCTGGGAAATGTGGAATTTCTCGCAAAACCGTTCTTTGTTTCTGCATTTAAAGAGGTTCTATGTAGGTTAGGGGATGAGAAGTGCAAAGATGAGGTTTTGGAAGAAAGCGAGGATAATAACAGCCTGAAAGGACTGCATTTCCTTGCGGCGGAAGATAACTTTATTAACGCGGAGATTTTGTCGGAGCTATTAAATATTGAAGGCGCCACATGTGAAGTTGTGGAAAACGGGCAGCTGGCATTGGAGCGTTTTGCCCGTGCAGCGGAAAATGAATTCGACGCTATCCTGATGGATGTCCAGATGCCGGTTATGAACGGCTATGACGCCTCAAGGAAAATTCGGGCATTTGAGCATGAGAAACATACAAAGCATATACCAATTATTGCAATGACAGCAAATGCGTTTGCCGAGGATGTCAAGGATGCATTGGACGCCGGTATGGACGCTCATGTTGCAAAACCGATTGATATGGAATTGTTGAGAAAAGCAGTGAATCAATATATTGAAAGAAAGGAATAAGTTTTGGGAAAGGATATAAGAAATAAAAGAAATTGTATAAAGAGATTTACAGCTGTTATGTTGGCGTGCAGTATGGCGATTGTCCTCACTGCATGTGGGAAACCGGATATTGGAGAAAATCTGATTTCAGATGAGAGAGAAGAGGAGAAGGTTGTCAACGTGTTTGGGCCTATGGAAAAGACAAAACCCAATACAAAGAATACTTCCAGGACGGCGTTTGATTTGACGGTAGAGATGGCCGAAGAGGAGCTGGGTCTGACCGTGGAATACAGGACGTATACGGCAGATAATTATCAGGAAAAGACTTACGATGAGGTGGCCCTGGATCGTGCGCGGAATAGTATGGATGATTTTTACCTTTTGAATCCGGATGCCATTCAGAAACTGGGATACGAAGGGAAACTGCTGGATTTATCGGAACTTGAAAATACGAAAAATTTAAGGGAGGTTGTCAGAACGGCAAATACAATAGACGGGAAATTAGTAGCCGTGCCGCAGGAGGTTGTGGTCTATGGTCTGTTTATCAATAAGGATATGTTTGACCAATATGATGTTTCCATTCCGAATACGCCGGATGAATTTCTTGCGTGCTGTAAAACTTTTAAGGAGAATGGGATTGAGACGCCGATTGGCGCAAATCGCTGGTGGCTGGAGACTTTTGTTCTGGCGCAGGCATTTGCTGATCTTTATAATGGAGACAATGCAAGAGAGGAGATTGATGCGCTGAACAGGGGAGAGGCGAAGTACAGTGATTATATGCGTCCTGGTTTTGAATTTTTACAGGAATTGATTGACAAAGGATATATAGATGCAAAGACAGCTTATACTTATGAAGCGATTGAGGGGGAAGGGCCTGATTTTCTGGCGCAGAAGACGCCGATTGTAATGGCGTATTGGGGAGCTGCGAACACGGAGACTGCCTATGGCAAACCAGATTTCAATATGCAGGTTATCGGATTCCCCAGCGAGCGCGGGCAGATGCCTGTGGTACCCATTACCGGATACGGAATCTGCGTGGGGGCGGAGCATATGGAGGATACGAAAAAAGTGTTGAATACGATAATTTCTGACGAGGCCCTTCAGGTGTATGCAGAGACGAATAAGGTCATATCTCCATCTAAAAATGTGGATGTAGAATGTGTTCCCGCATTGCAGCCGCTGAAAGACCTTGTGGACAAAGATGTCTATGTGCTGGGCTCTGACGCCAATATGAAGGTGGAGCAGTGGGGAAATATCTGCCTGATTGTGAGGGAACTGTTAAATGGAGCCACGGTGGATGAATGCATGGCAGAATTTGACCGGCTGCAGGAGGAATCATTGAAATAAAAGAACAGAGGGTAAGGCTGTCTGTATAAGTTATTCCCGCTGAGAAGTCGAAATCGGGCGAAACATGCGACGAAAAAAGTGTCCCGGATACTTCACAGCGGGAATAATAATCTTTATAATTACATGAGAAGGAGGACAGGCTTATGGACAAATGGATAAGTTATTTACAGTCTCACAATGAAATTCTGACAGGAGCAGCGATGATTGTGCTGGGATTGATTCTGGCGCTCATTCTGTTAAGGATTTTAAGACAGATAAAAAGGCTGAATCGCAGCCTGCAAAGTATTACGAAGAATATCCAGGCATATTTTGATGTGATTATGCAGGAGGAGGTACCGGAAGAGAAGGAAGAAGTATCAGAGGAGCGGGTCTTGCAGCAGGGGGATGACCGCGAAGATATGGAAGCCTTTGCGGAGCAGGAACGGAGGAAGCAGGAGGAAGAAGAGGTGTTTAATGCGGTGCTTCAGGAGTATTTTTCTTAACAGAAAACGCCGGATTATTGACTAAATGTGGCATATTTGCTACACTTATCCTGTAAATGTAAATTTTGGAAAATTTATGGACAAAGGAGTGGAAATCATGGAGAAAGTAACGTTTGATTATGGAAAAAGCGCCGGTTTTATCAGCCAGGAAGAAGTTTCCTATATGGCAAAGCTGGCAGAGGATGCCAGAGAACTGCTTGTCTCAAAATCGGGGGCAGGAAATGACTTTTTGGGTTGGCTGGATTTGCCGGTAGATTATGATAAAGAGGAGTTTGCACGGATTAAAAAGGCAGCTGCAAAGATTCAAAGTGATTCGGAGGTATTGGTTGTCATTGGAATCGGAGGATCCTATCTGGGTGCGAGGGCAGCAATTGAGTTCCTCAGACATGGATTCTATAATAATGTATCCAAAGAAACTCGTAAGACACCGGAAATCTACTATGCCGGAAACAGCATCAGCAGTACCTATCTGGCTGGGCTGATTGAGGTAATCGGCGACCGTGATTTCTCTGTAAACGTTATCTCGAAATCCGGAACCACGACTGAGCCTGCAATAGCATTCCGCGTATTTAAGGAAATGCTGGAAAAGAAATATGGCAAGGAAGAGGCGTCAAAGAGAATTTATGCGACGACAGACAAGGCGAGAGGCGCGTTGAAGAATCTTGCTACAGAAGAGGGATATGAGACGTTTGTTGTGCCGGATGATGTCGGAGGGCGTTTCTCTGTACTGACGGCGGTTGGGCTCCTTCCCATAGCTGCCAGCGGAGCGGATATCGACAAATTGATGGAGGGCGCAGCGGCAGGACGTAAGATGGCAATGGACAAGCCTTTTGCAGAAAATGACGCTATGCAGTATGCGGCAGTGCGCAACATCCTGCTTAGAAAAGGAAAAACTGTTGAGGTGCTTGCAAATTATGAGCCGAGCCTCCACTACGTATCCGAGTGGTGGAAACAGCTTTACGGCGAAAGTGAGGGAAAGGATCAGAAAGGTATTTTCCCGGCGTCCGTAGACCTTACGACAGATCTTCATTCTATGGGACAGTTCATCCAGGACGGCGCACGCATTATGTACGAGACCGTGATGAATGTGGAGAAATCCCGCTGCCGGGTAGAGCTTAAGGAAGAGGCGGTAGATCTCGACGGATTAAATTATCTTGCTGGAAAAGATATGGACTTTGTAAACAAAAGTGCCATGAACGGAACGATTCTGGCGCATACGGATGGAAATGTACCGAACCTTATGGTATCCATTCCGGAGCAGAACGAGTATTATCTCGGCGAACTGTTCTATTTCTTTGAGTTTGCCTGTGGCGTAAGCGGCTATATTCTGGGCGTGAACCCGTTCAATCAGCCGGGCGTGGAGAGCTACAAACGCAATATGTTTGCTTTGCTTGGCAAGCCGGGATATGAAACGGAGAGAGAAGAATTGTTGAAGAGATTATAATATCATGAAACATAAAGCCCCTGCTGCGGTTGCAGCAGGGGCTGTTTTTCGGGTTATTTATACAATATGTTACAGTTTGAAAATATCCACGTTTGACTCAAGCGTATGTGCAATTTCCTGAAGCTTTGCAGCATGATCTGTAAAATCCTGCATAATATTGGCTACTTCGTTGACCGCTGCGGAAGTCTCCTCCGTGCTGGCTGCGTTTTCCTCCGCGATCGCCGTCAGGTTCTGCACGACGTCAACAACATTGGAACGTGCCATGTTAAGCTGGTTCGTGCGGTCGGCAATTTCATCGACACCCTGAATGGATTCGGAGATGCCGCCCTGCACCTGTGAGAATACGGAGCCGGTTTTGCTGACATTCTCGCTTTGTTTTGTGATGATTTCTTTTACTTCTTCCATCGTCTGCACGGCCTTTTGGGAGTCCTCTAACAGCGTATAAATGATATCGTCAATCTGCCTTGCGGAATCGTTGGACTGTTCGGCAAGTTTCTGTATCTGGGATGCGACAACGGAAAAACCTCGCCCGGCATCTCCTGCCCGCGCCGCTTCGATCGAGGCGTTCAGGGACAGAAGGTTTGTCTCGTCCGCAATCGAAGAAATCAGGCTGGTTGCCTCTTTGATTTTCATCGCAGATTCATTCGTGGTCAATGTCTGCTGATATATAATGTCAATGGAATTGATGGCATGTTGGTTGACCGCATCCAGTTCCGTCAATGCCTGGTTTGCCGTATCGCTGGATTCTTTCATGGAATCAGCCGTGTTATGTAAGGAGGTCACCTGTGAAGAAGTATCTTCTACCATGGTTCCCATCAGAAGGATGTCCTTTGTGGCCTTCTGCGTCTCGGACGCCTGGTTGTTTGCTCCGGTTGCGATTTCAGAAACGGCGCGTTCCACATTCTGTACCGTGTCGGTCGTCTCCGTAGCCCGGCTGCTGAGGTGTTCGGAAGTTGTATATAAGAGGGAACTCTGTTGCTTGATTCCCGTAACAACGTCTACCATGGATTTGCGCAGTGTAATAATTGCGCGCGCCATAACGCCGGTTTCGTCCTTGCGTCTGCCGATTTTAACGAGACGCTCGTCTTCCTGCCAGTTCATATCGGCGAGGTTGCCGGTAATGTCCGTGATGGTGAGAAGTGGCCGTATCATATTTGCCACGGATATATAACCTGTAATTGCAAGTATAAGGGCCAGTGCGCAGCAGAACACGAAAGCACGGTTCTGGACGCTGGTAATCGGAGCCAGGATCTCCGATTCGTTTGCACACAAAACGACAACGGTGTTATATTTTTCCGTAACATAATAGGCAGCTCGTTTCAAAGAACCTTCGTAATTGTAACTTAAAACGCCCGGTTCGGGTACGTTTCCTCCGCTGCTTGCCGTGACTATGGCGGCAATTTCTTCAACATCGACTGGTTTGCCGATTTTTTCCACGTTTGGATGATAGAGCATGTTGCCTTCTGCATTTAAAATATAGAAGTAACTCGTTTCCATTCCTTTGAGCCCGGCGTTATCAAATGTCTTTGCCAGCTGGCTGGTATTCATGTTCATTGCGGAAATGGTGAGGTTCTGGTTTAATATTTTCCCATAAGAATTTGTAAGGTCTGTCATGTAGCTTTCCGTAATAGACGTAACATTATTCTTAATTGTGGGAATGGTAGTCATTAAGCCAAGGATAACCGTAAGCGCAATGGAAAACAGCAATACAAAGGAAACCTTTGCTTTAATAGAAGAGAGCCTCTGCACCCTGTTTGAACGAATCGTTTTTATGGCTTTTTTTGTTTTTTCTCTTTTTTGAGTCCTGTCCTTTTTTTCTTTCACGCGTATTTCTCCCTTCCAACCTGTTATTTATTTTATCCTAATTATAACAGGTCGCATGGGGCTTTTCAATGTAAATAAATTCGAGTTTTTCTATTTTATGATTTATAGAGCCAAAAGGGAAACGCAAATATTTTTGAGG
The DNA here is from genome assembly GCA_910587895.1 of uncultured Lachnospiraceae bacterium. Classification (GTDB taxonomy): domain Bacteria; phylum Bacillota; class Clostridia; order Lachnospirales; family Lachnospiraceae; genus Petralouisia. The sequence goes on from CAJUOE010000052.1 coordinate 18,731, forward strand.
CAAACGCTTGACAATTTACAAATTCTTTGCTATAGTGTAACAAGTTTGTAACATATTTAATAATTTTGAATAAAATAACATATAAAGTTTTAACATGTTATTTTATCTTTCAGGAGGTCAATATGAAATTCGATAAGAAGGTTATGGAAAGCGGAGTTGTCGCAGCATTTTCTATGGTTTTGGCGTTTACGGCAATACCTGCAAACTGTGTTTCAACAAAGTCGGTTCTGGATAGCCGGACAGTAGAATTGATTGCAGAGACAACGAGAAAGAACTGGGAAAGTGAATTTATTACAAAGGCAAAAAAACAGCATGAGCTCGTAGCATCCGCTGCTGAGAAAGAACAGCAGACAGAGACTGAACAGCAGACAGAGGAAGTTAAGAGCGTTGCAGAAGAGAATAGCGCGCCACAGAACACTGTTGAAGAGAACGCTGCGCCACAGAACGCTGCACCACAGAAAGCCGCTGAAGAGAACACTGCACCGCAGAAAAATGACAAAAAAGATGCGGCAGAGGACAAAAAGGCAGAGGAAGTTTCCCCATGGGCGGACAAATTGATGCCGAAGGTGGACGAATATCTGAATGTGCGTACAGAGGCATCTGAGGAGGCAGAGCCGGCAGGCAAACTTCCTAAGGGAGCATCTGCACAGATTCTTGAGGCAGGCGAAGAGTGGACAAAGATTTCTTCCGGTAGTGTGGAAGGATATGTAAAGAATGATTTCTGCGTAACCGGTTCGGAAGCAGAGACGCTTGCAAATGAAGTGGGAACAACTTATGCCACAGCTGTAACGGGCGGAGTTCGTGTAAGGGAGACGGCATCTTCCGAGGAAGATGTTACCATCCTGGATGTGCTTGAAGAAGGTGGCAAGATTAAGGTTGATACAGAAGCAGAGCCGGTAGACGGCTGGGTTTGCGTTAAGCTTGACGATGGAACAGGTTATGTCAGTGCAGAATACGTAGAGGTGGAATTAGAGCTTGGCAAAGCAATTTCCATTGAGGAAGAGCGTGCAGCAATAGAGGCCGCTGAAGCGGAGAGGAAGGCAAAAGAGGCAGCACAGAGCTCCTCTTCACAGATCCAGAGCGCAGGAACACAGCAGAAGGCAGCTGTTGCAGCGTCCTATGACGATGTGACATTGCTGGGTGCGCTGATTCAGTGCGAGGCAGGCGGAGAGTGTTACGAAGGGCAGCTTGCAGTTGGAGCGGTTGTCATGAACCGTGTCCGCGCAGGATATGCAGGAAGTATCTCCGGTGTTATTTATCAGAGCGGACAGTTCCCGCCGGCAACAAATGGAACCATGGCAGGCGTACTGGCAAGCGGCGTCAGCGGAAGCTGCATTCAGGCAGCACAGCAGGCGATCAGCGGTGTGGACAATGTGAATGGTGCGACGTCATTCCGAAATGCAGGATCCGGCATACCGGGAATTGTAATTGGAAATCAGGTATTTTTCTAATATAATCAAATAAAATAACCAGGCAAAGCGGGCAGTTCCATATGGAGTTGTCCGCTTTGCTGCGCGTTTTGTGTAACAAACAGGCGGAAATGTTACCATCCGGATACAGTTTCTGATTATAATGTTGTAATCAGAGGGAAAGTATAGTAATATAACATTTAAGGAGGCGAACGTCATGGATGGTATTTTCTGGTTAGCGATTGTTGTTGTGATGGCGATCATTGAAATTATTACCTTGGGACTGACTACAATCTGGTTTGCCGGAGGTGCGCTGGTTGCCTTTATTGCGAGTTTGTTTGGCGCCGGCTTTGTGATACAGGTGGTATTGTTTGTTGCAGTTTCGGTGATCTTATTGGCAGCGACCAGACCTTTGGCAGTGAAATATCTTAATAAGAACATGGAGAGTACCAATGCTGAAAGTCTGATAGGCAAGCTGGCAGTGGTTAAGGAAGAAATCGACAATCTCAATGCCCGCGGACATGTCAGCGTCAACGGACAGGAGTGGACGGCGCGCGCTGTTGAGGAAAAGGTTATTCCGGAGGGTGCAACCGTAGAGATTGTAGAAATCAGCGGCGTAAAGCTGCTGGTAAAAGAGACGGCGAAGTGATGTGATTCATTTTGCCAGGCCATTTGCAAATGGCTGAACTGATAAAATATTTTATGGAGGAGAAACATATGACTGGAGGAATAGAATTTTTAGTAGTAATTGCGTTTATTATCCTGGTACTGTTGTTGCTGGTATCCTGCATTAAGATCGTTCCGCAGGCGCATGCGCTTGTTATTGAGCGGCTGGGCGCTTATCAGGGAACGTGGGGCGTTGGACTTCATTTCAAGGTGCCGTTCCTTGACAAGGTTGCAAAACGCGTGATTTTGAAAGAGCAGGTCGTTGATTTTGCGCCGCAGCCGGTAATTACCAAGGATAATGTAACCATGCGGATTGATACGGTGGTATATTTCCAGATTACAGACCCGAAACTGTTTGCCTATGGCGTAGAGCGTCCGATTATGGCGATCGAAAACCTGACGGCGACAACGCTTCGTAATATCATCGGTGATTTGGAATTAGACGAGACTTTAACGTCAAGAGAGCTTATCAATACAAAAATGCGCGCTTCTCTCGATGTAGCGACCGACCCATGGGGAATCAAGGTAAATCGTGTGGAGCTTAAAAACATTATTCCGCCGCAGCAGATTCAGGATGCGATGGAGAAACAGGCAAAGGCGGAACGTGAACGTCGTGCGGCCGTTACGCAGGCAGAAGGCGAGAAGACGGCTACGGTTCTTGTGGCAGAGGGTAAAAAGGAATCTGCAATTCTGGATGCAGAGGCAGAGAAACAGGCGGCAATCCTGCGTGCAGAGGCCAAAAAAGAGGCGACCATGCGCGAGGCAGAAGGCCAGGCAGAGGCAATCCTGCGGATTCAGCAGGCAAATGCAGATGGTCTGCGTTTCTTAAAGGAGGCAGCGCCGGACGGAGCCGTATTGCAGCTGAAGAGTCTGGAGGCATTTGCGAAAGCAGCAGACGGGCAGGCGACGAAGATCATTATCCCTTCCGATATTCAGGGGGTAGCCGGGCTTACAAAGACGATCGCAGAGGTCGCGAAGGAAATCTGAAAATTCCGGATAAAGTGAAACTGATAGCATCCGGTTAAGTGTGAATCACAGCGGACTGTCCGATTATTTGGCAGTCCGTTCACATTTCATGGAAGATGGCACATGGATACAAATAAATTTATTTTGAAAACGGGAGAGAAAAATATGGATTTACGAGGAAGGAATTTTTTGAAATTAAAAGATTTTACGCCGGAGGAGATTGAATCCTTGATTACATTATCGGCGGAGTTAAAACAGAAGAAGAAACAGGGAATTGCGCATGATGAGTTAAAAGGGAAGAATATCGTGTTGATTTTTGAGAAGACAAGCACAAGGACACGGTGTTCCTTTGAGGTTGCGGCGCATGATTTGGGGATGCATGTGACGTATCTGGATCCGTCCGGTTCCCAGATTGGAAAAAAGGAGAGCATTCGCGATACGGCGCGGGTGCTTGGCAGGATGTATGACGGCATCGAATACCGCGGTTACGGACAGGAGATTGTAGAGGAGCTTGCCGCACATGCGGGCGTTCCGGTCTGGAACGGACTTACCAATGAATTTCATCCCACACAGATGATTGCGGATATGCTTACTGTAAAGGAGAAATTAGGGCGTCTGCGAGGCGTGAAATTTGTATATATGGGAGACGCGCGTTACAACATGGGCAATTCCCTGATGGTAACCTGCGCCAAGCTTGGCATGGATTTTGTGGCGTGTACCAGCAAGACATACTTTCCGGAGCGGGAACTGGTGGATTACTGCAATGAAGTTGCCAGCAAAACCGGCGGTTCCGTCACTTTGACGGAGGACGTGGAGAGCGGAACGAAGGATGCGGATGTAATTTATACGGACGTCTGGGTGTCCATGGGAGAGCCGGATGAGGTCTGGGAGAGCCGGATTCGGGAATTGATGCCATACCAGGTAAACAAAAAAGTCATGGATAATGCCAAAAAGACGGCAATATTCATGCACTGCCTTCCGGCGTTCCATGATCTGGAAACTACGATAGGCAAAGAAATTCATGAGAAATTCGGGTTGACGGAGATGGAAGTTACGGATGAGGTGTTTGAGAGCAGCAGGTCCGTTGTATTTGATGAGGCGGAAAACAGAATGCACAGTATTAAGGCGATTATGTACGCTACGCTCAGATAGGAAACAGAATGAAAACAAAAATTTTACAGGTGTTGCGGCAGAATCGGGATACTTATGTTTCAGGACAGGAGTTATGTGAGAAATTTGGAGTGTCCCGCACTGCCGTGTGGAAAGCGATCAAACAATTGAAGGAATCCGGCTATGAGATTACCGCGGTTCAGAACAGGGGCTATCGTTTAATCTCTGTCCCCGATATTTTGTCACAGAGCGAGGTGGCAAGCCAGCTGCATACAAAATGGCTGGGACGTGAAGTGTGTTATTTTGAGGAAATTGATTCCACAAATATGGCGGCGAAACGGATTGCGGAGGAGAGTGACAGGGCAGACTGGCACGGATGCGTCGTTGTGGCAGAGAAACAGACTGCCGGACGGGGTCGCCGTGGACGGGGCTGGAGCTCGCCTCCTGGGACAGGTCTGTTTTTTTCCATATTGCTGAAACCCGGGATTGCCCCCGGTAATGCCTCCATGCTGACACTGGTAAAAGGAATGGCAACGGTGAAGGGCATTTCAGAAGTGACGGGTTTAAAGCCGCAGATTAAGTGGCCGAACGACGTCGTTCTAAATGGCAGGAAGATTGTGGGAATCCTTACGGAGATGAGTGCGCAGATTGATTATGTGAATCATATCGTGATCGGGACCGGCATCAATGTAAGCCAGACAGAATTTCCGGAGGAGATTGCAAAGACGGCGACTTCCCTCAAACTGGAGCTTGAGGCGGAGGGAAGGAACGTACCGCTTTCCAGGGCGCAGATATTGGGGGCGGTGTTGCAGTATTTTGAGCAGTATTATGAGACGTTTCTTAAGACAGAGGATTTATCTGTTTTGATGGAAGAATACAATTCCATGCTGGTAAATCGGGGCAAGATGGTTCGGGTGTTGGATCCGCTGGGTGAATACGAGGGCACGGCACTGGGAATCAATGACAGAGGAGAACTTTTGGTTGAGCGGGAGGATGGGATATGCCAGGTGTCCTCCGGCGAAGTATCAGTGCGGGGGATTTATGGATATGTGTAACAGGAGGAATTTGGAAGAAACCGTATTGTGTGCATCCAGCGCGTATACGAAGAAATATTATCTGAATGAAGAATTCCATTCCCTTCCGCAGGGGATTCAGGATGAATTAAAGATTATGTGCGTGCTGTATACGGAAGATATTGGCGGAACGCTGACGCTTATATTTGATGAGGAGGGAAACCTTGGGCTGCAGGCGGCCTGTGATGAGGGTGACCTTTTGTACGACGACATTGGCAGCGTGCTGAAAATCAAACAGTTGCAGCGGGACAGGCAGGAGCTGTTTCATTCCCTGGAAATATATTATAAAATTTTTATCCTGGGTGCGGACCTGTGCGAAGAAGATTTGGAGGATTGAGGAATGTTATTAGTTGTGGATGTGGGAAACACGAATTTTACGTTTGGAATTTTTGATGGTGAGGAACTGGAAGCCACCTTTCGTATGACGACGAAATTGCAGCGGACGTCGGATGAATATGGAATCACGATGCGCGAATTGTTACGGAATAATGGAATTTCTTATGAGGATATCAGGGATGTCATTATCGCCTCGGTTGTCCCGAATGTCATGCATTCGCTGTTGAGCGCATTTATCAAATATTTTGGCATTCACCCGGTAGTCGTTGAGCCCGGGATTAAGACGGGGATTCGCATCGCCACGGAAAATCCCAGGCAGATTGGTGCAGACCGCATTGTAGATGCTGCTGCGGCTTATGAGCTGTACGGCGGACCGGTGTTTGTCATTGATTTTGGAACCGGAACGACCTACGATCTGGTGGATGAGACCGGAGCCTTTGTATCCGGCGTGACAGCGCCCGGAATCCGCACTTCTGCAAAGGCATTGTGGGAGGATGCCGCCAAGCTGCCGGAAATTGAAATCCGCAAGCCAGAAAGCATTCTGGCGAAAGAAACCATCAGCAGTATGCAGGCGGGTCTGATTTACGGACAGATTGGGCAGACGGAATATATTATCCGGGAGACGAAAAAGGAGACGGGGTATAAAGACCTCAAGGTGGTTGCGACCGGAGGATTGGGAACGATTATCGCCAATGAGACGGATGCGATTGATATCTTTGACCCCACGCTGACGCTTCAGGGATTGCGGTTGATTTACAACAAACAAAACCGCCAGAAATAGGAATAACAGATGGAAACACTTACAATAGGAAATGTAACTTTGGAAAATAATATCATTCTGGCACCGATGGCAGGAGTTTGCGACCTGCCATTTCGCGTGCTCTGCAAAGAACAGGGAGCCGGGCTTCTCTGTATGGAGATGGTGAGTGCAAAGGGCATTTATTACCGCAACAGGAATACGGAAATCCTCTTGCAGACCACACCGCAAGAACGTCCGGTTTCCCTGCAGCTGTTTGGCGCAGATGCAGGGATTATGAGCGAGATGGCAAAGCGCATTGAGGAACGCCCGTTTGACATTCTTGACATCAATATGGGCTGTCCGGTGCCAAAGGTGGTAAATAACGGCGAGGGGTCGGCTCTGATGAAACAGCCAAAGCTGGTGTATGAGATTGTCTCTGAAGTGGTAAAAGCGATTGAAAAGCCCGTGACCGTAAAAATCCGCAAGGGTTTTGACGATGCTCATGTCAATGCAGTGGAAATTGCCAGAATTGCAGAGGAGGCGGGCGCGGCTGCGATTGCAGTTCACGGAAGGACGCGTGAGCAGTATTATTCCGGCAGGGCGGATTGGGATATCATTCGCCAGGTGAAAGAGGCGGTGTCCATTCCGGTCATTGGAAACGGGGATATCTTAACAGCACAGGATGTATTTGAGATGAAGAGGCAGACGAATTGCGACGGTTTTATGATCGGCAGGGGTGCGCAGGGCAATCCCTGGATTTTTCGCCAAATTCTCCACTATATGGAAACAGGGGAGGAGCTGCCGAAACCTGATATCCGGGAAGTTGCGGATATGGTACTGCGCCATGCGAGGGCTCAGATTGCCTTTAAGGGAGAACTCATGGGTATGCGCGAGATGCGCAAGCACGCGGCCTGGTATACCAGCGGATATAAGAATTCAGCCAAACTCCGGGGGAAAATTAACGAGGTTGAGACGTATGAGCAATTGGAAGAACTGTTTCAGGCGGTAGTGGAGTCTGTATAGATAATGCATATCCCATTTTGCTCCTTCATATATTGAAAAAACAGTATTCGAAGGGGTGGAAAATGAACAGGGACAAGGAGCTCATGCATGAAAAACACAAAAACCGCCTGTGGGATTTTCTGTGCGGCATCTGGAAACGGTTTTGGGGCGTGAGACCATCTGATGAAGAGGAGTCAGGTGAGTGGGAAGAGGAAGAGCCATATCCCCGGGAAAATCCGTATTTACACAGGATGCGCGATATTCTGGAGCAGGTTTTGGAGCGTTATGGGATGACCTATCGCGATTTCTGTCCGCTGTTGGTTGATACGGACATGCTACCGGAATCACTGCTGGATGAGGATCAGGTGGAAACCATGCTGGAGCAGATTTCACAGGATTTGAATTTTTTGCGGATTGTCACGGACCGTCCTGCATATTTTGCAGATTATATTCAAAGAATGTATGAGGATAGCGGTTTGGTCGTTCAGGTATGTTCCAGGGGACAGGAAATTTCTGAGGATGTCAACGTTATTTTGGATATGGAGCAGAAAGGGGATTGTCCGCTAAAATATGTGAAAGAACATATGCTCTATATTCCAGTGTATAAACGGAGGTGGAGCAGTGTCGAAAATGCGGGAAATCTTGACATTTCCATACCTATCGGTTATAATACTGTGATTGTTAAAGGAGTGTAGGGATCCTTTTATAATGTGAATTTAGGAAGGTGTTGTGTGATGGAAAAGAAAAACTTGTTGACTTATGAAGGTTTGCAGAAATTAGAGACAGAATTACATGAGCTTAAGGTGGTTAAAAGAAAGGAAGTTTCTCAGAAAATAAAGGAAGCCAGGGAACAGGGGGATCTTTCGGAAAATGCGGAGTATGACGCTGCAAAGGATGAGCAGCGGGATATAGAGGCAAGAATAGAAGAAATCGAGAAAATTCTCAAGAATGCGGAAGTTGTAGTGGAAGATGAAGTAGATCTTGATAAGATAAATGTGGGATGCAAGGTAAAGATTTTGGACTGCGAATTTGACGAGGAATTAGAATATAAAATCGTAGGCTCCACGGAGGCAAGCAGCCTTCAGGGAAAGATTTCCAACGAATCTCCGGTAGGGAAAGCCCTGATTGGCGCAAAAGTGGGGGATAAAGTAACGATTGAGACACAGGCAGGCGTAATGGAGTACAAAGTGCTGGGAATCCAGCGTTCGAACTAAGAGGAAGAAGGCAAATGCGCAGCATTTCATAAATGCCTTCTTCCGAAATGGCAGGGGACGCGAAGCGGCGCGTGCCGATACCGATGAAAAGGAGGAAAAAAGATGGCACAGAACAATCAGTCACCGGGACAGGATTTAAACCAGTTGTTAAAGGTTCGTCATGAGAAATTGGAAGAATTGCAGAGTAACGGCAAAGACCCGTTTCAGATTACGAAATATGAGGTAACGAAACACAGTCAGGAAATCAAAGACAATTATGACACGTTGGAAGGACAGGTTGTAAGCGTTGCCGGTAGAATGATGTTCAAGCGTGTGATGGGAAAAGCATCTTTTTGTAATATTCAGGACTTGCAGGGAGATATTCAGGTATACATTGCAAGAGACAGCGTTGGTGAAGACAGCTATAAGGATTTTAAGAAATACGACGTCGGCGATATCCTTGGAATCAAGGGCGAGGTATTTACGACAAAAACGGGAGAAATCTCCATTCATGCGCAGGAAGTAACCCTTCTGTCCAAGAGTTTGCAGATTTTGCCGGAGAAATACCATGGACTGACGGATACGGACATGAGATACCGCCAGCGGTATGTGGATTTGATTATGAATAGCGAGGTAAAGGATACCTTTGTCAAGCGCTCCAAAGTGTTGAGTAGCATCCGCCGTTTTTTGGACGGGCAGGGATTTATGGAGGTTGAGACCCCCATGCTGGTAAGCAATGCGGGCGGCGCGGCGGCACGGCCGTTTGAGACGCATTTCAATGCATTGAATGAGGATTTGAAACTGCGTATTTCGTTGGAACTGTATCTGAAAAGGCTGATAGTGGGCGGACTGGAGCGCGTGTATGAGATTGGGCGCGTATTCCGCAACGAGGGGCTTGATACCCGGCACAATCCGGAATTTACGTTGATGGAATTGTATCAGGCATACACGGATTATCACGGCATGATGGATTTGACGGAAAATCTCTACCGTTATGTGGCAAAAGAGGTTACCGGTTCGGAAATCATCACATATGGCGAGCATGAGATGGATTTGTCCAGGCCGTTCGAGCGCATTACCATGGTGGATGCCGTGAAGAAGTATGCCAATGTTGATTTTGACGAGATAAAGAGTGATGAGGAGGCAAAGAAACTTGCCGATGAGCATCACATTGAATATGAGGACAGGCATAAGAAGGGCGATATCCTCAACCTGTTCTTTGAGGAGTATGTGGAAGAGCATTTGATCCAGCCGACATTTGTGATGGATCACCCGATTGAGATTTCTCCGCTGACGAAGAAGAAACCGGAGAATCCAGAATATGTAGAGCGTTTTGAGTTCTTTATGAACGGCTGGGAGATGGCGAATGCCTATTCCGAGCTGAACGACCCCATTGACCAGCGTGAGCGTTTCGAGGCGCAGGAGGCGTTGCTTGCCGCGGGCGATGATGAGGCCAACCATACGGATGAAGATTTCCTGAATGCGCTTAGTATTGGAATGCCGCCGACGGGTGGTATTGGATACGGCATCGACCGTATGGTGATGATGATGACGAATTCACCGGCAATTCGTGACGTGTTGTTGTTCCCGACAATGAAGAGCCTGGACAAAAAACCATCTGACAGTGCGAAATCCACGAAAAAGGAAACGAACCAGCCTGCAAAGAAGAGCAGCATTTCCCGTGAGGATGCCTTGGAACTGCTTAAGAAATATAACAAAGAGCCTTTCCACATTCAGCACGCCCTGACGGTGGAAGGCGTGATGCGCTGGTTTGCGAAGGCGCTTGGCTATGCGCAGGAAGAAGAGTTCTGGGGCATTACCGGACTGCTCCATGACATTGATTTCGAGCTTTATCCGGAAGAACACTGCAAGAAAGCGCCGGAGCTTTTGCGCGAGGCCGGGGTAAGTGAGGATATGATCTATGCGGTCTGCTCTCATGGCTACGGAATTTGCAGCGAGGAGGAGCCGAAACTGGAGATGGAGAATGTGCTTTTTGCAGCGGATGAGCTTACGGGACTGATCTGGTCCTGTGCGTTGATGCGCCCGTCAAAGAGTACGATGGATTTGGAAGTTAAGAGCTTAAAGAAGAAGTTTAAGGATAAGAGGTTTGCAGCAGGCTGCTCCAGGGAAATTATTTCCCAGGGTGCAGAGCGGCTTGGCTGGGAGCTGGACGACCTGTTTGACAAGACGATTCAGGCAATGCGTAGCTGTGAGGCGGCTGTGGCAGAGGCGATGAAATAATATGTACGCATTAGATGCAAGCCATATTTCAAAAAGTTATCAGACATCCGGTGAAACCGTTCGGGTTCTGCATGATATAAACCTGAAAATGGGCAGGGGCGAGATGGTTGCCATCATGGGTCCTTCCGGCAGCGGCAAGACGACCCTCCTTCATGTACTGACCGGGATAGATACGGCGGATCACGGACAGGTTCAGATAGGCGGAGAAAACCTTACCGGGTTGACGAGTGAGGAAACAGCCGCCTTCCGCAGGAAACATATGGGGCTGATTTTTCAGGATTTCCAGTTGCTGGAGAGCCTGACGGTGAAAGAAAATATTTTGCTGCCCCTGATTCTGAATAAGCGAGAGGCAGACGAACAACAGCAGTCGGTGGTGAAAATTATGGATGCGCTTGGCATTGCCGGACTGGCGGATAAAGGAATGACGGAATTGTCGGGTGGACAGAAACAGCGGACGGCGATTGCACGGGCGCTGATTCATGAACCGGAGCTTATCTTCGGAGACGAACCGACCGGGAACCTGGACATGAGAACGACCGGGGATGTCATGCAATGCATGGTGAAGATGAACAGGCAGTTTGGCACGGCTTTTCTGATTGTGACGCATGATGCGCACGCGGCATCTTTTTGCAGCCGCGTGCTTTTTTTGCAGAACGGAAAATTTGCGTTTGAGGCGGTAAAAAAGGGCGACAATAAGGAGTTTCAGGAAGAAATTTTGAATATGCTGTGCCATCTGGGAGGAGAGCAGGATGACGTTTTATGAGATATCCGCAAAGATGTTAAGGGTAAATTTTAACCGATACCGGCTGTATTTTTTCTGTAATCTGTTTGCGGTATCGTTGTTTGAATGCTTTGCGTCTATTTTCACAAATTCTTCCTTTATGGATGGGACGAAAGTCAATTCTCTTATTTCCAGTAATATCTATTTTCCCAGTATGTTGGCGGCTCTGTTTCTGGTCTTGTTCCTGCCGGTTTCGTGCCAGGCATTTTTTGCGGCAAGGAAACAGGAATATGGGATTTTGTTTTCCCTGGGAATGAGCCCGAAAGAGGCTTTCCGAAATATGATGCTGGAAAATATGGCGATAGCCGGTGTGGCCCTGGCAGCGGCTCTGGCGGCAGGAACTGTGTTGTCCGGTTTCTTTTTTGCCGTCATCAATTATGGGATTGGCATCGAAGGCGTGCAGTGGCAGTTTTGCCCCGCATCGTATAAGATTACGGTTCTTTTATATCTTGTGGTTATGGCGGCTGCTTTTCTGTGGAATGCGGTGGGAACCTTGCGCGAGAAAATAGGAACTTTGCTAAAGGCGCAGTACCGTTGTGGGAAGAAGAGCCTGACGGAGCGTATATTGGATAGGTGCCGGGCGGGCTATGTCGAAAAACATCTGGCGGAGTGGTCCTTTGTGCGGCGTCATAATAATGCGTGGAGGATCCGCTATGGTTTTGGAACCATAATTATTGCCTGTGCAGTGACGCTGGCGAGCGTATGCGTGACAATGTATCCGGTTTTTTTGCGAGATGCCGAAAACGAGTCCCCCTATGATATGGCGTATTCCGAAATCTTTGGCATGAACCGGGCGTCGCTGCAAAAGGTCAGGGATATCCTGGCGGAACATGGCGTTTCGGTAGAGTGTGTGATACAAATGCCATATCTCAGGGACGCTGCTTTTAATTATCTTCCGGTTACGAAGGTAAATCAGTATTTTGGATGTGAGTATCAGGTGGAGGAAGGGCAGTTTCTGAATTTGTTTCAGTTTGATTTGCATGACGGGTATGAGCATGATACGCAGCCGGTTTCAACTGTTACAATCGGCGGGAATCAGGAACTGCATTCTGTCGGAAGCGAGGTAAAGATTCTGTTTAACTGGAATGCGGCTTTTGCCGACCGGACATTGATTGTCAGCGATTTGGATTTTAAGAAGATGGAGGAAGATGCGCAGTATGTGCCAGGCACGGCGAATTTGTTTGCGTTTGTAGAGTGGCGGAAGTCCAATGAGGGCGTATGTGCCGTACAGGAATATCTGCAAAGTCGCAATCAGGTGGATGAGGCACAGGAGCATTATTATAAATTGTCTTCCAAAGTGGATAGGTATCTTGAGGCCCGAAAATCTGGATTGTTTTTGAATTTCCTGATGGCGTTTGTGATTGGGCTTATGTTGATGTCAGAATATCTTCTGATTCATTTTCGCATTCAGGCGGAACAGGAGGAAAACAGCAGGGCTGTAAACAGCCTTCAGATGATCGGAATGACAGAGGAAGAGATAGTAAAATGCCTGAGATACAAAAACCGGGTGCGTTTTTTGCCGCCGGTTATTGTGGGCACGATGCTGGCGATTTTTCCATCTTTTTATTACAATGAGGTTTATGGATCCGGATATTTGGGAAGTTTGGTGGGAATACTATTCGGGATAATTATAACTATAGTAGAAATCATTTTCGTAAAACGGTATTCGCAAAAAGAATTTGCAGGAATCAGGAGGCTGTTATGACCAAGGAGAATACATCATCTGTGCAGGAAAAGGTGCTCTCACAGGAGGAGCAGAAATTTTTTTTGTTTTATAAAAGTATCATAGAGCAGGACAGGTGCGCGATCGTTATCTGTAATCCGCAGCATGAGATCCTCTATATGAATCCGGCGGCTATCCAAAATTATAAGAGGAGGGGCGGAGCGAAACTCGTAGGCAAAAGCCTTTTGGATTGCCATAATCCAAAATCACAGGAGAAAATTGTACGTGTCATAGAATGGTTCGCATCGTCTCCACAGCACAATATGGTATATATTTCCCACAATAAAAGAAAGAACAAAGATGCATATATGGTAGCGCTGCGGGATGGGGACGAATTGATCGGGTATTATGAGAAACATGAGTTCCGCAATGAGGAGGTTATGGAGCTGTTTGATTTGCCGGAATAGTATTTTCTGGAAAAACAAGTTCTGATTTTTACAATTTATATTATAAATAAGAGTATAGAATCTAGTGCAGATAGAAAAGACAAAGGCGTCTGAAAGGGAATAAAACCCTTCAGGCGTTTTTTTATCTTATAGGAAAGCGGACTTGTCCGCGTTGTTCTTTACCGAAAGGAAGTGTACTATGGCAGATAGGATCAAGGAGCACCCAATACTCGGGGTTCCGGAAAAAGGAAAACTTGTGAAGTTTATGTTTGATGGGCATGAAATGGAAGGCTGTGAAGGCGAGCCGATTGCGGCGGCGCTGAAGGCGGCGGGGGTAAATGTCCACAGATATACGAAAAAAGAACAGAAACCACGCGGCATCTTCTGTGCGATTGGACGCTGTACGGACTGTGTGATGGTCGTTGACGGCGAGCCGAATGTGCGCACATGCATCACGCCGCTGAAGGCGGGCATGGATGTGAAGACCCAGTATGGCGTAAGCGAGAAACCGTTTGAAGAACAGTAAGGAGGATGACGGAATGAAAAGATATGATTTGATAATAGTCGGAGCCGGTCCTTCTGGTTTATCGGCGGCAATAGAGGCGGCAAAACGGGGCTTGAAGGTAGTTGTCTTTGATGAAAATGAAAAGCCGGGAGGACAGCTTTTCAAACAGATACATAAATTTTTTGGCTCCAGGGAGCATCGGGCAAAGGTGCGTGGGTTTGTAATCGGCAGGCAGCTCTTGGAGGAAGCGGATAAGGCCGGAGTTAAAGTGGTATTGAATGCAACGGTGATTGGACTTTATCAGGACAAAGAGGTTGTCGTGAAAACAGGAGATGGCGTTTGCCATTACAAGGGAGATGCCATTATCATTGCAACCGGGGCGGCGGAAAATATGGTGACGTTTCCGGGATGGACACTGCCGGGCGTGATTGGCGCAGGCGCAGCACAGACAATGATAAATATGCATGGCGTCCTTCCGGGAAAACGGGTGCTGATGCTTGGCTCCGGAAATGTCGGGCTTGTGGTTTCGTTCCAGCTCATGCAATGCGGGTGTGAGGTTGCAGCGCTGGTGGATGCGGCTCCGAGAGTGGGCGGATATGGCGTCCATGCGGCAAAAGTTGCCCGAACCGGAGTGCCGTTTTACTTATCCCATACGATTGTGAAGGCAGAGGGCGAGGAGTATGTCACAGGCGTTACGATAGCGGAAATTGATAAAAATTTTAGGTTTATTGAGGGAACGGAAAAACATTTTGATGTGGACACGATATGCCTTGCCGTTGGGCTTTCCCCCATGTCGCAGCTCTTAAAGATGGCAGGATGCAAGATGGAAGATAACCCTGCGCGCGGCGGCCAGGTGCCGGTTTGTGACGAGCATGGAAGAACTTCTCTGGAGGGCGTGTTTGTGGCTGGCGATGTGTCAGGAATCGAGGAGGCGTCTTCCGCCATGATTGAGGGATGCATGGCAGGAATTGCGGCGGCGGAATATCTGGGATATATCGAAAAAGAGGAGTTGGAAAAAGAAATGGTTTCCCTTGACGTCGCGCTTGACGGCCTGCGCCAGGGAATGTTTGCTCCGAAGAACAGGGGAAAGGCGATTGCCAGGACGGAGGAAGGGATAGAAATCTCGGAAAGCCTTTTGCAAAACGGATATGTGGCGGATGATGAAATTGCGCGTTTTCCAGGCGTTATGCATAAAGCGGGCGTCCATCCGGTGATGGAGTGTACGCAGAATATTCCCTGTAATCCCTGCCAGGACGCCTGTCCCAGGGGGTGCATTTCCATTGGAGAAAATATTACTTCCCTGCCGCTTGTGGTAGATGGAGCGGAATGCATTAACTGTGGGATGTGCGTGGCAAGCTGCTCTGGACAGGCAATCTTTTTGGTAGACGAAGATTGTGGGGACGGGACGGCAACCGTTACAATTCCATACGAATTTCTTCCACTGCCTGAGACAGGTACAAAGGGTGCAGCGCTTGGCAGAAATGGGAAAAAAGTCTGTGAAGCGGAAGTTCTGGGCGTAAAAGCCAGTAAGGCGTTTGATAAGACAAATCTGCTGACAATGCGTGTTCCAAAGGAATATGCCATGAAGGCAAGGTTTTTCCAGACGGAGCAGAAAGGAGCAGGAGCATGAATACAGTAAACGACAGAGCAAGAGACATCGGTCCTTTTGTTCCGGCGGCGGATGACGATATGCTGATATGCCGTTGTGAGGAAATTACAAAGGGAGAGATAAGAAAGGCGGTTCACGAGGGTATGTGGACAATGACGGAAATCCGGCGGTATTTAAGGACCGGCATGGGGCTTTGCCAGGGGCAGACCTGCAGCAGGCTTGTAAAAGGAATTGTCGCCAGGGAGCTTGGTATTTCCCCGGCAGAATTAGAGCCTGCAACGTCACGCGTTCCGATGCGTCCGATAGAGATGCATATATTTGCAAATGAGAAAAAGGAGGGCGAAACGGATGAGTAATACAGCGGAAGTAGTAGTAATCGGCGGAGGCATTATCGGTTGCGCCATCAGTTATTACCTTGCCAAAAGGAAGGTAAGCGTCATTTGCCTGGAAGGCTCTGATCATATTGGCAATGGAGGTTCCAGCAGAAACGGAGGAGGCGTCCGCCAGTCCGGGCGCGATCCGCGGGAGCTGCCGCTTGTCATGTATGGCATCAAAAAATTCTGGCCGACGCTCTCGGACGAGTTGGAGGTTGACTGCGAATACCATCAGGACGGAAACCTCCGGCTGGGAAAGACGGAAAAACACCGGGAAATTTTGACGGGGCTTACTGAGCGCGCGGTAAAGGTCGGACTGGATGTTAAGATGATAGATGGGACGGAAGTCCGTCGGATTAATCCCTACCTGTCCGAGGAGGTTACCTGCGCAAGCTGGTGTCCTACCGATGGACATGCCAATCCCCTGACGACGACGCTGGGATATTATAAGGCGGCAAGAAAGCTTGGCGTTCGGTTTATATCCGGGGAAAAAGCAGTCGGGTTAAAGAAGGTAAAAGGAAAACTCCGTAAGGTACTCTGTGAATCGGGGAATATTTATGAGGGAGAGACAGTCGTGCTGGCGGCCGGTTATGAGTCGCGTGAAATTGCAGCATCCGTGGGAATTGATATCCCCATGCAGCGTGCAATGTTGGAAGCGCTTGTGACGGAGGCAGAGCCGCATATGTTTGACCAGATGCTTGGAACGGCGGAGGCAGATTTTTACGGACATCAGACGAAACACGGTTCTTTCGTGTTTGGCGGTTCCTCCGGCCTTGAGGGATTTACCAAAGATAACGGTACGCCAATCTGCTATTCCAAAACGGCGCCCTGCATCTGCCGCGGCATTTTAAAATATTTTCCGGTGCTTGCAGACGCAAAGATTGTGAGGACATGGGCGGGATGGATGGATAAGTGTGCGGATGGCGTTCCAGTGCTTGGGGAGGTCGCTGAAGTGCCGGGCCTGGTACTTGCGTGCGGGTTTACCGGCCATGGATTTGGCATTGCCCCGGGCGCGGCAGATCAGCTGGCAGAATTGATCACGACGGGAAAAACCGAGATTGACCTCTCAGAGTTGAGATACGACAGGTTTAAAGCCAAGATATAGAAAAGAGGAACGCTCATGGTATGGAAAAAGGACAGGATAAAGCCGACGCAGCCTTATTTGGTGTTTGATACGGAGAATTTTTTCCAGCAGGTATACCTTCAGGAAGGAATTTCGCATTTTTATACGTTTCAGGTCGGGGAAGATAAACCTCTGCGGCTTGTTCCGGACGGCTGCATCGACCTGTTCTTTGCGTATGGAGGGGATGGCATGTCCTGCCATGCCTGCGGCACGAAATTGACGTATTCGTGTGATGAGGAGGTGAAAGAGGGCGAAGTATTCGGCGTCCGGTTTATGCCAGGGACGCATCCAGAGCTTTTGCGAGTGACGATGCGGGAACTTCTGGAACGTAAAATTCCCATTGAAGATATTTTGACCGGGGATGGCGCGTGGCTGGAGCGTATGGAACAGGAGACAGATTTCCGGCGGAGGGTGCAGGTTTTTCTGGATGCATATATGAATGCAGAAATGTGCAAAGTCCAGCCGTTTGGGAAAAAGGAGCTTGTCTGTTCTGTCAAACAGATGGTATATGATTCGGATGGAAAGGTGAAGGTCTCGAAGATGCAGGAACAGACCGGGTATTCCGAGCGGTATATCAATAAAGTTTTTCTTGAGGAAATGGGATTTTCGCCAAAAACATTTTGTAAGATTATCCAGTTTCAGCATGCGCTTGAGTTTTTGAATTATGGGGCGCCGGGAAAAATGACGGATGCCGCCGTCTCTTTCGGGTATTATGATGAACCTCATTTTATCCATGATTTTAAGAAGTATGCCGGAATGACCCCCAGGAAATACCTCCGGCTTGTACAGGGGCAGGACTACAAAAATAAGATACAAAAAACCAGAGAGGACAAGGGCGTCTGATAGGGAATAATCAGGCGTTTTTGTATGCAGTAAGAAGAAAAGAAATGGAGGATTACATATGGGATTTTCAAGAATTGAAACAATTACATCCATGAACCGATTAAGCAGCGTAAAATCTGCCCTCAGTAAAATTGGCGTCACTGGAATGACGGTCATACAGGCAATCGGCTGCGGCGTCCAGATGGGAACGTTTGAATATGAGGCAGAGCAGAATGCGGAAATGGAGCTTTTACCGAAACAGATGATTATCCTGTTTGTGGAAGATGAAATTGTAGATAAGGTTGTAGACGTCATCAAAAAGGAGCTTTATTCCGGTCATATCGGGGACGGCAAAATATTTGTCTCGCCGCTTACCAACGTCATCCGCGTAAGAACCGGGGAAGAGGGGGAGGATGCGCTGAAATAAGCGCTGGAAGGAGTGATTCATATGAGAGAGAACAAACTGGGATTGCCGAGCGTCATCTCGACTGGCGTAGGGCTTATCGTAGCTACAAGCTGCCTGATGTCGCTGGGACAGGGCGCAGGAGCGCTGGGCGTGGGTTTTGTCGTGCCAATGGTTCTGGCGTGTATCATCAATATCTGTACGGCGCTTTCCATGGCGGAGCTGAATGCCATCATGCCTAACCTTACGGGAGGGTTGGCGCAGTATACGCTGGCAGGGTTCGGACCGTTTGTGACGATTGTGACAATGGTTGGCGGATATCTGGTATGCCAGTCAATTGCGGGATCGGTAGAGTGCGCCATGTTCGGAAATGCAATTAACTCCGTATTCCATACGGGAATTCCCTCGAGCGTATTTTGCATCCTGCTCTTGGCCGTGCTTTTGATTGCAAACCTGCTGGGCGTAGACATGTTTGCCAAAATACAGAATTTTGTGGCGTATGGCTTGATTGTATCGCTGGTAATCATGGGGCTGATGGGGATGTTCGGGCTGGGAACAGGTGAAAAAGTTTCCCAGAAAATGGATTTGACGCAGTCGTTTTCCGATTCCTTTGCCCTTCTGGGGCTTGCCTTTTTCCTGTTTATCGGCAGTGAGTTCGTAATTCCGATTGCGCGGAGCGTGAAAAATGCACGCAGGAACATTCCGCTTGGCATGGTGTTAAGCCTTGTCATCATCTGCGTGATGCAGATTTTTGTTGTCTGCGGGATGGGAAATTATGCGACATGGGAAGAGCTTGGAAACAGTGCGTCTCCGCATATTTTGTATGGGAATGCCTTGTTGGGCTACGTCGGCTCCCTGTGGATGATACTGGTATCCATATTTGCGGTCGTCAGCACGGTAAATTCTGCCATCAGTTTCCTGTCGTTTATGTGCGCGGGCATGGCGAAAATTAATTTGATGCCAGAAATATTTCTTAGGAGAAATAAGAGGGGCGCTTATTATGTGGGAATTTTGATGATTGGGGCAATCATGATGGTTGTAAATGCAACCGGCCTCTCCACAAGCGATTCCCTTTCATTTATGATTCTGGTTGCCATTGTATTCTGGATGGTGTCGTATGTGATTGCAAACATCAATGTTCTGGTATTCCGGAAGAAACTGCCCAAAGTTCCGAGAACTTTTAAAGTGCCGTTGGGAGCGGTAATTCCGGTCGTCGGCATTTTTGGGAACCTGTTTATGATCTGGAATATTGACGGCAATCCGGCGACAAGAAACCTGATTTTTACGATTGACGGAATTATCTTTGTTGTCCTTGGCATTTATGCCGTGCTGTGGTGCAGGTTTCGCTTAAAAAGGCCGCTGTTCCAGCCAATTCCAGTACATGAGGTCATGGCAATGGAACATTCATTGTATTTAATCGCACATAAGAACAAGAACAACCAAGGAGGAAAGTAACATGAGCAGTGCAAGAGTTGATTTTTTATATTTAAGTGAGGACAACATGATAGCAGCCGGCGTAAGGGACATGAAAGGCTGCGTGGAGGCAATGGAGGAAATGTTCAAACTCATTAAAGTGGGGGATTACCGGATGGGCGGCATCAACGGCAATTCACATGGAAGCATGGTGATGTTCCCGGAGTCCTCGCCGTTTCCGGAGATGCCTCTGGACGGGCCGGACAGGCGGTTTATGGCGATGCCCGCTTATCTCGGTGGAAAATTTGACATGGCAGGCATGAAATGGTATGGCTCGAACGTGGAAAATAAAGAAAAGGGTCTGCCAAGGTCTATTTTAACCTTAATCTTAAACGATAAGGATACGGGCGCGCCGCTTGCGTTCATGTCGGCAAATATCTTATCGGCATACCGTACAGGCGTAGTTCCGGGCGTCGGGTTTAAATATTTTGCCAGGGAAGATGCAGATACGATTGGAATTGTCGGTCCCGGCGTGATGAGCAGGACAGCCCTTGCGGCTGCGATGGCAGTCCGCCCAACGTTAAGGACGGTTAAGGTAAAAGGACGTGGTCGGGCGTCGCTGGAGCGGTTTATCGAACATGTGAAATCGGAATACCCGGGCGTGGAGGCATATGCGGTGGATTCTATTGAGGAGGCGGTTCGGGATTCGGATATCGTATCGGTCTCAACCTCGTCCCCAACCGGAGACCCAAACCTGTATCCGTATATTGCGGAGGAGTGGATAAAGCCAGGCGCAATTATTGAATCAACGGCGGCGCTGCGCTTTGATGACGATTTCCTGATTCACAGGGCAAGAACGGTAACGGATAATATCATGTTATATGAGGCGTGGGAAGAGGAGATGAAACCGAATGCGTATCATGTGGTTCCGATTCCGGCAGTCCGGGTGGAGGATTTGATTGCCGAGGGCAAAATGAAATCTGAGCAGATTGATGACCTGGGAGACGTCCTTCTGGGCAATATTCCAGTACATCGCAAAGAGGGTGAAATCGTCATTTATTCTGTCGGCGGAATGCCTACAGAGGATGTGGCGTGGGGAACCATGGTATACCGAAATGCACTGGAAAAAGGCATCGGCACGAAGTTAAATATCTGGGAGACGCCTAAAATGGTGTAGAAGAAAGGCACATGAAAAAAGCCGGGAGAATGATGTTCGTGGGCATGTGGCCTGACATGTCCGCAATCTTCTCTTGTATGGCATCTCCATCATGGATTTTGGCACCTGTTCTACGATTGTCTTTAAATATTATATTCTTTATAAAGTTTCTTCCGGTACGTTTCGTCCTCTATGCTCCGCCGAAGGTCGTCCAGGCGGTTGTCGTCCAGGAGCTTTTTGTTCAACAAATTGAGGCGTTTTTCCCCACGTTTTTCTCCGCGTTTTTCCCCACGCGCCTCGCCGCGTTCCTCTCCATAATTCACACCGATTTCAAAGATGTTCATATGAACCGCCTCCCATTCTTCGCTTTCTTTTCGAAAAAAATTCCCTTAATACCTGGTGTTTGTCTTTTTTCATAAGCAGTTCTCCTTATTTGATTTTTAAAATGAAACTCCTGTGGGAATGCCACACAGAGCAGGCGTATGCCTGTTAGAAATGTTTGATAGTGTTTATTTTTAAGATTTTATTATCATAACACAGGCTGTTAGAAATTGTAAATAGAAAATAATAAAAAGACGGAAAATCTATATTTAGTAAACTTTTTGCCTGAAATATAAAAAAATGTATTTTTCAGAACATATATTCCCCCATTGAATATCATCAATTTGCATAAAAAATAACAAGGAAAAAGCGTTGTATTGCAAGATTCTTCTATTATTTTTTGTAATGTTTTACTGAAAATGAAATATCGGGTAAAAGTTTTACTAAAGAATATTGAAAAGTTTATTAAATGCAGGTAAAATGTAATATAACAAACTTTCTTTTTAACATTAAAAAATAAATCAGGCAAGAAATGAAAGGAGGAGGGATTCGCAGCAAAATAATTTGAACTATAAATTGTTGGTATAAAAAGGAGAAGGAAGGTATGAAAATAGTAAAGCGAGCATTATCATTATTCCTGTCGGTCGCGATGGTGGTCACAGGGGTAAATTTGGGAACGCTGTCGAAGGTGCAGGCGGCGGAAATCAAGAACGAAACATATTATCGGGAAGTAACGGGAACATTCTATGGCACGGAGGGCAATCAGGTTTCTTTAGGGACGAGTACCCAACTTTCTGCCGAAGGAGGCGCGGCATGTGCAGCATCCATTAAAGGTACGACATATGATGGAAGTAATACGTCTAACTGGGGAAGTGCAAGATATGGATGTTTGGTATTTCAGATTCCAACGGATATGGATCTTACAAATTTGCAGAATGCCAGTGTTACCTTGAAAATTAGAAGGGTAGCTAATTTGAGTACCAATGGCTGGATGAAAGTCGCGTTATATGAGACAAATAATCCGCAAATTACCAGCGGAAGCCCTGAGAGCAATTATAGTGTCAAAAATGGCTATCACGGTGTAGATTCAGCTTTTTGGAGTGAGGAAAAAATCTCTGACAGGGACGATGCGAACAACCTTCAGATTGTTCATTTTAATGTTAAGGATGCCGTTCAAAACGTGGATATGGAAAATGGCAGGCTGGTTCTGCGCGTGCAGGTGCCAAGAGCCGGAATCGCATTTAACGACAATACGCCGGCAACCTTAATGATTGACGCAACGACTCCGACAAATGCATCAGTGGAGTATGTGGACGAACAGGGCAATAAGATTCAGAATGACAAGATCCTGGACGTGTCTGTGGGTTCAAGATATACTTATGATATTTTGAATGAGGAAAAGACCCTTACAAAAGATGGGCAGGAGTATAAATATCAGGCAGATGCCAGCAAGACGGAGATAAGCAATGTAATGGTATCGGGCGATGATGGAGCGGCAGCAAATAATAAGATAACGCTTGTCTATAAAAAAGTAGAACTCGTTTCTGCCATTGCCCCATCAACCATCTATGCCATAGAGGGCAATGAGCCGATTCTGCCGAAACAGGTGGCGGCAAATACCAATATCGCAGATTATACGTCAAAAACAAATGTAACGTGGGATGTTTCTGGTGTGGAATGGACGGTTGGTGAACATATTATTTCTGGAACAGCAGCAGGGCTTGATGGCGATAATGCAAAAGTATCTGTGAAAGTCCAGGTATATGAATGTGATGAAGCCATCAATGAAACAATTGTGGCTGCTCATGCAGAGGGCGGAAAAGATGGTCTCCATATGCTTTCCAGACAGTATAAGGGAGAGATTATCAGCGAATTTGATATCACGACAACCGGAACGGTAAGCGATGGAGCATTTGTGTATCCCGCCAAAGTTCTTACGAATAATAATGATGTATGGAACAATGGCGGTCCTATGCTGCATTTCAAAAAAGACCAGGGATTTTTCAATGTAAGAGCTGGAGATGGAACCGGTGGAAGCGCTGCGAATGATCCGGAAAGAGATGGAAAAGCAATTTACGATGGTAAAAGTACCTATCATGTAAGGATAGAGATGGATTCCTCAACCAGCCCAGGGGTATACAGGGCTTATGTGACAGATCCGGATGGAAATGTGAATGAGGTAGGGACGAATCCAGATGGAAACGGATTCAGAAAATATGAAAAAGGCGTGATTGAAAGCTATTATGTTGGGCGTGGCGGTTTTAATGTCACAAACCACAAAATCTACTGGAAAGCCGGCTATGCTTTAGCGAGCATTGATTTCTGCGCGCCGGATGGCGCCAAATTAGCCCCATCTGTTACATCTAAGGAAATGCCGGATTCTTCCAAGGCGATAGATGCAGAAACGGCAGCGGCATTATTCACACCCAAGGCGAAGGACGGCAAGATTTATCTGTATAACGCAGACAATTCAGGCTGGGACATGGATAACAGTGGAGAATACGAAACGGGTGGAAAAGATATAGCGGCCACCGAAAGCGCAACCATGCCGGCTGCAGGCAAAGAGATACACTTTATAGCAAATTATGAAGAAGCTCAGTTTAAGGCACAGGCAGAGGAAGTTAAGCTGGAAGCGGTGCTTGGCAAGATGCCGGTTCTGCCGAATACAGTAAAGGCTACATATGAAGATGTGGAAGGTGCAATCGAGACGGAAGTTACCTGGAATATCACAGAAGAGGATGTTGCCACGGAGACGCCTGACGGTCAGCCCAGGACAGTAACGGGAACCTTTGTGAATGGTGAAACCGTAACGGCAACGCTTGAAGTAAAACATGCATACCTGCTTGCACATTATGCATTTGACGGTGAAAATCCTGCCGAGGACAGCACGGGAAGACATGATGACGCCGTGCTGGAGAATGTAACCGAAGGCGCGGATGGTGTGGAAAGCGGCAGTACGGCGGTAACGCTGAAAGGCGGCAGCAACGGAACTTCCTATGTAAAACTTCCGGATGATTTACTGCAGGTGCCGGGTCCGAACCGAACCGACCGGGTGACGCAGGACGATATTACGATTTCCATGTTTATCAACCGTGAAGTCAACGGCAATTCCTTTGCCCTGACGCTTCATGCGACAGAGGTAGGAAAAAGCAATCCGGCAGGGCATCTGGGATTAATCAATAAAGATACAAAAGAGGTATCCGGAGGAAATTACGGAGCGCCTTACCTGAACTTTGAATACAGAAAGGGCAATACTACCACCGGTCAGTTGAAACCGGAAGGAAACCCGGTGACGCCTTCCAAACAATGGGTGCATTTTGCCATTGTGACGAACGGAAGCGAGGGCACGGCAAAATTGTACCAGGATGGCGTGTTAGTGGCAGAACAGGAAGGAACGATTGTGAAACCTTCAGAGCTGCCAGCGCAGAACAACTACCTGGGACGCGCTTCTTGGCCGGATAACGACTATAAAGCTACCTATGATGACTTCAGGGTCTACAATGGAATTCTTACAGAAGAAGAAATACAAGAGATTGCCAACGAGAAACTCTGCAAGGCTCCGGTGGATGATATTTACGATAGTCTCGCGCTGACCCTGGCATCGGGAGAAGGAACCTTCAATAAGGATGAGATTACGGAGGATCTGAACCTTCCGACAGAAATGGAGACCAGCGACGGCAAGAATATACAGGGTCTTAAGATTACATGGGAATCAGACAGCACGGCAATCCGGGCAAATGGTAAAGTGGTACGTCCATCCAAGAAGAATGGAAATGCAACCGTGAACCTGAAAGCAACCATTCAGTATGGTTCCTACACGAGGACAAAGACGTTTGCAAATCTGACTGTGTTGGCATTGGACGGCGCGTCATTTGTCGAGTTTGACGAGGCATATGCGCAGGCAGAAGAGAGATATGAATCTGCCAAAGCGGAAAATATTTATACAGACGCCAGCCTGGCTGCAATGAAGGCAAAGCTGGAGGAGGCAGACGCTGTCAAGGAAACAGAGGGCAAGCCGGAGGAGGATTCGGATGCCGTAGACGCTATGGCAGAGCAGCTTAAGACAATAGCGGACGTTCTGGTGTTAAAGAGCTTTGAGGAAGTAAACAAATCATTGGCTGCGTGGTATCCGCTGGATGATGCGGATGATAAAGCAAAAGATTTCTCTGGCAAAGGCTGTCACGGAACGGCGGCAGATTCTGTAACATTCAGCAGGGAGAGCGGTGCAACGTTCAATGGCGGCAAGGGACTTCAGAACTGCATCAAACTGCCGGCAGAATCGCTGGAACGCTTGAATGTTACAGACAATATGACCTTCTCTTTCTGGGCGAAAGATGAGCGTGGAACCAAGTCCAATGCCTTCGGTATTGGCTCCGGAGATGCATTTGGCAGCAATGGATGTGTCAGTGGAAATAATAAAGACGCACAGTTCTTCTATGTCAATACGTGTGACAATAATGAACTGTATTCCAGTGTAAATACAAAATATTGGAGTTCACCATCTACAATCAAGACTACAGCGCCCGCGAAGGATGAGTGGCATCACATTACCAGCGTCATTTCCGGGAAAACGCTTACCCTCTATGTGGATGGAGTAAAACAGGGGGAGACGATAGCAACCCAGGCCACGTTGACGGAAATCTGGAATCAGGATCCTCAGACGCGTGGAATGTATATCGGAAACTGCAGCTATGGCACACAGCCGGAAGCCAAGGCAGATGCAGATTACAAGGGTTCCATCCGCGACGTCCGCGTGTACAATGCATCGCTGGCGCCCGCGCAGATAGAGGCGGCTTATCAGTATAAGGATGAGGTTCTTCCGATGAAATACGCAAAGGATGACCTGATTGGGACGCTGGGAGCAAGAGTGGACGAAGATGGAACGGTAATCCTCAATGTAACGAACCTGTCAACAACAGAAGGCATTCTTACTCTGCCGTCAACCAGTTATGGCGACGCAAAGGTCTCCTGGATTTCTTCTGACGATGAGATTATCAATGCGACGACTGGAGCAGCAGCGATTCCGGCAAAAGGAGAGCCTCATAAAAAAGCAACCCTGACGGCTACAATAAGCATCGGAGAGGGAGAGGAGACACAGACTTCTCAGGTGGTATTCCACTGCGAGGTATACTTTAAGAATGATACAGATACGACAGCTTTGCAGCAGGCGCTTCAGACGATTGAAGAGGAAAACCTTGTAGAAGGAGAATATACAACAGCAAGTTGGAATGCGCTCAAAGAGGCTAAGAAAAAGGCACAGGAACAGATAGACGACCCGGGTGATGCCGCACAGGTAGCAGCGGTGAAGGGCGAACTTGAGGCTGCAAGACAGGGATTAAAGAGACGCGGCGATATGGAGCTTTTGCAGAATGCAGTTGCAGAGGCAGAGAAAATCACAGCGCAGGCTGATTATACGCCGGCAAGCTGGGGAATTTTTGACACAGCGCTGACAGAGGCAAAAGATAAGCTGGAGGCTGACTTATCCGTAGAAGAAGTAACGGAGCTGGTAAACGCATTGCAGACAGCCATGAACGGCCTTACACCTACCGAAGAACAGAAAGTGGGAGAGAAAGAAAAGGCAGATATGGCGGCGGCAATCGCTGAAATCAATGCGTTGAAAAAGACATATTACACAAACGAAAGCTGGACGGCTCTTCAGCAAAAGGTAACGGCGTTGAAAGCGTTGCAGAATAAGGCAAATGCGACAAAGAATGAGGTTAAGGCGGCGATTGATGCCCTGGAAGATGCCAGGAATAAGCTTGTGCCGACTGGAAACCAGACGCCTGACGCGGCTAAAATCGCAGAGCTGACGACAGCTTATGAAGCTGCAACGACAGCAAACGAAGGCATGAAAGAAACTGATTATACTGCTGAGAGCTGGGAAGCATACCAGAATGCATACGCAGCAATGAAAAAGATTGCGGACCGCCTCGCAGATGACGCTAAGAAAGGCAGCGTAACCAAGAGCGAAATTGATACGGCAATTGCGAACCTGAAAACTGCAACCGAAGGGCTTGTGCGTAACGTTGACAAGACAGCATTGAATGCAGCAATCGCAGGATGCACCAACCTGAACGCCTCCGAGTACACCGCAGCAACCTGGAGTGCATTCCAGGCATCACTGAATGCAGCAAAGGCAGTTGCAGCCAAAGACGGCGCCACACAGGCAGAAGTAGACGCTGCGCTTGCAGACCTGAATGCGAAGAAAGCCGCGTTGCAGAAACCTGTGCTGGTAAGCAGCATCAAGCTTACTGCAACCTACAAGAATGTGGCTGCCGGAAAGAAGACGACGGTCAAGGCAGTGGTAAACAGCAACGCAACAGACAAAGGCATAACCTTTGCATCATCGAATGCGAAGTGGGCGACCGTAAATTCCAAAACCGGCGTGGTAACGACGAAGAAAGCCGGAGCAGGCAAGACCGTAACCATCACGGCGACGGCAAATGATGCAGGCAAGAAGAAACAGACCATCAAGATTAAGATCATGAAGAATGCCGTTACGAAGGTAACGGTCAAGAAGAAATCCCTGAAGGTCAAGGCCGGAAAGAAAGTCACCATTAAGGCGACAGTAAAGACGAACGGCAAGAAGGCCA
>CAJUOE010000053.1 GCA_910587895.1 uncultured Lachnospiraceae bacterium
GGAAAAACATGTTGAGCAAGAATGAGAAAATGGGAATTCTCGGTTCCGGGCATCAGTCCGTGCTCCATGTGAAGGATGCTTATGGGGCAGACCGATACTTTATGGCATACCACAGGTTCTATACGCCGCTGAATATCTTTACGGATGCGTTCGGCGTACACCGTGAGACCTGTATCGACGAGATTTTATTTGACGATGAGGGCAAGATGGTGATTTCGCCGACACACGAGGGCGTGTCCACCGTATATATGTGGAAGGCAAACCTGAATAAGACCAGTTTGAACCTTGCGCCTGGCCAGAGCGAGACGTTACAGGCAACTGTTACGGCTGGCGCGACGAATACAAGCGTTGTATGGAGTTCAGATAATACGGGCGTTGCGACTGTCAGCCAGAGCGGAATTGTGACGGCAAAGGCACTGGGAACGGCAACGATTACAGCGACGACCTCTAACGGCTGCCAGACCACCTGTACCGTGACGGTAAGCAATCCTGCCATCAACCCGCCGCATAATACGGAGGTAAAGGTGGATAAGGTGGAGCTGAACAAGAAGAGCCTGACGCTGGGCGTGAAAGAGAAATTTAAGCTGCAGGCAACAGTTTCACCGAAGAATGCGAGCAAACCGGAAGTGACCTTTACCTCAAGCAAGCCGGCTGTGGCATCCGTATCCAAAACAGGGGGCCTGGTAACGGCAAAGAAGACTGGAAAGACAACGATTACGGCAACCGCAGACGGCGTGACGAAGAAATGTACCATCACGGTAAAGAAAGCGCCGAAGAAAATCAGCCTCAATGCCAAAAGCAAGACCTTAAGGAAGGGCAGAACCGTCAAGATCAGAGTGAAACTGCCTAAGAATACGGCAAGCAATAAGATTACCTATACCTCGAGCAAGAGGAAGGTTGTTTCGGTATCTTCCGCAGGAAAGATAAAGGCATTGAAGAAAGGAAAGGCTGTCATCACCGTGAAGACATTTAACAATAAGAAAGCAAAAATCACAATTACGGTGAAGTAGTAATAGAAAGAAGGCTGTATAGTTTAAAAATTTGATTTGCTGTCTATAGAGGCAAAAGCGAGCATCCTTAATGTCAAGTGACTTTGAGGATGCTCGTTCCTTATAATATTAAGATAATTATTTCGTTGTAGATATAGGTATTTTATGCGGAAAGAATAATTATAAAATCGGCATATTTGCCACAAAACAGTACATCATAATGAAATGGCAGACGCTGCCACCCATCACGAACAGGTGGAAAATTTCATGCGAGCCGAAATTTTTGTGCTTGGAGTTAAAAATCGGCAGTTTTAAAGCGTAGATTACGCCGCCGGCTGTGTAGATGATTCCACCTGCAAGCAGCCAATAGAATGCCTGCGTCGGCAGGGAGTTCATAATCTGTGTAAAGGCGAGTACGCATACCCAGCCCATAGCAATATATAGTATAGAAGAAAACCATTTCGGACAGGTAATCCAGAACGCTTTGACAAGGATTCCTGCCAGCGCGATTCCCCATACAAGGGCAAGCAGCGCATAGCCGACGTTTCCGTTTAACACGATCAGGCAAACCGGCGTATAAGTTCCGGCAATGAGGATGAAAATCATCATGTGATCCAGTTTGCGCAGGATGCGGTTGGTCTTTTCGGACAAATCAAGCGCATGGTATGTTGCGCTGGCGCCGTACAGAAGAATCATACTGAGTATGAAAACCGCGAGTGAAATCACATGAATCCTGTCCGGATTTAAGGAAGCGCGGATTAAAAGCGGAGTGGCTGCAAACACTGCCATCAGCATTCCGATGAAATGTGTAAGGGAACTTCCGGGGTCTTTTAATTTAAATTTCATATCAAACATCTCCTTTATAAATTTCATATTTTACTATTTAATATGCTCAAAGTTTTGAAAATTATTTTATGTAGTTTTGAAAACCATGTAATGCATAAATAAATACTATACCATTTGGAAAAGAAAGTCAAGAGAAAAAGGTAATGTAGCAGACAATATGTAATGCCCCCACATTTGTAATCTTGTGGATTTACCTGTATACCTGAGATTGGAAAAAACAATGGTAGCAGGGGTTACAGCATACAAAAGGAGGTCATTACAAATGGATTATAAAGCAATTTTCGTATGAATTATATTATAGAAATATGTCGAATGATATGTTATAATTTTTTCGTTGCTTACCGATACCCGCAACAGGGAGGAGGTGCTTGCATGGAATTTTTTATCTCTTTTTCAGTTACCGTTTTGGGAGGTGTAGCTTGCCACTACATCATCAAATGGTTAGACGGCGACGACAAAAGCAACAACTAGCCTAGTGGGTGCTTTGCCACTATAAAAGAAAAGAAGAATCCTCAGACGGTACTGCCATACCGATCTGGGGATTCGTTTCTTTCGCCCACATGGACTTTTTATCTCTTTTTTGCCTATTGGCATTATAGCATATGCAAAAATCTTTTTCAATATGCTTGCCACAAAAAATTATCCTTATGTCGTGTGATTTGCCAGCTTTTCATTGACTTTTGGGCGATTCTCTGATATGATTAGCGACAGGCTGAAAACAGGCAGAGAAAGGAATAAAATGGAAACAGTAAGATTTGATGAGTTAGATTTGAACCCGAAAATTCTGCGCGCAATTCGTGAGATGGGTTTTGAGGAGGCTACGCCAATCCAGAGCAAGGCAATTCCGGTAGCGATGGGCGGCGGAGACATGATTGGACAGGCGCAGACAGGTACAGGAAAGACGGCGGCATTCGGAATTCCGCTTTTGATGAAAGTAGACCCGCACAACAAGCGGACGCAGGCGATTGTACTTTGCCCGACCAGGGAGCTTGCCATTCAGGTGGCAGAGGAAGTCCGTATGCTTGCAAAATATATGCATAGCGTGAAAGTTCTTCCGGTATACGGCGGACAGGATATCGTGAAGCAGATTCGTTCCCTCAAAGGCGGGGCGCAGATTATCATCGGTACGCCCGGACGTGTGATGGACCACTTAAGAAGGCGGACGATTAAGTGCGATGAGGTCAATACGATTGTGCTGGATGAGGCGGACGAAATGCTCAACATGGGATTTCGGGAGGATATCGAGACGGTGCTTGAATATATTCCCGAAGAGCGGCAGATGATGCTTTTTTCTGCGACCATGCCCAAACCGATTCTGGAGATTACGAGGAAATACCAGAAGGACGCGGTCACGATCAAGGTGGTAAAGAAAGAGCTGACCGTGCCGAATATTGAGCAGTATTACTATGACGTCAAGCGCAAGGACAAGGTGGAGGTTCTAAGCCGTCTCCTGGACGTGTACGACCCCAAGCTGTCCCTTGTATTTTGTAATACGAAACGAATGGTAGACGAGCTTACAAGCGCGCTCCAGGGACGCGGGTATTTTGCAGAAGGGCTTCATGGGGATATGAAACAGTCGCAGCGCGACCGCGTCATGAGCCGTTTCCGCAATGGAAAGACGGAAATTCTTGTGGCTACGGATGTTGCAGCCCGTGGAATTGACGTGGACGACGTGGAGGCGGTATTTAATTATGACTTGCCGCAGGATGATGAATATTATGTACACCGGATTGGCAGGACCGGACGCGCCGGCAGGACAGGACGTTCCTTTACCTTTGTAAAAGGGAAGGAAGTATACAAATTAAAGGATATCCAGCGTTATTGCAAGACGAAGATCCTTGCACAGAAAATCCCCAGTATGCAGGATGTGGAGCAGGTAAGGCTGGAGAAAATCATGGATCAGGTAGGGATGGTCATTGAAGAGGAAGACTTAAGAGGCATGGTCAATATGATTGAACAGCAGATCAATGAATCGGATTATACCGCCATGGATATTGCGGCTGCATTTTTGAAACTTGCCCTGCGCGGCAAGGAGGAAAGCGAGAAAGCCGCTATGGAGAACTTCGAATTCGGCGATACCGGAGCGGAGGACGGCATGGTGCGTCTGTTTATCAACATCGGCAAGAAACAGCATATCAAGCCGGGAGACATCCTGGGCGCAATTGCCGGGGAAAGCGGAATTTCCGGTGACCTGGTGGGCTCAATTGATATGTTTGACAAGTTTACGTTTGTGGAAGTGCCCTGTGAGTACGGCAAAGAGGTGCTGCGCGCAATGTCCCATTCCAAGATTAAGGGCAAGAGCATCAATATTGAGCCGGCAAACCAGAAATAATTATGCCAGACCAGAGATAATCAAGCCTGATTAGAAATAATTATAGTGGATCAGGGAAAATAGCATTGTAAAAGAAAAAGTGGATTTGACGCCAATGGATAGTGTCAAATCCACTTTACTATTTCTTGAAAAAGTCGGGGCTTGCTCGTTATAATAAACGTATCAAAAGGTTTGACTGGCCAATCATACCACAGGTGCAATGATAATGACGAAAAGGCGAGGTGTAAAAATGAAAGAAAAAGTACAGACATTTGGGCGGGCGTTAAGTGGAATGGTAATGCCCAACATAGGAGCTTTTATTGCCTGGGGGCTGATTGCGGCGTTGTTTATCGCAACCGGGTGGCTGCCAAACGCAAAGCTGGCGGAGATGGTAGAGCCCATGTCCAAATATCTTCTGCCCCTTCTGATTGCGTATACGGGCGGTAAGGTAGTAGGCGACCATCGTGGCGGCGTGATTGGCGCGATTGCAACCATGGGCGTGATTGTAGGTTCCGATATCTCCATGTTCCTGGGAGCAATGATTATGGGCCCGCTGTCCGCATGGATTTTGAAGAAATTTGACAAGTTGATCGAGGGCAGGGTAAAAGCAGGATTTGAAATGCTGGTAAATAATTTTTCGCTGGGAATTATCGGCGCGATTCTGGCATGTGTCTCGATTGTTGCCGTTGCTCCGGTTGTCACGGCGTTGAATTCCGTGATGGAGGCGGGCGTTGGATTTTTCGTGGATCATGGACTTTTGCCGCTTGCAAGCATCTTTATCGAGCCGGCAAAGGTATTGTTCCTGAATAATGCCATTAACCATGGAATTCTGTCTCCGATGGGAATCCAGCAGGTAAACGAGGTGGGGAAATCTATTTTCCTCCTGTTGGAATCCAATCCTGGACCGGGGCTTGGCATTTTGCTGGCATACTGCATTGCCGGTAAGGGTTCGGCAAAGACGTCCGCACCGGGAGCGGTTATCATTCATTTTGTAGGCGGCATCCATGAAATATATTTCCCATACATACTGATGAATCCACTGCTGCTTGCGGCAGTGATTGCGGGCGGCGCATCGGGAATCCTTGTATTTTCCATGTTTGATGTGGGATTGACGGGGACGGCGTCTCCGGGAAGCATCATTTCCCTTACCATGATGTGCGAGCGGCATAGTTACCTGGGATTGTTCCTGGGCGTGCTGATATCGACTGTGGTTGCATTTTTGATCGCGCTTCCATTGCTGAAATTTGCCGGTAAAGATACATCGCTGGAAGAGGCGACCGCACAAAAGGACAGCATGAAACGTGCAGCGAAGGGCAATAAGGGCGAAATCAAAAAGAGCGGCGTTATCAAGATTGCATTTGCCTGCGATGCAGGCATGGGCTCAAGCGCCATGGGAGCCACAGTGCTGAAGAAGAAAGTGGATAAGGCGGGGCTTAAGGATGTGGAAATCAGCCATACGCCGGTATCGTCCATCCCGGCGGAAATCGACATTGTCGTTACGCATCAGGAATTGGGAGAGCGTGCGGCGCACAGCAATCCGAATGCAAGGCTGATTCTGATTACGAATTTCCTGGCGGCGCCGGAGTACGACGAACTCATAGCGGATTTGCAGAAAGCAAGAGATTTATGATATACTGTCCACAAAAGTGTGACAGGTGGACGATAGATGAAGAAATTATTACAGGAGTTTCAGAGGCTTCGCAACAATATAGACATGGATTTGGCCGGCATATCTAATTTTGCCGGCTTCCTGTTGCAGGAAGAGAAGACGGAAGAAGAGATGAAAGAAGAGAAGACGAAAATTGGGTTTGTCTGTAATGCCGGCCTGGGTTCGAGCGCCATGGGAGCTACTTTGTTTCGGAGGAAATTGCAGGAGATGGGCGTTAGCGGCGTGGAAGTAAGTGCATATCCGGCAGATCTGATACCGGAAGATTTAACGTTTGCCGTATGCCAGAGGGACTTTATGGAAATGACCGGGATTGCAATCAAAGCCATGAGAGTTTTTACCGTGGAGAATCTTCTGGATCAATCAGAGTATGCGGCAATTATCCAGAAGATAGCGGCAGTTCGCAATATGGGAAACGGGGAAGGCAGCACAGGGGAAGAAGTCTGAGAGAAAGGCGGGAATGAATATGGATTTGGCGCCGCGTTTGAAACAAATTTTGCTGATTATGTTAAAAGAGGAGCAGGTCATTCCGGTGAAGGAGCTTGCCGCACGCATCGGCGTCAGCAAGCGGACGGTGCAGCGGGAACTGGAATATATCGGCAGCAGTCTGAAACCGTATGGCATTACGTTTGAGACAAAGACCGGAGCGGGCGTCTGGCTGTCTGGAAGTGTGGAAGATAAAAAACGGCTGTTTGAGGAATTGCAGGGAACGGACACTTACGACGTAGGAAATCGCGAGGAGCGCAGGAAACGGCTGATATTGGAGATTTTAAAGGAAAAAGGATTAAAGAAGCTCTTCTATTATTCCAGCCAGTTTCAGGTCAGCGAGGCGACCGTGAGTACAGATCTGGAGGCTGTGGAAGGGTGGCTTAAGGAGTATGGGCTGATTGTCACAAGGAAACCGGGCAGCGGGATTGAAGTAAATGGAACGGAGAAAAGCTATCGCAGGGCAATCCGTGCGTTTATCGAGGAAAATATAGATACCAGAATGCTGCGGGAATCCTATGAGGTAGAGGATGCTGCGATGCAGCAGGAACTCAAACTGGGCAATATGGGGCAGATTCTGAGGGACGACGTGTTAAAGAGGGTTATAGGATGTATCGGCAGCGTAGAGGATAAGCGGGTACTGACGCTGACGGAGAGCTCCTATGTGGGGCTTGCGCTCCATGTCTCCATCGCCATGAGCCGTATCCTGAAGAATGAGATCATAGAGCCCAAAGACGACTGGAGCAGGGAACTGGCGGAAGATAAGGACTATCGGCTGGCGGAGGAAATTGTCCGGAAACTTGAGGAGGAGTTTGAAGTTGAAATTCCTGAGATAGAGACAACGTATATCTGCCTGCATATCAAGGGCGCGAAACATCAGAACATTGAGTGGAACGGCAGCAGGAGCATTGAGATGGAGCGCCGGGAGCTGTTAGACCTGGTCAATGAGATGATCAATGCGTACGACAGTGAACATGCATTTTCCATTAAACAGGACAATGAGTTTATCCAGGGGCTGTTAGCCCATCTTCAGCCGACGTTTATCCGCTTGATTTACGATATGAAGATTTCGAATCCGGTACTTGCGGAAATTAAACAGTCTTATCCGGAGATTTTTGAGAGAAGCCGGCGTGCGGCAGCCGTGTTGGAAAAGTGGATTGGCAAACAGGTACCAGAGACGGAGATTGGTTTTCTGACGATTCATTTTGGGGCGGCGCAGGTGCGCCTGGAAGGAAAGAAAGAAAATCTCCGCCAGGTATCTGTGGGGATTGTATGTGCAAGCGGTATCGGGATATCAAGGCTGATGCTGTCCAAACTGGATAAAATTTTTAAAGACAGTATTCAGATGGAGGCGTATGGACAGAATGACATCACGCCATATATTGCCGGCAAGACGGATTTTTTTATCAGCAGCATCAGCCTGAAGCATTTGGATGCGGATGTGTTGCTTGTCAATCCGCTGTTAAGCGGTGAAGATATGGAGCATATCAGACAGAAAGTCTTCCATTACGAGCGGATTCCCCGCAAAGCGCAGAGGGATACAAAGTTTACGATGGAGCTGGAACAGGTAAACATACTGGCGATGCAGATCAAGACGATCCTGCAATATATAGAGGTCTTTAAAGTCAGCAATGACATCACCTTTGAGGAACTGGTGAGCGCAATTTCCGGGAAAATGTCGCCTTACCGGGACAGGCAGGTGATGATCCAGGAAGATATCGAAAAGCGGGAACGGCTGGGGAGCCAGATTTTTGCAGAATTTGGCTTTGCACTGCTCCATACCAGAACCAGGGGCGTCGTGCGCCCGAGTTTCAGCGTGTGCGTGACGAGGGATGGGAAAGGGTTCCATGACCCGTATTTCAAAGGAATCAGCCTGGTGATTGTCATGCTGCTGCCGATAGATGAGAATATCCGCGTGAACAGCGAGATTTTGGGCTATATCAGCAGCGCGCTCATTGAAGACTATGATTTTCTGATGACAATTACCAAAGGTGAGAAGGAAGAAATCCGGGATGTGCTGTCGGCACGTCTGCGGATGTTTTTTAACCAGTATATAAATAAATTTTGACACTATCGGATGGTGTCAAAGCCCATCTTCTTTGAATTGAAAAAATGCTTGCCAGCCTTCTATAATAGAGACATAAGATACAA
Organism: uncultured Lachnospiraceae bacterium; assembly: GCA_910587895.1. Taxonomy (GTDB): domain Bacteria; phylum Bacillota; class Clostridia; order Lachnospirales; family Lachnospiraceae; genus Petralouisia. The sequence continues at coordinate 8,450 of CAJUOE010000053.1, forward strand.
CGGAATGCATACAGGAAAAGGAGGTAATTGCAATGCTGTTTAAGAAAGCAAAGAAAGAGGAAGGGAAGAAGATGGAGCTTTTGCATCTGGATAATGTACGGGTAAACTGCAAGGCGGACACGAAAGAAAACGTAATCCGTACGGTAGGGCAGATGCTGGTGGACAGCGGATACGTCAATCCGTCTTATGTGGACGCCATGGTAAAGCGGGAGGAGTCGTTTTCAACATTCATGGGAAATGAGCTCGCATTGCCGCATGGCGTGGAAGAGGCGAAAAAGGAAGTCAGGGCGTCGGGGATTGCCGTGATGATATTTCCAGAAGGAACAGACTGGGGCGGCGAACAGGTGAAGGTCGTCGTGGGAATCGCAGGCGTTGGGGATGAGCATCTTCAGATTTTGTCCTCCATTGCGGAGGTTGCATTGGAGGAGGGCAGCATGGAGAAACTGATTTCCGGCAGCAGGGAAACCGTGTATGAGATGTTAAAAGGAGGAGATGCGGCATGATTGTTACCGTAACCATGAATCCCGCCATTGATAAGACCGTGGACATTGACGCCCTGGAACGGGGCGGGTTAAACAGGATCCATCACGTAGAGCTGGACGCCGGCGGAAAAGGAATCAATGTTTCCAAGACCATCCATGCGCTTGGCGGCGAGAGCATAGCGGTCGGTTTTATCGCCGGAAATTCGGGAAAGATTATCCGCGGCGTGATGGATGAATGGAAGATTGAGAATGATTTTATTGAGGTGTCCGGCGAGACGCGGACGAATACCAAGGTGTTTGAAAAAAGCGGGGAACTGACGGAGCTGAATGAGCCGGGACCGATTGTGGAAGAAAAAGACGTGCAGGCCCTGCTTGGGAAATTGGAGGGCTATGCAGGGGAAGATACGTTATTTGTGCTGGCGGGCAGCATTCCCAAGGGGGTAAGCAAGGATATTTACCGCAGGATCATTGAGCTGGTGCATGAAAAGGGCGCCAAAGTCCTGTTAGATGCAGATGGGGAACTCTTTACCAACGCACTGGATGCTGGTCCTGATATCATTAAGCCGAACAAGGTAGAGCTGGAGCAGTACGCAGGCATGGATTATATTGCCTCGGAACAGGAACTTCTGGCAGTGGCAAAGAAGATGATGGCAAAAGGGATACAGACCATAGCGGTATCCATGGGAAAGAGCGGAGCCATGTTTTTGCAGGAAGGCTACCAGGTGAAATGCCCGGGCTTAAGGGTGAAGGCGCATTCAACAGTGGGCGCGGGAGATGCGATGGTGGCGGCGTTATCCTACTCCTGGAGCAAGGGGCTGTCGCGGGAAGAGACCGTGAAGATGTGCATGGCGGTATCGGCAGGCGCCGTTACCACAATTGGCACAAAGCCGCCAGCGAGGGAAGTCGTGGACTCCTTATTGGAACAGGTCGTAATTGAAAAAATAAGATAATCTGAAATAATTGGAATGCAGGAAAGGAAAATAAATATGAAAACGAGAGCAGTCAGAATGTATGGGGCAAGGGATTTGAGATTGGAAGAATTTGAATTGCCGGAAATAAAGGATGATGAGATTTTAGTAAAAGTAATCAGCGACAGCATCTGCATGTCTACCTATAAGCTGGCAGAGCAAGGGAAAAAGCATAAAAGGGCGCCGCAGAATATAGATACCAACCCGATAATCATCGGACATGAATTTGCCGGCGTGATTGTAAAAGTTGGCGCCAAATGGCAGGATCAGTTCAAGCCCGGGCAGAAGTTTGCGCAGCAGCCGGCATTGAACTACAAGGGCAGCCTTGCCTCTCCGGGATATTCGTATGAATATTTTGGTGGAGCCTGCACGTATTGCATCATCCCGCATGAGGTCATGGAGCTGGGATGCCTGATGGTTTATGATGGCGACAGTTTTTTTGAGGCCTCTCTGGGAGAACCTATGAGCTGCATCATTGGCGGTTACCATGCCAATTACCATACGAACAAGCGCAATTATGAGCACGCCATGGGAACGAAGGAAGGCGGGAATATCCTGATTATGGGCGGCTGCGGTCCGATGGGGCTGGGCGCGGTCAGCTATGGCATCCAGTTTGAAAACAAGCCCAAACGTATCGTTGTCACGGAGGTCAGCGATGAGAAGATTGCCAGGGCAAAAGAGATGATACCGGAGGAACAGGCGAAAAAGAACGGCGTAGAGCTTCGCTACGTGAATACGGCGAAGATGGATGACCCGATTGCGGAATTGATGGCCATTACCGAAGGACACGGCTATGACGACGTGTTTGTATATGTGCCGGTGCGCCCGGTAGCGGAGATGGGAGATCAGCTTCTCGCTTTCGATGGCTGCATGAACTTCTTCGCAGGGCCTACGGATAATCAGTTCAAAGCAGAAATCAATCTCTATAATGCGCATTACACAAGTACGCATATCCTGGGGACTACGGGCGGCAACAATGACGATTTGATCGAGGCAAACCGCCTGGCGGCGGCCGGAAAGATTGAGCCGGCGGTTATGGTAACCCATGTGGGCGGCATCGACAGCATTGCCGACGCGACCTTAAACCTTCCGAATATCCCGGGCGGCAAGAAACTGACGTATACGCAGTTTGAAATGCCCCTGACGGCGATTGATGATTTTGAGGAGCTTGGAAAGAAAGAGCCGCTGTTTGCGAAACTGGACGAGGCATGTAAAAAGAACCGTGGGATGTGGAATGCACAGGCGGAAAAAATCTTATTTGAACATTTTGGCGTAGATTTGAATTAAAACGTATTAATTTGACACAGGAGGGAATAATTATGGTATCACAGAAATTAACGATAAAAAATGAATCTGGCCTTCACGCAAGGCCTGCGGGAATCCTGGCACAGGCTGCCATGAAATGTAATTCGGAGGTCTGGATCCTTCTCGGGGAAAAGAAAGTCCAGGTGAAAAGCATCTTAAACCTTATGGCGGCGGGAATCAAGTGCGGAACAGAAATTGAGCTCCAATGCGAAGGCGAAAGCGAGCAGGAAGATTTAAAGACACTGGTGGATTTGATTGAAAGCGGATTGGGAGAATAAGCTATGATAAAAATAAAGGTAGAGAAAACAGCCTCCCGGGGAATCGCGATAGCGCCGGCGTATGTTTACCGTGAAGTGGACCTTACGCCGGACCACTATCCGGTAGCAGAGGAGAAGATTCCACAGGAAGAAAAGAAATTTACAGATATCAAACAGGCCGTACTGGCGGATCTGGAGCAATTGTCGCAGGAAAATCCTATTTTCGCCGCGCATATTGCAATTGCAGATGACTATACGCTTCAGGAAGGGATTATCGGCAGGATTAAGTCTGGCAAGAAGAACGTGCAGCAGGCGATTTGTGAAACGGTGGAGGAAGTAGCGGAAATTTTCGGACAGATGGAAGACGAATATATGAGGGAGCGCAAGGCGGATGTGCTTGATATCGGGAAACGTTTCCTCATAAAATGCAAGAATATTACGGTGCAGGATTTGGCGGCCATCTGTGAGCCGGTCATCGTCGTGGCAAAGGATTTGTTTCCTTCGGACACGGTAAAGATGAACCCCGAATTTGTCAAGGGCATCATTACCGAGGAGGGCGGCGTTACCAGCCATGTCTCGATTATGGCAAAGAATTACGGGATTCCGGCATTGACCGGAGTGGCAAATGTGCTGGGGAATCTGGAAGATGGGAAGACTGTCTGTATGGATGCAGAGGATGGAACGATTGTCATAGAGCCGGAGGAGGCGGTACTTGAGGATTACAGGAAACGGCAGGAAGAGGATAGAAAAGAGCAGGAAGAGGTTAAAAAATACCGTTCCATGGAAACCGTAACGCCTGCGGGCAAGCGCATTTACCTCTGCATCAATGTGGGAAATACAGAGGAGATCAGGCTTGCCCTCGATAAGAATATTGATGGCATTGGCTTGTTCCGCACAGAATTTCTGTATATGGAAAACAGCCATTTCCCTACGGAAGAGGAGCAGTTTGCAGTTTATAAGGAGGCTGCGAAACTCTGTCCGCAGGAGGTTACCATACGGACCTTGGATATCGGCGGGGACAAGAGCCTGCCATATTACGAGTTTGAGCCGGAAGAGAACCCGTTTCTTGGCTGGCGCGCGATCCGCATTTCCCTGGATATGCCGGATTTGTTCCGCACGCAGCTGCGCGCCATCCTGCGTGCAAGTGCATTCGGCCATATCCGCATCATGTTTCCGATGATGATTTCCGTGGAAGAACTTCAGAGCGCGAAAGAAATGGTCGAAACATGTAAAGAGGAACTGCGAAGAGAACAGATTGCGTTTGATGAGAATATTGAGACGGGGATGATGATGGAGACGCCGGCAAGCGTCCTGTTGGCGGAGGAATTTGCAAAAGAGGCGGATTTCTTCAGCATCGGAACGAATGACCTGACGCAGTACATATTGGCGGTAGACCGTGGAAATAAAAAGATTGCATCGCGCTATGATTCGTTTCATCCTGCGGTGATGAAAGCGATTGCAGAGATTATCCGCGCCGGACACAAGTATAACCGTAAGGTGGGAATGTGTGGAGAGCTTGCCGGGGACGTCAATGCAGTTCCAAAGCTTTTGGAACTTGGTCTGGACGAATTCAGCATGTCGGCTGGGAACGTGGACTATGTAAGGAAAACGATTATCGGATGATATGGAGGAAAACATGGAGAGAGACAAAGAAAAGTATCTGAAACTTCTGGCAAAGGAATATCCTACCAGGGAGGCGGCATGTCGGGAAATCATTAACCTCAGCGCCATATTGAACCTGCCCAAGGGGACAGAACATTTTATGAGTGATCTCCATGGAGAGTACGAGGCTTTCTGCCATATCATCAACAACTGCTCCGGCGTCATCAAGGAGAAAGTAGAGCGTATCTTTGCAGAGCAGTTAAGCCCGCAGGAGCGGTGCGAGCTGTGTACGCTGATATATTATCCAGCGGAGAAACTTAACGCCCTCAAAGTGCAGGGGGTTCTTGTAGAGGACTGGTATCGCGTCAATTTGCAGTACCTGATTCTGGCTGCAAAGGATGTGTCTTCCAAGTATACCCGCTCGAAGGTCCGCAAGGCGATGCCGGAGGAGTTTGCCTATATCATTGACGAATTGCTGCATATGCAGGTAGACGCGGACGATAACCAGATTGAATACCACAGGCAGATTATTGATACCATCATCCATATCCATATTGCGGATGCGTTCATCATTGCGCTGGCGGAGCTGATTAAGCGACTTGCCGTAGACCATCTTCACATTGTGGGGGATATCTACGACAGAGGGGCGCACCCTGAGAAAATTATGGATTTGCTCATGCAGTACCATTCCCTGGATATCCAGTGGGGCAACCATGACGTCTTGTGGATGGGCGCGGCGGCGGGTGTTCCGGCGTGTGTCGCGACGGTGGTTCGGAACAACATACGCTATCACAATATCCAGGTACTGGAGAGTGGATATGGTATCAGCCTGCGGACGCTGGTGGTATTTGCCGGCAGGCAGTACGGGGACGAGGACGTCATGGAGGCTGCGCAGCACGCCATTTCGGTGATTTTGTTTAAGCTGGAAGGACAGCTGATAGAACGGCGTCCGGAATACCAGATGAATGACCGCAGGATGTTGGAAAAAATTGATTACGACCAGGGAACAATTACCATCAATGGCAGGGCGTATACGCTTGGCCGTAAGGATTTCCCTACCGTGGACAGAAAAGACCCTTACCGGCTGACCGGGGAAGAGCAGGAGGTCTTGTCGGATTTGTGCCAGTCGTTTTTGAACAGCGGCAGGCTGCATCGGCATATCCAGTTTCTCTGCGAGAAAGGCGGCATGTACCGTCAGTTTAATGGCAATCTGCTCTATCACGGCTGTATCCCTCTTGATGAGGAAGGCAATTTTGAGGGCATCCGGCTCGGTGATAAGGTATACAAGGGAAAAGAATACCTGGATTATGCGGACGAGGTCGTGCGCAGGGTGTGCCAGTCTTTGGCCACGGAGGCGGAGCAGGATTTCATGTGGTATCTGTGGGCAGGGCAGAATTCCCCGCTCTCGGGAAGGAAAATTAAGACGTTTGAACGGACGTACCTCAATGATGAGGAGATAAAAGTTGAGAAGAGAAATCCCTACTATGAGTATTACAGCAAAGAATATATCTGTAACATGATCCTGCGTGAGTTCGGCCTGTTTTCGCCTATGTCCCATATTATCAACGGCCATACGCCGGTGAAGGTGAACAAAGGCGAGGTTCCGGTGCGTGCAAATGGAAAACTGATTATCATTGACGGCGGATTTTGCAAGGCTTACCACAAGGAGACCGGGATTGCGGGTTATACTTTGATTTATAATTCTCATGGGATGCGCCTGAATGCGCACAAACCGTTTGAGAGCATAAGCAAGGTGTTGGAAGAGAACAAAGATATCGAATCCAGTACAGATATTTTTGAGACGGAGGAAAAGCGAATCCGGGTTCGGGATACGGATATCGGGAAATCCATTCAGGAGCAGATAGAAGATTTGAAATTAATCTCTTTTGATAAAAATTGACAGCAGGAGGAACACAAAGTATAATCAAAAATAGAATATTTTAAATTTCATGCAATAAAAAGTACGTCCTGTGCATTATCCAGATATAAGATAATACAAGGAGGTGCTTTTTATGGAGAATGGATAGGTATATTACAGCAGATTTTGTAAGCGTTCTTATGTGAATGATGAGAACTGAAAGAGGTATTTTCATGCAGGAAGATGCTCGAAACCCCAAACGAAAAGTTTATATTGATGCCAGTATTTTTGTACGTATCCAGCAGGGTGAGCAGGATGCATTTCAGGAGCTGTATGATATTACATATAAGCCGCTTTATGCATTTCTTCTCTCACATACCCTGAATCAGGAAGATGCACAGGATTTGTTGCAGGATACTTATATCCAGGTCTATAAGAATTGCCATCTGTACCGGGAACAGGGAAATCCCATGGCATGGATGATGAAGATTGCGAAGAACCTTTTTCTTATGAAATGCAGGAAGAATAAGGAGACAGAGGACAGATTTGAAGACATGGAGGGCAGGATGGGATTTGAGGATATGTCTCATGTAGAGAATCGGCTTGTTTTGGAGAAGATGTTTGAGTATCTTTCGACAGAAGACAGAAATATGATTATTATGCATGATATTGGCGGTCTGAAACACAGGGAAATTGCAAAGCTGCTGGATATGCCGCTTGGAACAGTGATGGCGCGTTATCACAGAGGAATCCGGAAATTGCAGAAGGAATTTGGTGAGAAGCTATGAAAAAGAAGGAATTGAAAAAGAGAATAGAGGATGGGTTTTCGGAACTGTCACCAGATTTATTTGAAGCAGTGTGGGAAGAGAGCAGGAAACAGGAGGTTGTCTGGGCAAAGGCAGAATTGGAGGAACCTTCCGCGGGCGGAAAAGTTAATACGGGAAGATTTCCGGGATATGCATTATCATTTTGTGCAAGTCTGGCAATCCTCTGCTTATGTATCTTTGGCGTGCTGGGGCAGAAAGAGAAATCCGTGTATATGGTTCTTGACATCAATCCCAGTATTCAGATTGAGATGAATGAGGCGCATCAGGTAAAACGTTTAAAAGGATTAAATCAGGATGGAAAAGATGTTGTAAAAGAGTTGAAATGGAAGAAACGGGAATCGGTACAGGAGCTTTTGGATGTGCTCATCCAGGATGTTGTGGAAAAGTCGTACCTCTGTGAAAATGGAGGAATTTTGGTAACGCTCGCTGCACCGGATAAAATGATCTGTGAAAATCTGGAACGTACGCTGGGAGATGGGATCGACCGAAAACTCACAGAGTTGAAGGTTTCTGGCGTTACGACAGCTTTTCAGGAAGTAGAGAGCAGGTCAGAGCGTCAGGGGCGGAAACTGCTGGAAGCAGAATTGACGAAGAGCTGCGGAATGGATGAAAAGCTGGTACAACAGATGTCCGTAATAGAACTGATACAGTATTGTCAGGATTATACTTCTTTGGAGTTGAAATTGTCAGCCGCGTCGGAGAAGGAGCGCGCAGCGCAGCAGAAGAATGGGAATGCAGCGCAGACATCGGAAGACTCTTCCTTGCAGAAGGAAAAAGAACAGACATCAGGGGATGATGCCACAAAGGCGTCAGACAAGGATAAGGCAAAGCCGGAGGAAACGAAAGACTCATCCGGGAAGAATGGAAAGCAGGATGCGCAAGGAGATAAGAACCATCAGAAAGGGAATACAGATAACCAGAAATCAGGCAACCAGGAAGGTTTAAATGATTCGAAACAACCAGGGGATTCGTCCCCATCAAATATAAGCGTTCCTATACAGCCAGGTGACGGAAAACCAATTGCACCGGCAAGTGATGTGGGAGAGCCGCCGGGAGGTGGTTCTGCTGGGTCCGTGGATCCTTCCGTACCGCCGGGAGATAATGCACCGGGCGAATCGGGAAAACCGGTGACGCCGGGAAATGGTTCTTCTGAGCCGGAAAGCCCTGCCGTGTTGCCGGAAGGCGACAGCTCGGGCGAACTAAAGACATCAGAAGAGCCAGACGAGGATCAGCTGGAGGAGGATCCGTCAGTTGAGAATCAACCGGATGAGGATGAATTGGGAAAGCCGGAAGAAACAAGGTTGTATGAGGACAGCGAATCCGTGGATCCGGAGGAAGAGGCGTCGATACAGCCGGATCCTGCGGAGCAATGCGAAATGAGGCAATAAGAAATTACATATATGAGTGGAACTCCCTTATAAGGAAGGCCTTCAGGCAGAAAATGTCTGGGGGTCTTCTTTTTCTGGATTTTTTATGACAGTTCAGCCTGTATGTCACAAAGTTTTGCGTAATATGCAGGATCGTCCTTGCAAAAACAGGGTATAACAGGTATGATGGATAGTAGTTCCAAATAAAAAGAAAAGAGAGAATAGTATGGTAAAAATATTATCAGACAGCACCTGCGATTTGTCACAGGAGCTGGTAGAACGATATGGCATTGAAATTCTTCCCCTGCATGTGCTGCTGGGCGATGAGGATCACAGGGACGGCGTCGATATTACGCCGGCAGAAATATTTGCGTGGTCCGATGAGCATAAGTCTACGCCCAAGACTGCGGCGCCATCCCTGGAGGATGCCGTCGAAAGTATCGGAAAGCTGCTTGTCGATGGGAATGAAGTGATATGTTTTTCTATTTCAGAGACAATGTCGTCTTCTTTCAATATCATGCGCCTTGCGATTGAGGAATTAGAGGCCAAGGAACGTGCTTTTGTGTTTAATTCTGCAAATCTGTCTACCGGAATCGGGCTTTTGGTTGTGGAGGCTGCCTGCATGGCGAAGGAAGGCCTGTGCGCCGAAGAGATATTAAACAAACTGGAAGAATTGCGTCCCAGGGTGCGCAGCAGTTTTGTCGTGGACACGCTTACGTATCTTCACCGCGGCGGCAGGTGCAGCGGGGTAGCGGCGTTAGCGGGAGGCATGTTGAAACTGCATCCCAAGATTGTGGTGGTAGACGGAAAGATGGAAGTGGAGAGAAAGTATCGTGGCAACATTGCCAAAGTTATCAAAACGTATGTGCAGGATATGGAGGAAGCGTTAAGAGCAGCGCGTCCGGCGCGCGTATTTATCACACATTCCGTCGGTGACGACGAAATTGTTAAGGGTGTGCGGGCTTATCTGGAAAATCTGTCTGTATTTGACGAAATTCTTGAGACCCGCGCGGGAGGCGTTATTTCCAGCCATTGCGGCCCGGGAACCCTGGGCGTGTTGTTCATTGCATAGAACTGCTGTTGTTTATGTGTAGAAAGTTTGCTTTGGAAATCATATGGCAGGGGCGCATGGTATTGAGAGGGCTGTGCGTCCTGAGATTGGGTAAATATGGGAATGTTCAGGTTGTAGTAATATCATTTATTTCAAAACAGAAGGTGCTTTTTGTTTACATGTTTATCCATGTGTGGTATAGTGATAAAGAAGTTTCCGTTCATATTTAGAATATTCAGAACAGTTATTTCAATTCTGACAGGCAATAGCCTGATCTGTGCGGTAATCCCGTGAGATTCTTAGTTTTCATTAAAATTTCATTTTAGGAGGAATGTCTATGGATAAAGACAAAAAGAAGGAACTGATGAAGGTAATTTCTGAGGAGCATCAGATGAACTTGAGTGATTTTGCGCTTTTTCTGTCTGTAATGAAGAATAAGCGTGCATATGAATGTGTACTCAGCATTATTCTGGATGAGCCAGAACTTGTGTTGGAAGAGGTAAAGGTGGAACAGGTGGTGCTAAACAGGAATGGAAAACGAGCCATCCGTCTGGATGCATGGGCAAAAGATAAGGAAGAACGGGTATTTGACATGGAAATGCAGAATGATAGCAAAAGCGATAATATTCCGAAACGCTCCAGGTTTTATCAGGCACTTATGGATGTGCCGATTCTGAAGTCTGGTAAGGATACCAGATATCGGGAATTGCCGTCTTCTGTCATCATTTTTATTACGCAGGATGATATTTGGAAATATGATTTGGCAAGGTATACTTTCATGGAACAATGCGAAGAAGTCCCCGGATTATATCTTGAAGATGGAACAACCAAAATTTTCCTGAACATGACGAGCAAAAATGGTTCCCATGAGCTGGTAAGTCTGTTAAAATATATGAAAGACACCAGATTGGATAATCCCGAGATTTTAATAAAAGACAGGAGAATTTTGGAATTGGATGGAATTGTCAGGGAAGTGAAGGAAAGTGAAGAATGGGAGGTGGTTCAAATGAATATTATGGAGGCTGCAATGGAGAAGGGAATGGAATACGGAGTCGAACAGGGAATCAAACAGGGAATCAAACAGGGAATCAAACAGGGAGAAAATCGTATGAGTATACTAAACATAAGGTTGTTAGAAGAAAACCGGCTGGATGATTTGCGTAAATGCCTGAAGGACGCTGAATACCGAAAGCAGTTATATGCAGAGTACGGTATTTAAATTTATGGCTCATAATATGTTTTCTTAAAATAACAGGAGTTGCCACTATGGGAAAATATCTTTAAAGTGACAACTCCTTTGTTGTATATGAAAGATTTAATATCAAATTGTGTGAATATATCGGAAAGTGTACCTTAACCGCTAAAAAGTGCTGTTTGCAGAGAAGGGAATTGCCTTCTGTATGCAGGTCTGATAAGATGAGGATAAATTTTCATGGAAGGCAGGGAGGCAGGAAATGAAATACAGAGTAGAGAGAATTTCGGAGGGAGAAGACGAGGTCATCCTGCGTTACTGCCAGATGACGCCGGAAGTGGAACGGATCTGGAATTTCCTGTATGGAGGGCAGGCAAAACTCATGGGTTGGAAAGATAAAACGCATGTAGTGCTGGACGTTGATAAAATACTGTATTTTGAGAGCGTAGACGGCAAAACATACGCCTATACGGAGGAAGATGTGTATGCTATGGATGTTTCGTTAAATAAATTAGAGCAGGTTCTATATGCCATTAACTTTTTTCGGTGCAGCAAGTCTATGATCATCAATATTGATAAGGTGCAAAGCCTGAAAAGCCTGCCGTCGAACCGTATTGACTCGGTGATGTGCAACGGAGAACATATCATGATATCCAGAACTTATGCATCTGATTTCAGAAAGCGATTGAAAGGGGGCAGGAACGATGGATAAACGTGGAAAATTGCTGGCAGTATGGGAACATTATCTGACAACGGAGATTGCGATAGAATTTAAGGCATGTCTGTATTTTTTTGCCATATTGTTTTTCTATTGTATATATCAATTATTTATGGGGAGCACGCAGGCAAGCATCCTTCATATGGCGGAAATGATTTTTCTGGCTTATGCGATGGGGTATGTGCAGGTTTACCTCATGTCAAATTTTGATGAGGGGGAAGCACTGCGGGGGAGAGAAATTGTCTGCGTCGGGATTTGTTCTCTTATATATGCAGGCATTTCTGTCCTTGGCGGCTGGTTTGGAAAGACAGTCTGGATAAGCGTGTTGTTTTTCTGGTATGTGGTATTCCTCTATATATGCGTATTCCTCGTTTATAAGGCAAAGAGAAAGATTGACGACAAAATAATGAATGATAATTTAAAAGCTTTTCAGGCAAGGAGGGCAGTACATGCGAAACGTGATTGAGATTGACCATTTGACGAAGAACTATGGGAAACACCGGGGCGTATCGGAGGTAAGCTTTCAGGTGGAGGAAGGAGACATATTTGGATTCCTCGGTCCCAATGGAGCGGGCAAATCCACGACCATCCGTTCCATGCTGGGATTGATTCAGTTTCAGGTGGGAAGTATCCATATTTTAGGCAAGGATATTCAGAAAAACAGGGAAACTGTTTTAAGCGAGGTTGGCTATATGCCCTCGGAGACGATGTTTTATCCGGGGATGAAAGTGAAAGATGTGATCCAGATGGCTGCCGATATCAGGAAAAGAGATTGCCGCAGGGAGGCGGAAAAACTGTGTGAGCGGTTGAAAGTAGACATGGATAAGAAAATCAGCGATTTGTCGTTGGGAAACCGCAAGAAGGTGGGGATTGTCTGTGCCATGCAGCACAGGCCGAAATTGTTTGTGTTTGATGAACCAACCAGCGGTCTGGATCCGTTAATGCAAAACGAGTTTTTTACCCTTATTCGGGAATATGTAAAAGAGGGTGCGACCTGTATGCTCTCCACCCATGTGCTCTCTGAGATAAAGAATTACTGTAAGCATACAGCGATTATGAAGGAGGGCAGGCTGCTGTGCGTCGATTCGGTTGCAAATATGACGAATACAAACGCCAAGAGGGTGAAATTGCTAAAAGGCGGCAGGCGCGAGAGTTATATTTTTGAGGGAAACCTCAATGAGCTGATGCAGGAACTGGCAGGATATGATATCCAGGATATTCTGATTGAGGAGCTTTCTCTGGACGAGGTGTTCATGCATTTCTATTCTGATGTGAAATGAGCGATAAATTTTGGCGTGATTAGATTAATGGATGTATTGGTTTGTATGAAATAAGGGAGGATTGTTATGTTTACTGTTTATAAGCATGAGATGAAGGAGTATAGCAAGAGCCTGCTTATCTGGGCTCTTTGCGTGGGTGGGATGGGAGCAGCGTGCATCCTGCTTTTTTCCGGTATGCAGGAGAGTATGGAAGGGGTAGCGGAAAATTTTGCATCCATGGGGGCATTTTCAGATGCGTTTGGCATGAGCCAGTTAAGCATTGGCACTTTAAAAGGATTTTATGCGACGGAAATCGGCACGATTCACGCATTGGGAGGCGCAATGTTTGCCGCGGTGGTCAGCGCAAATATGCTGTCGAAGGAAGAGGACGGTCATACCAGTGAATTCCTGTTTTCCCTGCCGCTTGCAAGGGGAAAGGCGGTAATGGCCAAATGGCTGGCGGTCATGTCGCAAATCGTATTGTTTAATATTCTTTGCGTGTGCCTTTACCTTTTGGGCATCCTGGCTTTGGGTGAGGGAATTCCGGTAAAAGGATATGTTCTTTATCACTCCATGCAGCTGTTGATGCAGCTTGAGCTTGCGGCAGTTTGTTTTGCGCTGTCCGCCGTTCAGAGAAAAAATAAGCCGGGCCTGGCTCTGGGGCTGGTGCTGTTTCTTTACGCCTATGATTTAATGGCGCGGATACTTCCCGATTTATCCGATTATAAATTATTCAGCCCATTCTCTTATGCAAATGCGGCTGATTTGCTTGGCGCAGGCGATGTTTACGCATCAGCAGCCGTTCTGGGGGTCATTGTGCTGGTGGCAAGCGTGTGCGCGGCGCATATCTTGTATGTGAAAAAGGATTTGGCGGTGTAGGGATTTGAAAGGCTTAAAGGGAAATATAATGATTGTTTGACATTTATTATTTTGTGATTGCTCCGATATATATAACAGAATTGAATATTGGGCTAAGGATAGCGTTTTTTCTAAGGATGGAAATTAATTATGGAAAACGCTATTTTTTATTGTAGAAATGGAGGGCATTTAAGAAATGAACTATACGCATTATATCGACAGCGCCTTGATAAATGGCTCTCATTATGGAAGAGGCGGCTTTGCTTCTCCCATGAAAGAACTGAACGAGCAGACGGTTCTGGTAGAAAACAGCAGGGAAAATAAAAATGACAGCTATCGTCAGAAAACAAAATATGACGACAGGGTAGACCGTTACTACAGTACATATGATTTAGGCGCTTTGCTGCAGAACAGCGACAGTTATCTGGAAGGAAAACTGGATACAAATGAAGATAAGGACTGCTATTTCTTTTCCTATTCCCAAAGGAAATTTTATGAGAAGATGGGCTTGGGAACGCAAGTTACGATCCGGCCGGAAAATATTCCGCAGGGCTGTAATTATGACCTGATTGTTTATGATATGCAGGGAAATCAGGTAGGGATAGCGAAAGATAATGGCAACGGGGTCAAGGAGCTTACCCTGCCGGATTGGAATGGATCAGACCGTTATACCATTAAGGTGGAAAATCACGGAGGCGGGAATGTGGATTCAGAAACGCCTTACCGTATCCGCATTGCGGAAGAACGATATCAGAAACAGGAGAAGGCAGACGGCGGGCAAGAATACACGGAAGAACTTGAAAGGCTGCATCGGGAGCAATATGATTCCCTGCCGGAAGATGAACGCTATGCGGGAGAGAAAAGCGTGGAAGAGCTGTTGGAGAAAGAAGCATCCGGTGAATTGCTGGACAGGCAGGAGGAGGCATATCTGAAAATTTTTGCTAACCTGCATGATTATGAGCGGGCGTCGGCTCAGGGCAGAATACGAAACATATTGTTTCCGAAAATGGAGGCAGCGTTGGAAAATGCAGGGATTCATGTACACGGGAAAGAGTTTGTCATAGAAATGGATATTTATGGGAAGGTAATCATTACCGGGGATTTATCGGACGAAGAAAAACAAAAAGCCGCAGGCGTGCTGGAAGAGCAGTTTGCCGATGAACTTTGGGACTGTCATATGCAGGCGTCAAATTATACCACAGCGGAATTTAATCGGATTAACGCTTATAGGGATGTTTCTGTTTTTCTCAGAAAATCAACGGGAGGGCAGTATTCATGGAAGGACATTTCCGTGGATGGGAACGGAAAGATCAGCGGACTTCCCCAAAAGATGTGCCATCTGTTAAATTTGCAGGAAAGCAATGGCAGATACGAGCAGTTAAGGGATGACATTCTGATGCTTTATGATTATGGACATATATATGAGATGGATGAGTTCTCCGATTATAAAGTAAGATATGAGGTGGTGGAATCGGACGTTAAGATTGGAAGTGAAAGAGAGCCTGCCACAGACAAAAATACTCTGTCCATTTCTGTAGCGGATCAGCAGTTTGCCGTTTCCGTTGAGCAGACGCCGTCTGCTCTGGCGATGGGATCAGGAAAAATAACTTCTGATTTGGAAACATTCAGAAACGCGGTAAATTCAATAAACGAGCCTCTCACCATCAATTGGAACGCAGTCGTTGACCCATATGGGATATTTAAGGGTTTGGCGATGGCGGAGTCCCGCCTGAAACAACTGGCAGACCCGACAGCGTCTAAAAATGATGAAGATATGCAAAAGGTGGCAGAAGAGTATGCGCAGGGCAAACTCGACATATTGATAGAAAAGAAAAAGGCGATGCAGGATTCGGGAATGGCAAAAAGCTATAGCGAGGAATACGCTGAATATAAAACAGCATATGACGCTTACCATTTGGAAAACGGCGGAAATTTAACAGCGGCGATGGAAGGCGATGCAAAAAAGGCATACCATATATATAAAAATATTATTGATGGGGTATCAGTTCCAATAGAAGATGCGGAATTTCTTATGCTGTATAATGGCACAATGTATTCAGCGGCCAGGAGCGAATATGTACGAAAAACGGATGGGCTGTATTATGCAATGTAATAACACTTCGTTAAAACAGGGGGATGCCTTTGGCAGCAGAGACATCTTGCACTATGAGATTATAATATGGGGAAAGCAAGATAAATATTGTAAACGCGAGCACAGGATATCAAGGCAAAATGTACCGCAAAAAACAGTGTATTTTTAGACCTTTTTCAAGATAAAAAGAATTTACTTGCGCTGTATAAAACATTGCATCCAGAGGATATAGACGCAACAGAGGATGCATTGGATATTGTTACGATAGATAATGTATTGACAGATAATCTTTATAATGATTTGGGTATTATGGTAGGCAATAACAGGTTGCTCTTGTTTTTGGAGGCGCAGTCAAGCTGGACGGTAAATATCTTAATCAGAATATTATTGTATTTAGCACAGAGTTACCATGAATATTTTGAGAGAACCAGTCAGAGCCTATATAAGAGCAAAAAGGTAAAAATGCCAAAACCCGAATTATATGTAATATACACAGGCAACAAAGGCAGAAAACCGGATACAATATCTTTATCACAAGAGTTTTTTGATGGTGCGGATATTGACATTGAGATAAAAGCCAAAGTGATATATGAGAGCGATAAGGTCAACATTATCAATGAGTACATTGTTTTTTTGCAAGATTTTTAATGAGCAGATAAAAGAACATGGAATGACAAAACAGGCAGTTACAGAGACAATCCGTATTTGCAAGGATAGAAATATTTTAAAACAATATTTAAGTAGCAAGGAAGTGGAGGTAGTAACGATTATGATGAGTTTATTTGATGATGAGCAGATAATGAGAACTTATGCGAAAGATATTAAAAGGGAAACATTGATGGAAAATGCTAAACATATGTTAAAGATGGGAAAATTGACGGTTGAGGAAATTCCAGTCTGTTATCCCGATTTGACGATTGATGATGCAAGAGAAATCGAAGAAGAAATTATACAATTTGCATAGTCAATGATATCAATCGAAACAAAATGTAATAACAGTGTAAAGGTGCATTGATCAGCCTTTTGACAAGAGCAATAGCAGGGAAGACCTTAAATATATTCTATAATATTAAAAAAGTTGCATTTAGCAGCTTTTTTTCTTTTGTTATAATTATTTATAGTATTCAATAAAAAGAGATTGAGGATAACCTGTATTGTTGAAGGAAAGGAGAAGAACGATGATGTTTAAAAAGTTACGTGGGGCAGTGGGGCTGCTGTTGGCAGGGGCGCTGCTCTTTACATCAATTCCCGCATCAACATTGCCGAATGTGGCGGTGGCGGCGGAAAAATGGGAGGAAGTAGAGAATCCGACGCTTCGTGATTACGCGACGCCTTCCGTAAGCTATAATAATCCGGGACAGGGGCCGGACAAGTTTGCAGATGAGGATATGGTATCATTCTGGAATGGGTGGGGGGACCCGAACCTCCTGTCTCAGGATCAGTGGATGATGTATGATCTTGGCAGCAGGAAAGCAGAGATTAACGGCATGAGCGTGCTGTTTTTTGACGATAATGGCGGGGTTTTGCTTCCGACAGCCATTAAGGTGGAATATATGACGGATGCCGGAGGGTGGCAGGAAGTGAGCCGGAAGGGCGATTGGACGCTTGTGGCAAATCAGGAAAAGTCATACGCGTTTGAACCGGTCACGACTTCTAAAATACGTGTCACAATGACGCATGGAACATTAAACAATAATAAAGTCGCTGTGGCTGTCCGGGATTGGAAACTCCTTGGGGATATCCCGGCAGATTTCCCGAGACCAACGGTAGTAACGCCGGAAGCGCCAAGTCCGGATTTACAGTTGACAGATGCGGCAGTTTACGCCGTTCCAAGTACGGATTATGTGGCGGACTGGGACAGGGTAGAAGGCATCAACAATGCGGATTTTGAACCGACCGCTTCCGTTGATACGAGGATAGACGGAGATGGAAATGGACTGGGCTGGGGAAATTATTACAGCGCGCCCGGTTCCGTACACTGGCTTCAGTATGACTGGGGTGCGGCATTGACGACAAAGACCTTCCAGGTATACTGGCATGGCAGCGATAATGGCCTGAAGATTCCGTCAAAGGTTGAATTTCAGTATAAAAATGGCAATGGAGGCTGGCAGGATGCACAGATAAAATCCAATAAAAAGAATTACTCTAAATATAACACGTATAATCAGATTACGTTAGAGCAGCCGATAACGGCAACCTCCATCCGTATGAATATGACGGTTGCCGATGGCGCGGTTGGCAGCGGCGTGTACCGTTGGAAGGTTTATTCCGATATCAGTGATGAATTCGTGGTAGCTGCGGCGGCAAATTCCCTGGAGATTCCGGAAGTGAGGGAAGGCAGGGTATCCAGCCGTGTTTATGACAAACTGACGCTTGCGTCTAAAATGATTAATGATCAGGTAAATGTAAGCTGGAAGAGCAAGAATGCAGACGTTATTTCGGATGACGGCGTAATTACGCCTCCGGCAGGGAATAAGAAGGTGACCCTGACGGCGACCTGCAGCAAGGCGGGCAAACCCGAGGTTAAGGCAGACAAAGATGTTGAATTTCTGATATTGTCGAAGGATACCACAGAGTATCAGATGACGATTGACCGGACGAAGAGGGGCGTGGACATCAGCCAGGAACTTTACGGCGTATTTTATGAAGACATCAACAGTTCCGCAGACGGCGGACTTTCCTCGGAGCTTGTAAAGAATAATTCCTTTGAGAATTACCAGAATCTGCATGAGACGACCGCTCCGGAGGTCAAAGGAGATCAGAATTCCTGGAAACTTCACTGGAACAGCAGCAATGCAGGCGGTTTTGTGGTAGAGCGGACAGATGGACTCAATGCAAACAATAAGAACTATGCGAAGATTACTGGTAACCAGACCTTATCCAACCATGGATTTGTAGGAAGGGCAACGCTGGATAAATCTGCAATGGCAATCCGCAAAGATGCCAAATATGAGTTCTCTATGTTTATGAAAGCAGACAGCGCCTATGCTGGAAACGTCAAGGTCAAAGTTATGGGTGACGATGGGGCATCGCTCACCGATGAGGTAGCCGTTCCCCTGGTAAAAGATGGCACATGGAATAAGGTTAAGGCATCCCTGACCGGAACGAAACAGGAACTTGGAACTTTGGTTCTGACATTTGAGGGGGCCGGGGCGTCCGACGCCATGTATATCGACATGGTATCCCTGATACCGACAGACAGCTATGGATATGGCAATAAAAATTATTCTTATGGCGCAGGCCTCAGAAAAGACCTAGTGGAGAAATTGCAGCAGTTAAATCCCGGTTTTATCCGTTTTCCGGGTGGCTGTGTTGTCGAGGGAAGTTACGGCACAGACGGTTATTATAATTGGGAGGACTCCGTTGGCCCGTTGGAAGAGCGAAGGGCAATCGGAAGTTACTGGGGCAGCCCGTGGAAATCCGTGAATTATGGAACGGCACAGGATAAATACGGCTATATGATGTCCTATCAGTTTGGTTACCATGAGATTCTTACGCTCTGTGAAGATCTGGGCGCACAGGCATTCCCGATTTTGAGTGCAGGTATCTTCTGCCAGTTTACGGACACAGCGGCGGTGTCTCTTAAGGGAGAGCAGTTAAAGCCGTTCGCAGACCATGCAACACACCTGATAGATTACTGCTGGGGAGATCCGAACAGCGCGGATGCGACGCAGTCATACTGGGCGAAGAAACGTGTCGCCAATGGACATGCGGCTCCGTTTGACCTGAATTATCTGGGTATCGGCAATGAGAACTGGGATGACGCCAGACAGGGTGTGTCCTATCAGGATAACTTTAAATGGATTAAAAATTATGTAGAAAAATATGTCAAAGAGCACTATACGAACCGGAAAATCACATTGATTTCCTCTACTGGGCCATATTACCAGGGCAGCCAGAATACAGATGCTTGGACCTGGCTTAACAGGGATATGCCGGGTGAGACGCTGGTGGATGAGCATTACTACATTAATTATGGAGGAGACGGCAGCAATACGCTTCTCAATTCCGATTATATTTACGATAGCTACAAACGTCTGGACGAAGGCGGCAGCAATGTATTCGTTGGCGAGTATGCAGGGCACCTGACTTCCACAAAGGAAAATGTGCTTGATACGGCAATCAGCGAGGCGGCTTACATGACAGGTCTTGAGCGTAATGCAGATATTGTCCGCCATGCCTCTTACGCACCACTTTTTGAGCGTGAAGGATGCAGGGATTGGGATTACAACCTGATCAAATTCGATGCTTACAACAGTTATGGTACGCCGAGCTATTATGTGCAGACCATGTATTCCAACAATTATGGCAAGCGAATTATCAACACGACACTGGAGAAGTATGACGCTGGAAATGGCGAGACAACTTCCTATGATGAAAAGAGAGGACATCAGACCGATTTATATTATGTAACTTCCGAGGATGACAATTACCTGTATACCAAGCTGGTAAACCATGCGGATTATCCCAAGGAAATCACGCTGAACTATCCGGGCGTCAAGGATGGAACGAAGGTGGAACTGATCAGCCTTTCCGGCAAAGCCATGGACATGAACACGATGGCAGAACCGACGAAGATTGCTCCGGTAACGACGAACCAGACGTTATCCGGCGAATCTATGACTTACCAGGTTCCGGCAATGTCCCTTACGGTAGTGAAAGTGGAGCATACGCCGAAAGCGCCCTCAGTTGATACCGGTGCGAAACCGGAGACGGTTACAGCGTTGACGAATTCTGTCGATGCGGCATCAAAGAATTACAACAAGGCTAATTATACGGCCGCAAGCTGGAGTGTGTTTGAGAAAGCGCTGAAAGAGGCACAGGAAGTCCTCGCCAATAAAGATGCAACGCAGGCACAGGTGGATGCAGCAAAGACGAATCTGGAAAATGCAATCCGGGCTTTGCAAGCATTTACTGTCACGAAGAAGAAAGCAACTATTGGCCTGAAGGAAAGCTTTTCTGTAAAGAGCAATGGCAGCACGTATACGACATCCAAGTCCAATATCGTTAAGATAACCAATGCCAAGACAGGCCAGGTAAAAGGTATGAAGACCGGCACGGCAGTTGTAAAGGCAACGAACAACACAACTGGAAAGATTACGGAGTACACGATTACCGTTAAGAAAGCGCCGAAGAAGATTTCTAAGGTGACCTTCAATAAGAAGGCAATTAAGAATAAGAAGGCAACCTTAAAGAAAGGCAAATCTGCAGCCCTGAAGGTAACGCTGCCGAAGGGAACGGCAAGCTATAAGATTACGTACACTTCTTCGAAGAAGAAGATTGCCACGGTAGACGCCAAAGGTAAGATTAAGGCGAAGAAGAAAGGTAAAACCACGATTACGGTTAAGACCTTCAACAAGAAGAAAATGACATTCACGCTGACAGTAAAATAATTGTTGTATTTGCCTCAAATAGCATGATGGCAGAAAACAGACCGCCGCATCGGCTGGGAAACCAGTCCGGTGCGGCATTTTTGTCTGATAGGAAAGACCTTGGCTGCATTGTTTTGCCAGAAAATATTTTACAGGAAAAATCTGGAACGCTTCTGGAACACCCCGGGCAGCCTTCTGGAACACCCCCTGCGCTATAATGACCTCGAAAACAGCAGGAAACTGCATAAAATCTGATTGGAGGAAAAAAAGATGTATTTTGATGTAATAGCAAAAATAGTAGCAGAACGTACCGGATGTGAGGTTTCAGCGGTGAAACCGGAGAGCACCTTTACGGAGCTTGGAATTGACTCCCTTGATACCGTAGAGCTTTTGATGAACCTGGAAGATGAAATCGGAATTGAAATTGATTTGGATCAGAAGGTGGAAACCATTAAAGATCTGGATGAGTTCATTCAGAGCAAGCAGGGTAAATAATTATGATAAAATCGGAAATTTGTGAGCTGTTGGGAATAACGTATCCGATATTCCAGGGCGGCATGGCATGGATTGCAGACGGAAAGCTTGCGGCGGCCGTATCAGAAGGCGGTGGTCTTGGCATTATCGCGGCGGGAAATGCCCCCGGCGACTATGTAAGGGAACAGATACAGATTGCCCGGTCGCTGACCGAAAAGCCTATCGGCGTAAATATCATGCTGCTGAGTCCGTTTGCGGATGAAGTTGCGCAGGTTGTAATCGAAGAGAAAGTAAACGTCGTTACCACAGGAGCCGGTAATCCGTCCAAATATATCAAAGATTGGAAAGCGGCTGGAATCCATGTGATTCCAGTGGTCGCATCTGTGGCACTTGCAAAATTGATGACACGGCTCGGAGCGTCTGCACTCATTGCCGAGGGTGGTGAGAGCGGCGGCCATGTGGGCGAGCTTACTACAATGGTTCTGGTTCCGCAGATCTGCGATGCGACGACGCTTCCGGTCATTGCCGCCGGCGGCATTGCCGATGGAAGGGGATTTGCGGCAGCATTGATGCTAGGCGCTTGCGGCGTGCAGATGGGAACGCGCTTTTTAAGTGCAGAGGAGTGTAGCATCCACGCCTCATACAAAGAGAAAATTATTAAGGCGACCGACCTTTGCACGATGGTAACGGGAAAACGTCTGGGACACCCGGTACGCAGCTTACGTACACAGTTTGCAAGGGATTATTCGAAAGCGGAATACGGCGGTATGCCGGATGAGGAACTGGAGATGCTTGGAAACGGCGCGCTGCGCCTTGCAGTACAGAAAGGCGATGACAAGAAGGGATGTTTCCTTTCCGGGCAGGTTGCAGCGATGGTAAAACAGGAACAGCCGGCAGGCGAGATTATAAAGGAAGTTATGGAAGGGGCAGAGCCTGTCCTTCGGAGGGCGTCACAATGGGTAAAATAGCATTTGTTTTTTCGGGTCAGGGCGACCAGTATCCGGGAATGGGTAAGGAGCTGGCAGAAACATATCCGGCAGCATCCATTGTCTTTGGAATGTGCGACCGCCTGCGTCCCGGTACTTCCGCTCAATGTTTTGAGGGAACGGAAGAAGAATTAAAAGAGACAAAAAACACGCAGCCGTGTCTGTATGCCTTTGAACTGGCGGCAGTCGCAGTTTTGCGGGAAAAAGGATACCGCCCCATGGCAGTGGCTGGTTTTTCGCTCGGAGAGATAGCGGCGGCAGCGGCGGCGGATATCTTTGATTATGAGACAGGATTTCAGCTCGTCTGCAAGCGTGGGGAGCTGATGCAGCATGAGGCGGAAAAGTTTGATACCGCGATGGCGGCGGTTGTGAAATTGTCGCCCAAACAGGTACAGGAAATCTGTGAGAAATATCCGGACGTCTACGCCGTGAATTTCAATGCGCCTGGGCAGGTAAGCGTTTCCGGTTTGGCCTCACAGATGAAAGCATTTTCTGCGGAGGTAAAAAAAGCAGGAGGAAGGGCAATTCCCCTGAAAGTAAAAGGTGCGTTCCACTCTCCGTTTATGGACGGGGCAGCCCATGCATTTGCGGCAGAGCTTGCAAAAGTTGATATGAAGGACATGGCAATAAAGTTATATTCAAATTTAACTTCTGAGCCATATACGGAAGATGCAGTAAGTTTGTTATCAAAACAAATTTGCAATCCGGTACAGTGGGAAAAACTTGTAAGAAATATGATAAAAGATGGAATTGACACTTTTATTGAAATTGGGCCTGGAAAGACGCTTACGAATATGATCCATAAAATTTCACCGGAAGTGACGGCGTGTTCCGTCATGGATTATCTGACGGAGGTGGAGTCATGTTAAAAGGAAAAACAGCAATTGTCACAGGCGGTTCCCGTGGAATCGGGGCGGCAATTGCGGATAAACTGGCGTCACTCGGCGCAGATATTGCAGTAATTTACGCGGGAAACAATAATGCAGCGGAAAATGTATGTCAAAAATGCAGGGAAGACTATGGCAGAACCGCCAGAGCCTATCAGTGTGATGTCTCCGATTTTGCGGCTGTTAAAGATACCGTGGCTGAAATTAAAAAGGATTTCGGCACTGTGCATATCCTGGTCAACAACGCCGGGATTACGAGGGACGGACTCTGCGCGATGATGAAAGAAGAGGATTTTGATGATGTGTTAAATACCAACCTAAAGGGAGCGTTCCATATGATACGTCATTGCAGCGGAATGTTTCTGCGAAACCGCGAAGGCTGCATTATCAATATCAGCTCGGTGTCAGGACTTACCGGAAATCCCGGGCAGAGCAATTATGCCGCGTCAAAAGCCGGCCTGATTGGGCTTACCAAGTCCGTTGCCAAAGAGCTTGCCTCACGTGGTATTCGCTGTAATGCAATTGCGCCCGGTTTCATCCGTACGGATATGACGCAGGAGCAGGAGGATAATCCATTGCTGGCGGCAGTCCCGCTTGGAAGAATGGGTGAAGTTTCAGAGGTTGCAGACGCTGCGGCATATCTTGCAACGGCACAGTATGTCACGGGCGAGGTGCTGCGCGTAGACGGCGGCATTGCGATTTAGCGTCGCGTGCCGATACCTTGTGAGTAGGAAGGCAAATGCACAGCATTTCTTAAATGCCTTCCGAATTAGGAGGAGAATTGATTATGAGTGAAAACAGAAGAGTGGTTGTCACCGGAGTGGGCGCCATCACCCCTGTGGGAAATAATGCAAAGGTTACATGGGAGAGCTTAAAAGCCGGAAAAAACGGTATTGCGCCCATTACGCAGTTTGATACAGAGAAGTTCAAAGCAAAGCTCGGTGCAGAGGTGAAAGATTTCGATCCGGGAGAATACTTAGACGTCAATGACGTTTTGCGTACTGACCGTTATGCACAGCTTGCAGTAGGCGCGGCGCAGCAGGCGGTGGACGAAAGCGGTATTGAGGGAACGGTGCAGCCGGAACGTTTTGCAGTGTTGTTTGGCAGCGGAATCGGTGGAATCGGAACTTTTGAAAAAGAACATACCAAGTTGATGGAGAGGGGACCGCGCCGGGTGTCGCCGCTGTTTGTGCCGATGATGATTGCCAATATGGCGGCCGGCATGATTGCAATACGACATGATTGCCGCGGCACGGCTATGCCAGCGGTAACTGCCTGCGCTTCTGGTTCCAATGCCATCGGTGAGGCCATGCGCATGATTCGCCATGGTTATGCGGATGCGGTAATCACAGGGGGCGCGGAGGCAGCAATCAATGCATCCTCTGTGGCAGGATTTTCCAATATGCTGGCATTGTCCACCGCAGAAAATCCAGATGAGGCGTCCCTGCCGTTTGACAAGCGCAGAGGCGGGTTCGTGATCGGAGAAGGGGCAGTTGCACTTGTTTTGGAAGAATATGAACACGCAAAGCAGCGTGGAGCGGAAATTTACGGTGAAGTTTGCGGTTACGGCACGACCTGCGACGCATACCATATCACTGCACCGCATCCGGAAGGAAGGGGCGGCGCGCAGGCGATGAAGGATGCCATGCAGGAATGCGGATATAGCGAGAAGGACGTTGTCTATATCAATGCACATGGAACCGGGACGCCCATGAACGATGCGGTCGAGACGGCTGTCATCAAGAAGGCGCTTGGAGAGAAAGCAGCCCATGAGGCGTATGTAAGCTCCACGAAATCAATGACCGGCCATATGCTGGGCGCAGCCGGCGCATTGGAAGCGTTTGCCTGCCTGCAGGCTTTGCGCGAGGGCGTCATTCCGCCGACCATCAATCTGAAAGAGCAGGATGAAGCCTGCGACCTTAATTATGTACCTAATACAGCGGTAAAAGCAGACATCACGCTGGCGCTGTCCAATTCCCTTGGATTTGGCGGCCACAATGCCTGTCTTGCTTTTAGAAAGGTGTAGCCATGAATGAAACAGATATTCGCAAGTATGCAGGGATGTTACAGGAGTTTGGGCTTACGGGAATTGAAATTACTGAAGGAAATAAAAGCGTACGTCTGGAGCGTGCGGTTTCCGGTGTTGCAGCCAGGGAGACAGTGATTCTGGACAACACGGCATCGCCTGTTGTTTCTACGGCAGAGGAAGATACGGATTATATCAGTGTAAAATCCCCGGTTGTCGGCGTATTTTATGCCGCGCCCGCGGAAAACGCAGATCCTTATGTTGTCGTTGGCGACCATGTAAAGAAAGGACAGACGCTCTGTATTGTGGAGGCTATGAAACTGATGAATGAAATCACGGCCGAAGAGGACGGCGTTATTTCGGAAATCTGTGTAGCCAACGATCAGGTAGTGGAATTCGGCACGGAATTATTTCGTATGAAAAAGTAAGAGGTAAGACAATGAACAGAGAAGAAATCATGAAAATATTGCCGCACAGGGAAGATATGCTCCTGTTGGATGAAGTCGAGGAACGGGATGGTACGGCCATTGGCCACTATCATGTCCGTGGCGACGAGTTTTTCCTTCGTGGTCATTTTCCGGGAAATCCGATTGTTCCAGGCGTCATTCTCTGTGAGATTCTGGCACAGACCGCCTGCGTGCTGATGCAGGATGTGATGAGCGAAGGAAAGCTGCCGGTCTACACCGGACTCAACAATGTGAAATTCCGCGCGCCGGTAAAACCTGGCGATACCATCGAAACGAGGTGCCAGATCAAGCGCGCAAAACATCCATTTTATTTTGCGGAAGGGAAGGTCACGGTAGCGGATAAACTCTGTGTATCGGCAGAATTTTCCTTTGCGATTCAGGGAGAATAATTATGTTTTCAAAAATATTGATTGCCAACCGCGGTGAAATCGCCGTGCGGATTATCCGTGCCTGTAAAGAGATGGGCGTTGCCACGGTGGCGGTATATTCCGAGGCGGATAAAAACGCCCTTCATGTCGCGCTTGCCGACCAAAGCTACTGCATTGGCGCGCCGGAGGCGTCGGAGAGCTATCTCGACGAAAACCAGATTATCAGCGCAGCCATCCTTGCAGGCGCGCAGGCCATCCACCCCGGTTACGGATTTCTTTCCGAAAATGCACATTTCGCCCGGTTATGCAGAAAAAACGGCATTGTATTTATCGGACCCGAGCCGGAGAGCATGGAACAGCTCAGTGATAAAGCGGTTTTAAAAGAATTATTTCGAAATACAGGACTGAATGTGATTCCTGGCACGAAAGCGGTGTCTTCCATGGAGGAGGCTGGGGAAGCTGCGGACAATATCGGATATCCGGTAATGATCAAAGCCTGTGCCGGTGGCGGCGGGCGTGGCATCCGACTGATTCGGACGGCTGAAGATCTGGAAGAAGCCTATCTACAGGCGACTTCGGAAGCCTTAAGCGCATTCGGCGACGGCAGCGTATATCTGGAAAAATATATTTTTCCGGCAAGGCATGTGGAATTACAGATTCTTGCCGATGAGCAGGGAAATGCCGTCTGTCTCGGCGATCGGGACTGCTCTTTGCAGCGGCGTAACCAGAAATTGATTGAAGAGACGCCGTCCCCGGCAATTCATACAAAACAGCGGGAGGAAATTATCGCCAGGGCCGTAGACGCCATTAAGAAAATTGGCTATGTCGGCGCAGGCACGCTGGAATTTCTGCTGGATGAGAGCGGTAATTTCTGGTTTATGGAGATGAACGTCCGCCTTCAGGTAGAGCATTCCGTCACAGAAATGCTCACAGGCATTGACCTTGTGAAATGGCAGATTCGTATTGCAGCTGGAATTCCACTGAATTTTGAACAGAAAGATATCCGAATGCAGGGCTCGGCAATTGAATGCCGGATCAATGCGGGAAGCTGCGGCACGCTTAAAATGCTGCATATTCCGGGCGGGCCGTCGGTAAGGTTCGATACCTGCCTGGTTGCGGGAACGACTGTTTCGCCGTACTATGATTCACTGCTGGGAAAGCTTATCGTATTTGCGAAAACAAGGGAGGAAACGCTGCGTAAAATGCGCGCGTCCCTGTGTGAGCTTGTCATAGACGGCATTCTTACGAATATAGAGGAACAATTGCGTATTGTGGAGGATGAGAGATTTACATCCGGTAACTATGATTTGACTTTTATGGGTAATAGGTGACAAAATGGCTTTACTTAATTTCTTAAAACCGAAAAATCAGCTGGAGGAGGGCGGTCGGACGGCTGCCCTGGTACAACAGGACGCCGGAGAACCGGAGAAGAAATGTCCGAACTGCCATAAGGAGATACCGTTAAGCCATCTGTGGGCGAACCGTCTTGTCTGTCCCTGTGGGTATCATTTTCGGATGAAGGCGCGTCAGCGCATCAAGATGCTTGCAGATAAGGGAAGTTTTCAGGAACTGTATGCCGGAATGAAGGCGGAAAATCCGCTCAGTTTTCCGGGGTACAGGGATAAGGTGGAAAATGTTCGCACTGCCAGCGGCGAGGAGGAAGCCGTCATCTGTGGGATTGCCAAAATCCGCGGGCAGGAATGCTGCCTGTTCGTGATGGAACCCTATTTTATGATGGGCAGCATGGGAAGCGCTGTGGGCGAAAAAATCACCTCTCTCTTTGAGTATGCCACAGAACACCGCTTGTCGGTCATCGGCTATACGGTTTCCGGCGGCGCGCGGATGCAGGAGGGGCTTTTATCCCTGATGCAGATGGCAAAGACCAGTGCGGCGGTAAAACGTCACAGCGATGACGGGCTGTTATATATGGCGGTTTTGACGGATCCCACGACGGGCGGTGTTACGGCAAGTTTTGCCATGGAAGCAGACATTATTCTGGCGGAGCCGGGAGCAACCGTAGGGTTTGCCGGAGCGAGGGTAATCGAGCAGACGACAAAGAAGTCTTTGCCCAAAGGTTTCCAGAAATCGGAATTTGTATTGGAGCATGGGTTTATTGATTATATCGCAGCACGGACGAGTCAGAGGAAGTTACTGGCGGAACTTCTGAAAATTCATAATGGAGGTTAGTACGTTGAATCTGATACCTTATAACAGAGTAAAACTGGCACGCGACAGCCAAAGACCTACAGGGCTTGATTATATCAGGAATATATTTAAAGGATTTATCGAATTTCATGGTGACCGCAGGTACGGCGACGACCCGGCGATTGTCGGCGGGATTGCGCGGTTAAACGGCAATCCGGTTACGGTTATTGCCATTGAAAAAGGACACACGGCAAAGGAACGTGCTTACCGGAATTTTGGTGCGGCACATCCGGAGGGTTATCGCAAAGCGCTGCGCCTGATGAAACAGGCAGAAAAATTCGGCAGGCCGATCGTCTGTTTTGTCGATACATCCGGCGCCTATTGTGGTATTGGAGCGGAGGAACGCGGCCAGGGGCAGGCGATTGCAGAGAATTTGATGGAAATGTCCACGCTCTGCGTTCCTATCATTTCAATTTTGATTGGTGAAGGCGGCAGCGGCGGCGCGTTGGGGCTTGCGGTTGCAGACCGTGTCTGGATGCTGCAAAATTCCGTCTATTCGGTGATTTCGCCGGAGGGCTGCGCCAGCATTCTCTGGAAGGATGCGGCGAAGGCGGAAGTTGCGGCAGCAAGGCTGAAACTTACGTCCGAGGATGCCAAAAGCCTTGGTGTGATAGAGCGGATTCTGTCGGAAGAGGATCTGGGAAAGAAAGAATTTTACGATAATATCCGTACGCTTTTGGTGGAGGAACTGGGACAGCTGTCCAGCGACCTGGATTTAATTGGCAAACGTTATGAGCGTTTCCGCCGTATCGGTGCAGACGCGGTAAATAAGGAGTAAAAGCATGATATATCAAAAATTTTGTACGGAAATTACCGATAGAGAGGGAAATCTGCAAAAAGTTACGCTTCAGTATCCCGATAACTTTAATTTTGCTTATGATGTGGTTGACGTTATCGCAGAGGAAACTCCGGAGAAACGGGCGATTGTCTGGTGCAATACCGAAAACGAAGAGCATATTTTTTCTTTTGCGGATGTAAAACGTTACAGCAATCAGATCGCAAATGTATTTGCAGATGCCGGCATCGGACGAGGCGACCGGGTGATGTTGGTATTGAAACGCCACTATGAATACTGGTTTGCGGCAATTGCACTTCATAAGCTGGGAGCGGTTATGATTCCGGCAACCCATATGCTGACCGAGAGCGATTATATTTACCGCATCAAAGCCTCGAAGGTAAAAGCGATCGTATGCACGCCTCAGGACGACGTACCACAGACCATCCAGTCCGCCCTTTTGCAGTCTGGGGTTCCGGCACAGCTCTGGTGTGTGCAGGAGGACGTGGAGGGCTTTCAGAACCTGAGCACAAAAATGCAGGAAATGGACACCGATTTTGCACGTGTGGAAACGCAGGCGGACGATCCGATGATGATTTATTTCACCTCTGGCACGACCGGCTATCCCAAGGGAGTCATCCACGACTTTACCTACCCGCTGGCGCATATCGTGACAGCAAAATACTGGCAGCAGGCCGAGGATGGCGGACTGCACTTCACGGTTGCAGAGACCGGATGGGCGAAAGCGTCCTGGGGCAAGCTCTATGGGCAATGGCTTGTTGGCAGTGCGGTTATGGTATTTGATTTTGATAATTTTGAACCCAAGCAGCTTACGGCGGTCATCAACCGCTACGGCGTAACCTCTTTCTGCGCACCGCCCACGGTTTACCGTTACCTTGTGCGCAAAGGGATCCCGGATATGCCGACCTTGAAACATGCCTCCACGGCGGGAGAAATGCTGGCGCCCGAGGTATTCCATAAATTCACGGAGCGCACAGGACTGCCGCTCTGCGAGGGATACGGACAGACAGAGACTACGCTTTTGATGGGGAATTTTAAGGGGCAGGAGGCGGTGGAGGGCTCCATGGGATGCATCTCTCCATTTTATAACATTGAATTACGCGACAAGCGCGGAAATTCTGTGCCGGATGGCGAAATCGGCGAGGTTGTGATTGTTCCTCCTGAACATGGAAAACAGGTCGGCGTGTTCTGCGGATACCTCGACAATGAAGAGCAGTACCGCCATGTGTGGCGCGGCGGCGTATACCATACGGGGGATGCGGCATACAGGGACGAGGACGGACATTATTGGTTCCATGGACGTTTCGACGACATTATCAAAACCGGAGGTTTCCGCGTAGGGCCTTATGAAGTGGAAAATGTTCTTATGGAACATCCTGCGGTTGTGGAGTGCAGCGTCATCGGCGTTCCCGATAAACTGCGCGGGCAGGCGATTAAGGCCATCATTGTGCCGGATAAAAAACACAGCCCATCCCGTGAGCTTGAACTGGAAATCAAAGATTTCTGCAATCAGAAGCTTGCAGAATATAAGTGGATCCGCCTGGTGGAATTTGTGGACGAAATGCCCAAGACCATCAGCGGGAAAATACAGAAAAACGTACAGAGAAGGGTGGAAAAGGCTAAAGCATGACAATAAGAAAAAATAATATGCGCATCCGCACAAAAGGCATATATTGTTTCACAATTGTACACGGTGCGTCAAAGTGTGCAAGCCCCTCAATCTTGAGGGGCTTGGGGAGTTAAAGTTAGCTTGCCCGCTTTGTTCTTAAGCATATACCACTTTCTTATTGCGGCTGTATTTTCCTCTTGGCTGTATTCGGGATTTTTGTTCTATCTCTTCTTCAGACATCATTCTTGCACCTCTGAGCAACGCCTGCTCCAATCTGTCATTTATACATAAATTTCTTTCGTATTTACGCCGTATGATACCGGAACATCCAACGGCAGAGATATAAATTTCTTTCGGTGCGTCGCCTGAAACAATTTCCCGCAAAGTCCTAAAAATACAATCTTCGGGTTTCTCTGTGCAATTGATCAGTGTCTGACTTTTGGCTGCAATAATTCCATCGCTAAAATCATATAAAATAGCGTTATGATATTCATAAACAGTCATGCTGTTTATCAAATTTTTTTTCGCTATATGAATTTGATGACTATGCCCATCAGAGATCATCCTTTTCCCAATCCATTCAACAACCGGAACCGCCCATGAGTTGCCAATGGCTTGATATCTGTTTGTGCGCTTTGCGTCTTTGATGTTCGTATAATTGTCTGGAAATCCCATTAACCGTTCACATTCTAGTGGGGAAAACCGTCTTATCTGTTGATCCTGCACTACAAATAAGGAACCGTTATAAGCGGCTGCATTCCCATTCCATTTTGTTCCATACGCAGAATACAGACAATCTGAATACTCACGGAATACTTCGAACATATGTCCGTCTTTTTCAAAAATCAAGGATTCCCTAGGATATTCCTTAAACTCATCGTCATGGATTTCAAACAATACGTCTTCCGGATGAAATTCCTTTCCGCCGGCTAATACATAGAGCCGCCTTCTCTGCTGTGGCAATCCAAAATACTTGGCGTCTAAAACTCTCCATGCAACATTTCTTTTTGGACCTTCCAGCAAACCGGCGTTTGACCATTTTTTCATGGAAATTTCTGTATCTAATCCTGCTAATGATGAAATCAAACAGCCAAATGCATTCGTTTTATCGGTAAGTACGCCTTCTACATTCTCCCAAAATACAGTGCATGGTTCTTGAGAGTTCTTTTCCCGGATTTTATCATTAGCCTCAATAATATCAACAAATTTCAATGTTAAATTTCCACGCTCGTCATTAAGCCCTTTTTGGCCACCTGCTAAGGAAAATGCCTGGCAAGGGGTTCCACCGCAAATTAGATCCGGTGCACATATTTTTTCTTCCAATAAAGCTTCTGGAATATTATTCATATCTCCTAAATTTCTTATTTCAGGAAATTTTTCATATAATACTCTTGATGGGAATGGCGCAATTTCTGAAAACCAGCTAAATTCTAATCCTAATGGTTTCCATGCAACAGAAGCAGCCTCAATTCCTGAACAAATACTTCCAACTGTCCGAATCATTGTGACCTCTCCTTTCATAAGCCTGTCTGATGCTAATAGCAACATTTATATGTTGGCACAATTTTATTATAGCAAACATTTGTTCGCACTGCAATATTTTTATTTCTTTTTTTCTAGGTAATCGTAAAATTGTTTTTTCCATTCATTTAAATCGTACCAGCAGCAGCCAACACACCCTGTCTCATCGGCTTTTGATGTCCCTCTCCATTGTTCATCACCCTCATAAAACCACTTAATACCAAAGAAATCTCCCCGTACTCCATCAGAAACACATTTCTTGCAATATCTTTCCTTTTGAAGATTTGTTTGGTTTGTCAGGAGTTGGAATTTCTTCTTTATCTCCTCTTCCGGCATTGTGGTTTCATTAACTGTCTCTCCATTAACCCATCGAGAAGATGGAAACTTATGGTCGATAATCAATTCTGAGGCCTTTTGTGGGGAATCAAGGCACGCATCTCGCAACGGCAATACGGATTTGATCTTATTTTGAAGGCTAACGGAAATGGAAAATCGTTTCTCATTATTTGCGGCTTTTCTTGGCAATCTGATTAAGAGGTCAAAAAATTCTTTTTTGCCGCACGTAGGGCAATCTCTTTTCATTGTTGCGATATAATATCCGCTTTCCCGCAATTTTTTTATCCGAGCTCCCGCTTGTGGGTTAGCCTGTGGAACTGGTCCGCATTTTCTGCATTGCCATTTTGTCATGGCATCGTTTCCATTTAAAGCGTCAAATACAGCTTGTGTATCAAATGCCTGTCTGTTTTCCCAGTATTGACGTTGTTCATTTTGCCATACATGATTCTTTCCGGGATCTAGTTCTGTATAACAATATAATACCCATTCTTTTACATCATCATATGTAAGGGGAATATTGGTTCCTTGATATTTCGACTTAATTGGCACACAACCATTCCATGTTTTTGCATGATATCTAAATGTTACGCCCAAATAGTAATCTTCCATACCGTGTATTTGAAATAATTGGCCTGTCTTTATATTGGGATTGATCTTTTTATTTTCAAATTCGTATACCATCCTTTTCCCCTTCTTTCGCTAATAATAACCTATGCTTATCATATCAAAAGAAGGCAAAGATTACAAGATTTAAAAAAGTTGTCAAAATTTCCCCTGTTATTATGTTGTATGTTCGTGGTACAATGAACAAATAAGAAAATTGGAGGTTTTGCAATGAAAGTCCTGATTGTGGAAGACGACGCATCCATAGCAAATTTAATCAAGGTCAACCTGGCGGCTGCGGGATATGAATGCACCTGTGCCTCGGATGGCAGGGAAGGGGCGGATTACATAGAAAAAGTAAATTACGATTTAATTCTTTTGGATATCATGCTGCCGGAGGTTGACGGTTATGAGCTGCTGGAATACGTGAAACCGATGGGTACGCCGGTCATTTTCCTGACGGCGAAAGGCGGGGTGGAGGATCGAATCAGGGGGTTGAAGCTTGGTGCGGACGACTACATCGTCAAACCGTTTCAGGTCGGGGAGCTGCTTGCCCGTGTGGAGGCGCTGCTTCGAAGGTGCCATAAAGGAAATGAGAAGCTGACCTTTCTCAATGTGGAGCTTGACATGGATTCCAGGACAGTTGCGAAAGGCGGGCAGCCGGTGGAGCTTACGGTGAAGGAATTCAACTTACTGGCGGAGCTGATACGGAATAAGAATATCGCCCTGTACCGTGACAGGCTGTATGAGAAGGTATGGGGGGAGCCGTATATGGGAAATACGCGTACGCTGGATTCCCATATCCAGCGCCTCAGGCGGAAACTGGGCTGGGAGGATTATATTAAGACGGTATTTCGCATTGGATACCGGCTGGAGGATGGGAAATGAAACTGTTCCATAAAATATTTTTGTGTTTTGTCGTGGTGTTTGGCATTACCTTCCAGGCTGCGGGATTTCTGCTCATCAATTATTCCTATGAGAATGTGATGGCACAGCAGCAAAAGTCTGCATTACAGGATTATCAGTACAACCGCTATATCCTGCAGTCCATACTGTATTCAGGCGATGATTTTTTCCTCAGAAACAAAAATAATTATGAGGCGATTCAAAGAAACTTTACAGTACCGGTAAGCCTGAGTGGAAGAGGCGATACTGACTATGAAATTTACTATCCCGGTATAGATATGCTGGAAACGAAGGTGTGGAATGAAAAAGGCGAGATAGATCATATTACGACGTATGTCGGTGAAAAGGATGGAGAGCGCATTTTTTTCAGTTATGCCTATAATGAAATAATTGATGAAGGGAAAGTTACTTTGCAGACATATGAAAAGGATGGGAGACATTATATTTTTGCGTTTGGTTTTGTCCGTCAGGGCGAAGGCAGGGTAAACATGATTACGCAGACAGATGTCAGCGCCGCGGTAGACAGCCAGAGAAGCATGATGGTTTATTTCCAGAGGATGTACCTGATCATATTGTGCCTCAGCTTTCCTGTTATTTTTTTTCTGACGAAGGTACTCACCTCTCCTATCCGAAAGGTGGGGGAGGCTGCAGGGAGTATTGCCGGGGGTAATTATTCGCAGAGAATCCAGACGAAAGGCAAGGATGAGATTAGCGATTTGGCGGAAGGTTTTAACGATATGGCGCAGCAGGTGGAGGATAAGATTGC
Source organism: uncultured Lachnospiraceae bacterium (assembly GCA_910587895.1). GTDB lineage: Bacteria > Bacillota > Clostridia > Lachnospirales > Lachnospiraceae > Petralouisia. The sequence continues at coordinate 43,608 of CAJUOE010000053.1, forward strand.
GCAACTGTCGGACATGGTACGGCAGAAAGAGGACTTTACGGCAAATTTTGCCCACGAGCTGAAAACGCCGATGACTTCTGTGATTGGCTATGCCGATATGCTTTATCAGCGCGAGCTGCCGCGGGAGGAAGTAAAGAAAGCCGCTGAATATATACTGGATGAGGGGATGCGTCTGGAGGCGCTGTCCCTGAAACTGATGGATTTGTTTGTGCTGGACAGGCAGGATTTTCTGCTGGAAGAAATGAGCGTACCGCTTATGTTTGAGAATATGCGCCAGGGAATCGAGCCGTTATGTGAAAAGTACGGCGCCACCCTGCATATGGAGTTTGAGGAGGGCATGATCCGGGTGGATTTTGACCTGTTTAAGACGCTGATATTGAACCTTGCGGACAATGCCGTCAAGGCGGGGAGCAAGGACCTTTGGATAAGCGGCGGGGCAGAGGAGGATTGCTACCGGATTATAATCAGGGATAATGGCCGGGGAATCCCCAGAGAAGAGCTGGGAAGGATTACAGAGGCCTTTTATATGGTGGACAAATCGCGCTCACGCAAGCAGCATGGCGCCGGGCTTGGAATGGCGCTGGCGGCGAAGATTGCAGAGAACCATGGAGCAAAGATGGAGATAGACAGCGATGGGAAGACGGGAACGGTAATCTGCCTGACCTTCGTCCGGGCAGAAGGAGGCAGAGATGAAGAAAACATATAAATATACAATCATTGCCGTGTTCCTGGCAGCAGTTTTTTCTCTGGGCAGCGTGGAGGGGATGAACCTGATTTTGCACTGGCGGGAACACCAGCTCCTATATACGGGCAGGGAAATTGTGGCGGAAAGCGTCGGTGACGGATGGCAGGAGCGGGATAATATTCCTGCGGATACGATAGTGGAGGTGATACAGAATTGGGAAGACAGAATGACGGTTCATGCCCCGGTAAATGGGCAGCTTTCCATGCAGGATGCGGTGAAAACGGCGAAAGCGTGGCTTACGCAGATGGAGCTGGAAAGTTATGACTGGGAGAGGAACGTGGATTCCCAGATGGGTTCCGTATTTGCGACGCTTGGTACAATGGCAAAACCGGAGGAGGTGCAGGAAAAACCATATTATAGTTTCTGGAAGGTGCAGCTTTCCAGCCGTTCCTTGGAGGCGGTCTTGTATGTGAATGCTGTAACCGCAGGAATCTGGAAGTCGGAGATTAAGATTTATGAGAGTTTGCCGGATGATATGCCATACTGGAAGTTGAGGAACTTTTTGGAGTTTAACAAGCTCACGCCCTACCATAAGGGCGCAGTGTGTAATAAAGGAAGAACCAGGGCAGTCTGGGAGGAAGAGAACAGCCGGCTGTGCGCACGAATGGAGTTTGCACGTTATGAGGGATCCGGCTATCGAAAGGATCTGTCCGATTTCGATCGGGAGCTGGTTGATCCAAACGGGATTCAAAGAAAGAGCGTGGTAATGACCATGAGGCTGGGGGTGCGGCATGAGGCGCAGGGGAACGAAAAACCATAGGTTTACAATTTTACAACTTTGACACAACTTTGGTGAAAGTAAGACGCAACACTCAGGTAAGATATTTGTATATCCTGCCTGGGTGTTTTAATATGCGCACTCACAGGGCAGGAAATACATCAGATTGGAGAGGAAGGAGATTATGAAGAAATCAATTGCTTTCAAACAAATGCTGCGCGCTCCAATGAAGACATTGTTGACGTTTTTGTTGATTGCAGCAGCTTCGTTCGCACTGTTTTCCCGCGTTACGGACTTTGCCGTCACCATGCGGGAGAATAAGGAGGTCGAAGACTTTTACCATGCCGTTGCAGGTCTCAGTAATTATGTGCCGAGCAGCTTTGTTTTTGCAGAGTCTGTCGATTCGCCGGATGGGTCAACGGGAACAAGTTATGGTTTCATGCATAAGATGGAGCAGAAACCGGAGCCGACGAAGGAACAGATGGAGGAATTTAAATCATTGCCTGGCGTGACGCTTGTAGACAGAAACTGCCTGACGGCAGGGCGTGTGGAGGACTATAAAAGGCTGGATCGTTCCTGGGGGTATCTCTTGTTTGAGGGTACATATGAAGGGTATGAGGATGAGTACAGCAATCCATCCCTTCTGCGTGACCACATCACGCTCAAATTTAACGACGTTAAGGTTCTTGGCTGTCAGGGCGGACCTGAGGTTCCGAAGTCTTTTACGATAAGGAATATTCCCCTGGGGGATACGTATTACGCGAAATCTTCCTATACCCGCGCGTATTATGAGAATCTGAAGACAGGGAGCAGATGCCTGATGCTGGCGTTAAATCAGGGAGGACGGCGTGAATCAGATGGCTATTCCGGAATCATTTGTTACCCACAGGATTGGGGCGAAGGAATTTTGCGCGTCATAGATGGCGAGCCGGAGAACTATCTGGAGACGGAATCGTTTGCCCTCCAGAAGTCCTGGCTGGACGCAATTGAACATAATCAGCATGTGTTTGACGTCGAGTATGCCTGGGATATGCGTACGACAGCATCGGAATCCATAATTTGTGAAGGCCGCTATTTTACGCAGGAAGATACAGACGCCTGTGTCGTAAGCGCGGAGTTTCTGGAAGAATATGGGCTGTCCGTTGGAGACAGCATCCGCGTGCGGCTGGGTGACCAGGTTTATCACGATTTCCTCGGAGCATTTGCGGTCACACATACAGAGGAGGAGAGGGAAGTTCTTTATCCCGGAAAGATACCGGAATATGTGAAAACCGTAGATGCTACAATTGTCGGCGCCTATACGGATCCGGATAAAAATGCGGTATACCCGATGGATAACAATACGATTTATCTGTCATCTTCTCTCATGCCGGAGGAAATTGCAAAAATGGAGCCTGAGTTTGGCGAAATTTCACTCTTTGTCGAGGACGCCCATGATATAGAGGCGTTCCATGAGGCCGCCGAAGAGTTTGTGGAAACGGTAGGCTGTGACCTGGACTATGGAGACCGGGGATGGCTGGAAGTGAAGGACAGCCTGCGGATGGGAGAACTGACGGCCTTTTTGACTACCTTTCTATATGTCGCAGGGGCGGTACTGGCGTTGTTCCTTGCCGTGTACCTGTATATCGGGCGCAGCAAGAAAACATACGCGATTATGCGGACTTTGGGCGTTCCCGGCAAAGCGGCGGAGCACTCTGTGATACTGCCGTTTGTGGCAGTATCTGTATTGGCTGCGCCTATTGGCGGCATAACGGGGATTTCTTATGCGCAGGGCACGGCGGCTAAGACGATTGAAAGGATGGCGGACAGCGCGCCTATAGGGTATGTTCCGAATGCGACGCTGCCGGTTGGCGTGATGCTTCTCTGCCTGCTGGCGGAATTGTTATTTGTTTCCCTGTCTGCTTATTCTTTCCTGCGCAGCATGAAGCATACTCCGCCGCTGGAACTTTTGCAGGAAGGTACACGGAAAAAGGCGGCTAAGAAAAAGGCGGGGCCTATAGACCTGATGGAACAGACGCCGTTAGCAAAAGCAGATTTTTCGAAACTTTCCGCTGCCGGGGAACAAATCGTGCGGGGAAGTTATGGGGCTGTACGCCATGTAACCGCCTATATCCGGCGCCATATGCGCCGCGGCATGGCAAAGACGGCAGTATCGTTAATTCTGGCAGTTGTGCTGGCAGCTGGCATTGGGACGCTCGTGCTGGCAAAGGTTACATACCGCGATGCCTATTATCAGCAGAGTGTAAGGGGCAGGGCAACGGCGTTTTCCCTTACATCCGTAAGGGCATTGGCAAATTCGCCGTTGATCAGGGATTTATACTGTCATGACAGCTTTGCCATACGAGTAGAAGGTTCGGACAGCGATATCATCATGTCGATCAGCAACGACCTCATGCGATATATGGGAGACTGCACCGTGGATTATGCCGAAGGGTATGATATATCCGCTTTTGAAGGCACTGCACAAGTATGTCTGGTCGGAAAGGAAACGGCTGAAAAGCTTGGCGTTTCTCCCGGAGATGAGATAGGCATCCTCTCAAGCCTGCTCTATACGATGCTTGAAAAAGGCGTATCCACAGGGGGGGACGTATCCGGATATAAGCCATATAAGGTGATAGGGATTGTAGACTCCGGGGATGCAAATATCAGCAAGGGGATTTTCACAGGAATCCGATGTGATTTGCAACGGCTGTTTTCCATGGACTTTGATGTGGCGGAATGTGAATTTGTCCTGGCGGATAACGATAAGGTGGACGAGACGGATGCTTTGCTGGAACAGGAGCGGGACAAGAGCGTCGTCTATTCCCCGGGACCGGATTACCGTATTAATACCGGAGGGCTTTCCAATATCCGGCGCATCCGTACCCTGCTGGATTCGCTCTTTCCCATTGCCGTTGCCGCCGCCGTGCTGATCGGGGTGTTCGGTCCATTGCTGGTGATTTTACAATCGGCGCAGGAGGCCGCGTTTTTACGCATCCTGGGCGTTACGAAGAAACGTACCCGTTGTATGCTGGTGTTTGAACAGGTTTTCTTATGCATGGCAGGAATCATCCTTGTGGCAGCATTGTTTGTCCTCTACAGCCCGGGAATTTTTGCAGGCAGCCTTAAGACACTTGCCTTCTGCTGGGGGCTGTATCTGTTGGGCGGCGCCTGCGGCGCGATCGCAGCGTCGGTGCTGGTGACAAGGCATAAGGCATTGGAATTGCTACAAGTAAAGGAATAAAAAGGAGAAAATATATGGCAGCTTTAACTTTAACAAATGTATCTTATCAATATAAAAATGCACATGGGAAAGCCGTATCAGATGTTTCCTGTGCTTTCGAGGAAGGGAATGTCTATGCCATCGTGGGTCCTTCCGGCTCCGGCAAGTCCACGCTTCTGTCCCTGTTGGCGGGGCTGGACCTTCCCACAGAGGGAGAGGTGGCTTTTGACGGCGACAGCCTTAAGGGGCTGAATCTTGACCGTTACCGCAGGGAGAGTATTTCCATGATATTCCAGGCGTTCCATTTATTTCCGCTGATGACGGTCATGGAAAATGTCTGTTTCCCCATGGAGCTGTGCGGCGTGTCGCCAAAGGATGCAAAGCCCAGGGCAGCGGAACTTCTTGAGGGCGTAGGCATCACAAAAGAGCAGATGAACCGTTTTCCCTCCAAACTCTCCGGTGGGGAACGGCAGCGCGTGGCGATTGCCAGGAGCCTTGCCTCCAACGCGAAAATTATATTGGGCGACGAGCCGACCGGAAACCTGGACGGCGCGAATACGCAGAACATCGTTGACATCCTGTGCAGCCTTGCGCATGAGAAGGGCTACTGCGTAATCATCGTTACGCATGACATGGAGGTTGCCGAGGCGGCGGATGTGGCGCTTAGGATGAGGGACGGAGAGCTTAGGATTGTAGAATAAGGCATGATGGCAGGAATTGCCGCAAAGACCGCTTTAGAAGAAAGTGAGATGATATCGTGAAAAAATCTATGTCGCTAAAAATGCTTTTTCGCTCCCCCATAAAGACGCTGCTGACGTTCCTTCTGGTCGTGGCCGCTACATTCGCATTGTTTTCGCGGGTCATGGATTACGCCATTACCATGCAGGGCACGAAGAGCATGGAAGGAAATTATCACTGCGTTGCCAGCCTGAACAACGAAGTGAGAGATTTATATTATGATGTGGCGTATGTTGAAACCAGGAATAAAATGGGAGCCAAAGGTTATCAGGAAAAGCAGGAAGTGCCGGACAAGCCATGGCCGTCGGAGCAAAAGCTGGAAGAATTTGCCTCGTTGCCCGGGGTTACGCTTTCGGACACAAGGTATATGACGGCAGGGCTGGTGGAGGATTATAAGCGTCCGCTTGAATATGAGACCTTGTCCCGCTACATTCCGATCGTATTTGAGGGTACGTTCGCCGGGTATGAGGATGATACGCGAGATGACATCCTGGAAGGCCATGTACGGCTGAAATTCGATGACGTGAAGGTGATCGCCTGTGAAAAGGATGAAGAAGAGCTTGGTATCGGAACTTCGCTTAAGCTGGAGCAGGCGCCTTTGGGGGATAATTATTATATCGAATCCCCTTATACCCGGGAATTTTTTGACAGTATCAAGGAAGGCAGCAGATGCTTTGTCCTTGGGCATTATGCCGGATTTACATCGGATACGCCAGTCGGTTTTTATTTCGAGGGTTCGGGTGCGGTACAGCAATACCAGGGGTATCTGCGCGTGATCGACGGATTGGCGGACAATTACCTGGAAACAGAAGATTTTGACCGTGAGAAAGGCTGGGTAGACGCGATTGAGCAGGGATGCTATATCTACGATATGATATATACCTCGGATATGCGTGCGTTGGGCGATAGCGGGCCGGACATCATTACAAAAGGGGATACGGACGTCTGCTATGTACACGAAACCTTTTTGGAAGACCATAACCTGTCCGTTGGCGATACCATAAACGTAAAGCTGGGTGACAAGATTTGCGTCAACGACAACTATGACACCATTGACGGCGCACGGGCATATGAAGGCAAGGACATGCCGGAATTTTCAGATTCCGTTGCGCTTAAGATTATTGGAGCGAGTGACAGTTTTCCGGAAAGCTACATTTATGTGCCGGATACACTGCTTAAGGCGCAGGTTCCGGATGACTATGAGATGCCATGGCAGGACTTTAGCGTTTATGTGGAAGACGCCCGGGATATCGAAGGGTTTTTAGAGGCAGCCGAGGCATTTGCGGAAGAATTGGATTTGCAGCTGGACTATTCGGACGATGGATGGATGGACGTGAAGGACAGTTTCCAGAGAGGCACGCAGACGCTGTTTCTGACCCTGGTATTATACGTCGTGGGGGCGCTACTCGCATTAACCCTGGCGGTATATCTATATGTCGGCAGGAGCAGGAAAAATTATGCCATCATGCGCACCCTGGGCGTTCCCGGCAGAAGGGCGGGACGTTCCGTCGTCATGCCGTTTGCTTTTTTGTCGGCGCTTGCCGTGCCGCTTGGCGGCGTATCGGGGCTTTTCTATGCCAGGCAGATTGCGGCAAAGACGCTGACCGGGCTTATGGAAAACGTGTCCGGGGATTATGTTTTGGATACGACCCTTCCGGTCGGCGTGGTCGTCCTGTGCATTGTTTCTGAGCTTTTATTTATTTCGCTGGCGACGTATTCTTTCCTGTGGAAAATGAAAAAGACGCCGCCGCTGGAATTGTTGCAGGAGGGCACAGCGCAGAGGAAAGCGCGAAAGAAAGCATTGCCGGAGATAGAGGATTTCCAGAAAGCGCCCACCGGGTTTGACCTTGCACAGATTTCCGTTATCGAAGAAGTTCCGCGGGGAAATTACAGTGCAGTCCGCCATGTCCTGTCCTATATCCTGCGCCATATGAAAAGGGGCATTGGAAAAACAGCGGTGTCGCTGATTCTGGCGGTTGTGCTGACGGGCGGCATCGGTATGTCTGTGCTGGCAAGGTATATCTATCAGGACGCCTATTATCAGTATGGCGTAAAGACAGAGGCGACTCAATATGCATATACCTCGGTGGTAAGCCTGTCAAATTCGCCGCTGGTAAAGGATTTTTACTGCCGCCATACGCTTGATGTGCATGTCCAGGGAACTGATGATAATATTTTCCTGTACATTTCGAACGACCTTGTCCGTTATCTGGGCGACAAATGTACCGTAGACTATGCCGATGGCTATGACGTTTCTTCCTTTGAGGGAACCGGACCGCTGTGCCTGGTGGGAAAAGAATTTGCCGAGGAGTTTGATGTTGGGCTGGGAGATGAGATTGGCATGTTGTCGGGATCCTTGTATTACATGCTCCTGAATGCGGAAAAAAAGGGCGAGGCAGGGTCTTTGGAAAATGGTTATAAGCCGTATCAGGTTATCGGCATCGTAGATTCCGGGGATGAAACCCTGGATCACGGAGTCTTTGCAGGGATACGGAATGATTTGACAAATTTGTACGGCGCGGATTTCATGTTTGACAAATGTGAGTTTTTGCTGGCGGACAATGACCGGGTCAGCGACCTCGAAACCTTGCTGGAAGAGGAGATGAACCGTAGAATCGTGTATGCGCCATACGCAGCATACACGATAGATTCCGAAGGGCTTGTAAATATCACGCGGATCCAGGAACTCTTAGAGGTGCTTTTCCCGATTGCCGTGGTTGCCGCCGTGTTGATTGGTATATTCGTGCCGCTATTAGTTATCCTGCAGTCGGCGCAGGAAGCGGCGTTTCTGCGCATCCTTGGCGCCACTAAGAAACGCGTCCGCTGTATGCTCATGTTTGAGCAGGTCATCATAAGCATTGCCGGAATTATTCTGATGGCAGGGGGGATTGCCCTGTTTAGCCCCGGCCTGTTTGCAAGGAGCTGGGATATGCTTGCTGCCTGCTTTGGACTCTACCTTCTGGGAGGCATTTGCGGCGCTGCTGCTGCGGCGGTGCAGGTGACAAGGCAGAAGGTTCTGGAATTGCTGCAGGTAAAGGAATAGTTACAATTTAAGAAAGGAACTCTGGCCTGCTGTGGTCAGGGTTTCTTTTTATCAAAAAGAAGTGGTTACGGAAATTTGCAAGTATTTTTCCTTCATTGTTTGTGTAACGGATAGTAAACCCATGTGACTGGGGAAATTTTTATCGTGTTATATCGGAGAGATTATGGTATAATTTGTCCTAAGGAGGGACCCAACGAAGTTGGGAGGATGCCTTAGGGCTTGTATCGGGGAGATCATATACTTGTCCTAAGGAGGGAGCGAAGAAATGAATCCCCCGGAAAACGATAGGAGACGCCATGAATAATAAACCAGAGAGTATGCAGGGCATCGCAAACTATAATATAACCGGAATCCGTGAGGATGGCCTGGCAGAGCCGGTTCATCTTGAGATTCCCGGAGGAGTCATAAAGTATACCTGTGAGAATCATCCACGGATTACATATATCAATGAACAGATGAAGAAAATCCTGCGCATACCGGGAAACCGAAACGGCGAGCTGGATTACCTGGAACTCTACAAGGACGATATTTTTCTGATGGTTCCCATGGAAAAACGCCGCAGGCTCGCCCGCTGCCTGAAACACGTGCATTCTGCCGAGGTTCCGGCTGTGGGCGAAATGGAGCTGCTTTGCTGTGATGGAACGAAGGCATATGTGTTTGGCTGGATTACAAAGAGCGTCAATGAGCAGGGAATAGAGGAATTTCAAAGCGTCTGTGTGGATGTGACGAAGAAATATCAGGCGAAGAAGGAAAATGAGACCAAACGTTACCTCCGGGCGCTGATGGACGTCTATGATAAAATTTTTGCGTATAATTTAAAGACCAGTACCGTCAAATGCCTGTACAGCAATCATTCTCCGATGTTCCAATGGCTGGAGAATGTGTCCATGCAGATGGAACATGCAACGGAAAAATGGATTGCCGGCTCTGTCGTCTCTGAGGATCGAGAGAAGGTACGCCTGTTTTTCCGGGATTTTTTTCAGCAAAAACTCTCGCCATCAGATAATAAACCACCCCAGATTGCTTACAAATCACATTCTTCGAATGGAGATATTAAACTGTATCAGGGCATTTTCCTGAAAATGGATGAGTCTGTCAGCCTTTATTGCTGCAGATCCATGCCGGATGCAGCGAAGGCGGATGCGCTGCGGGATGAAAATGCATTTCTAAAGGAAAATATGCAGGAACTGGCAATGCATTATACGGACGGCATAGCCGCATTCATGGTGGAGGGCGCATACGTGACGCCATTGTATGCAAGCGATAATGTCTGCGGATTTTTTGGATTTACGAAGGAAGAATGGCTCCCTTTAATGGAACGGCGCACGCCCATCAGGGAATTTGTTGAGGGCAGTGATTTTGATTATGAGAAATTTGTAAAGATATTAGAGAGCGGCGAGGCGGAATTTACCTATTATGATGTGAAGACGGAGACGAAACGGCGCATCAAGGCAATCTGTTCCCAGAAGTCTTCCGACGATTTATCCCCGAGATATATTATGCTTTACCATCTGGATGATAAGAAAACGGAGGCAGACAGGAATCCGCTACACGTTCCAACTGTTTCCATCCGCACATTTGGATATTTTGACGTCTTTGTGGGCGAGAAGGCCGTTGCGTTTCGCAATAAGAAAGCCAAGGAATTATTTGCGTTGCTGGTGGACCGCCGGGGCGGCTATATCTCTTCAGAGGAAGCAATCAGTTTCCTGTGGGAGGATGAACCCGTGAATCCAGTCACGCTCTCAAGATATCGCAAGGTTGCGCTTCGGCTAAAGAATACCCTGGAAGAGTACGGCATTTCGGACGTCATGGAGACGGTGGATGGCAAACGCCGCATTGTCACGGAGAATGTGCAGTGTGATTTGTACGATTACCTTACCGGCAGGGAAGAGTATGCGCAAACATTTAAGGGCAGTTACTTGAATAATTACAGCTGGGGGGAAAATACGCTGGCGGAGCTTACCGGGGAGATTCTGTATTGACGCATGGAATCTTGGCGTAATAGGCAAATCCAATTACATCCGCCAGAAACCAGCCAATTGGTACGGACCACCAGATTCCGACCACGCCGATGGCAGGAATGGCGGAAAGTATGTAAGCCAGTGCAACGCGTGTTCCCAGGGAAAAAATTGTGAGGACAACTGACATGCCCGGTTTGCCAAGGCCCCGATAGAGCCCATAGAGCAGGAACAGACAGCCAATGCCACAATAGAATGTTCCCTCAATTCGCAGATAGCGCACGCCTTCCGCCACGATAGCAGTTTCTTTGGCATTTACAAACAACAGCATCAATGGCCTGGCAAATATGTCCACCATCAATGATACGGCGATACAGAAAATCAGCGCTGCCGTGACTGCGCCACGCAGGCCGGCGCGTATGCGCGTTTCTTTTCTGGCGCCGTAATTTTGTGCAATAAAGGTGGAAAATGCGTTGCCATCCTAACCTGCCAACGGCTACAATCACCTTATCTCCATATTCCCATTCTTTTTCCAACCCACATATATCAATTATTAAAGCAGGATTGGGGACTTTAACCATTTTTTTTCTGGCGACCCTATAATTTCTATACATATCATCTTTTGCGTAATCACATAATACAATAACTCTGTCTGCTCTGTTATAAAAAAATCTAACCACATATTTATCA
>CAJUOE010000054.1 GCA_910587895.1 uncultured Lachnospiraceae bacterium
GATTCCAGCGTGATGCTGCCATAAACAACTGGGACATCCTTTTCAAAGCCATAATGGACAAAGACTTTGACACAAAGCCCATCCTTGTCCTGGATGAATTCCAGTATCTTGGCAAAGAACTACCTGCGAACAATCATGAGTGGACAGTAACGTGAAATCGCTTGTTATGCCAAATATAAAATTCAAAATATAGACAAATATAAAAATAGCTGATATTATTAGGATGATTTAAAAAGAGTTATGAAATGTTTTCAGTGGGGTGAAATCAGATTATGAGCAGTTTTTTTCTTGGGCTGGGCGTATTCGCAATCTGCATGATTGCCGTTGCGTTAGTGCTTTTGTTCAAAGGAGATGTTTCGAGTGAACAGAAACTGATGCAGTATTTTCTTTTGGGTTCGCTGATACAGAATGCCGGATATCTGTTGGAACTGACAGCGCCGGGGCTGGAGGCAGCCATTGTTGCCGTGAAAGTACAGTATATGGGTTCCCTTGCAGTCCCAATCAGCTACTGTTATTTCATGTTTAATTACTGTTATAAGAAAAAGCCGGCAAAAGTCTTAAGCCTGTTAAAGGTGATTGACGTATTTATTTTAGGTCTTGTATTTACCTGTGATATACATAATTTCTATTATCGCCAGATAAAATGGCTGGTAACAGAAGAGGGGCATGGGTACCTGAGTCTGGACTACGGACCTGGGTACTGGGTATTTCTGCTTTGCGGCACGGTTGTGCCTTATACCCTGTCTATATATGCGCTGATTCGAGCCTGTATCAAGAATCCGCAGTATGCTGCGGAGCGCAAGTACAGGCTGATTCTTGCGCTTTCTTTTCTGCCGGTTGTGGCGCTGGGCTCCTATTGCATGAAACTGACCTACATATACGATCCGACGCCGTTTACGCTGGGAACCATTCTGTCCATTGTGGTAATCCTGATATGGAGCAGGAAGGTTTATGACTTTCGCGGACTTGCGGCGGGAATCCTGCTTAACAGCATGGGCGATGGCGTAATCGCCCTGGATGAACAAAAGAGGATTGTAAGTTTTAATCCTGCCGCTGCCAATATTTTTCCAGAACTGGGCAGCCATGTGATTGGCAGAAACATTGAGGAGTTAGAGGGATTTCCGCAGGATATGCTGGGGAAAGAAGTGAAGGAAGAATTCTGTTTAAACGATTCTTTTTATCAGGGGCATGTGGAACAGATTCCGGATCGGTTTGGACGGAACAAAGGATATGTGCTTCTTCTTCTGGACGTGACGGAGACAAGGAATTATATCGAAGAGATAAAGAAGGTGCGCGAGCAGGCGGAGCAGGCCAATATTGCGAAAAGCGCGTTTCTTGCGAACATGTCCCATGAAATCCGGACGCCTATGAACGCGATTATCGGGTTGAGCGACGTCATCATGGAGGAGAGCCGGGGGCGGAAAGTGTATGAATATGCCTGCGACATCAAGTCATCTTCCCGGAATCTGCTGACGCTTATCAACGACATACTTGATTTGTCCAAGGTGGAGGCAGGCAAGATGGAACTGGTGATGGAGGAGTACCATGTCAAAACGCTTGTCAATGAAGTCCTGAACATGATGGATGTCGTGGCGTCCCAGCATGGGCTCAGGATGCAGAGCGAGTTTGACATGTCCGTTCCGTGCCGTTATCTGGGGGATGAAGGCAGGCTGAAACAGATATTGATAAATATCCTCAATAATGCCCTGAAATTTACGAAAGAGGGGCATGTGGGAATTTCTGTTACAGGCGTTCAGGGAGATACGGAAGATATGGAGATTCTGTCCTTCCAGATTGAGGATACGGGCTGCGGCATTCGCAAAGAGGATATGGAGGGAATCTTTGAGAATTTCAGGCAGGTAGATTCCAGGAGGAACCGCAGCGTGGAAGGAACAGGGCTTGGCCTTTCCATTACGAAACGTCTGGTCGATTTGATGCAGGGAACAATTGAGGTGGACAGCGTATATGGCGAGGGAACCGTTTTCACTGTAAAAATTCCACAGAAAATTGTAGATCAAAGGCCGCTTTCTGAAGTTCCGGAAGCAGAGGTCAGAAGAGAGGAGAAACTCGAGCCGTTTGTAGCGGAAAATTGCAAGGTTCTGGTGGTAGACGATAATCTGGTAAACCGTAAGGTGGCAAGAATACTCTTACAGTCCTATGGCATGAGAATAGACGATGCAGACAGCGGCCAGGAGGCCATAAAGCTTGTCCGGGAGACTTGTTATGATATTATTTTCATGGATCATATGATGCCGGGGCTGGATGGAATAGAAACGGTTAAGATTATTCGGACAGAGTGCGGTGAAAACGGCACTGCACCGGTAATTATCGCTTTGACAGCCAACGCCATGGGAGGCGTCAGGGAAGTATTTTTGAGGAATGGATTTCAGGCTTTTCTTACAAAGCCCCTGGACAGAAGGATGTTGCATGAGGCGTTGCTGCAATGGGTTCCGCAAGAGATGCGGAAGCCTTCTAAGACCTGGGTAAGGAATGAACAGCAGGAAATCAGCAAACATATGGAGTTTAAGGATATCTATATTGGAGGGATTGATACGGATGAAGTGGCAGGGCGTTATTCCGGCAGTGTGAAAGAATATCAGGAGCTGTTGGATCTCTACTGTCTGGACGGTAAGCGCAAGCTGGCGCTTTTGCGTGAACTCCATGAGAAAGGAGACTATCAGACTTATGGCATAGAAGTACATGCCCTAAAGAGTGCGTCTGCCAATGTGGGGGCGATGAGTCTTTCGAACAGTGCAAGGGAGCAGGAGCGTGCGGTTGAAAGGGGAGATTACACCTTTGTGGACAGCCACGTGGAGAGGCTCTTGCTTGAATATGAGGAGCAGTTAGAGCATATCAGGGCGTTTCTGGATGGAAATGCAAAGAAGGACGATGGGGAGGCGAAAAAAACAATCAGCCAGGAAGACCTGATGCGGGAGTTGGGGGCAGCTCTTGACAGTCTGGAAAATTTTCGCGCGAAACAGTGTGCAGGGAAGGTAGAGGATATTCTGCAATACGATCTTGCGGATGATTTAAGAGCAGAGCTCACAGAAATCAGGGAGCAGCTCAGGCTATATGAAGATGATGCGGCGGAACATATGCTGCGTGAAGTGATAGAACACATGAAAAAGGAGGAAATTTAACAAATGGGAGTGAAAAAAAAGATATTGGCTGTAGATGATAACAGTATCAGCCTGGCAACGATTGAACAGGAGCTTGACGGAGAATTTGAGGTTATTCCTCTGAATTCCGGCATTCGTGCCCTGCAGTTTCTGAAAAAGGAAAAGCCGGACCTGATTCTTCTTGATATCCAGATGGCATTAAAGGATGGCATTGAGACATTGAAGGAGATTCGCCAGATGAAGGATTGTGAGGATATTCCAGTGATCATGCTTACCTCAAATGCGGATAAAAGAATGGTTCTGGAGAGCTCAAGGCTGAAAATTTATGATTATGTGCTCAAGCCGTTCAAAAAGCAGGATTTGTGTGAGCGGATTTACAATGTCTTAAAAAAAGTGTCGGAAGAAAAGGCGGCTGGAAAATCCGGGAATAGTACGCGCAGCCTGCTGGATATGGAAAAGGGAAACAACCTTTAGTTTGATGTTGACTTTGCCGGAATAACATGTTAGGATAAGAGAAATGCCATATATTGATATTTTGCAATGGGGCAAACACAATATATAGTACATAATTGAGAGCAGCGTATTAGCATGTAAGATTCAAAGAAGAGGTGCAGCGAATTGAAAAAAGAGTGCAAAGTCATTAAGAAAGACGGAACGAAGGAAGAATTTAATGTCCAGAAAGTGGTCGTAGCGGTAAATAAGTCCGCATATCGTGCGCTGATTAAGTTTACCGATGAGGAATTGAAGTTTATCTGCCAGTTTGTTGAGGAAAAGGTGGATTCCATGGGATTGGAGGAGGTTCAGATTGCCCAGATGCATAATATTGTGGAGGGCGCCCTGGAAAAGGTCAATCCCGTGGTGGCAAAAAGTTATCGTGACTACCGCAATTATAAACAGGATTTCGTGCAGATGCTGGACGAGGTATATAAGAAGAGCCAGTCTATCATGTATATCGGGGATAAGGAGAACTCCAATACGGACAGCGCGCTTGTCTCCACCAAGCGCAGCCTGATATTTAATCAGTTGAACAAGGAGCTTTACCAGAAGTTTTTTATGACGACGGAAGAGATTCAGGCGTGCAGGGACGGCTATCTCTATGTACATGACATGTCGGCAAGGCGTGACACCATGAATTGCTGTCTGTTTGATGTGGAGAATGTTCTGCGTGGCGGTTTTGAGATGGGAAACCTCTGGTACAATGAGCCCAAGACGCTGGATGTTGCATTTGACGTCATCGGGGATATTGTATTAAGCGCTGCAAGCCAGCAGTATGGCGGATTTACAGTGCCGAGTGTGGAAAAGATACTGGAGCCGTATGCAGAGAAATCATACATAAAATATAAAAAACGTTACGAGGATCTGGGATTGAACGAGGAGCGTGCCGAGGAGGAGACCATCAAGGATATCGAGAGGGATTTCGAGCAGGGCGTGCAGGGATGGGAGTACAAGTTTAACTCCGTATCTTCCAGCCGTGGGGATTATCCCTTTATTACGATGACGTTTGGAACCGGAACGGGACGGTTTGCGAAGATGGCTTCCATTGCGATGCTCAATGTCCGCAGGAAAGGGCAGGGCAAGGCGGAGTGCAGGAAACCGGTGCTGTTTCCCAAGCTGGTATTTCTTTATGACGAGGCGCTTCACGGGCCTGGCGGAGTGCTGGAAGATGTTTTTGAGGCCGGCATTGAGTGTTCGAGAAAGACGATGTATCCGGACTGGCTGAGTCTCACCGGCAAAGGCTATATTGCCAGCATGTACAAACAGTATGGAGAGATTATCAGCCCCATGGGCTGCCGGGCCTTTTTGTCACCGTGGTATGAGAGGGGCGGCATGAACCCGGCGGATGAAAATGACCATCCGGTGTTTGTGGGAAGGTTTAATATCGGGGTAGTCAGCCTTCATTTGCCGATGATCCTGGCCAAATCCCGGCAGGAGAGCAGGGATTTCTACGAGGTGCTGGACTACTATCTTGAGCTGATCCGTCAGCTCCATATCCGTACCTACGCATATCTTGGTGAAATGCGGGCAAGCACGAATCCGCTTGCATACTGTGAGGGCGGATTTTATGGCGGCCACCTCGGCATCCATGACAAGATTAAGCC
>CAJUOE010000055.1 GCA_910587895.1 uncultured Lachnospiraceae bacterium
CATTGCCAGACCTCTATTCCCTTCCACTGTTTCACCTCTCGATTCTCCTTCGCCGCTGCACTTCTTTCCCTACAGGGATTTCCAGCGCCGCGCCAGATGCCTGGGATTATCCGCCTCCATGAATGCCCTTCCAATGAGAAATGCATCCACCCCGCATTGCTTGAGGAACATGACGTCCTCATCCCGGACAATCCCGCTCTCCGCCACAAAAACTTTATCTTTGGGCACCATCGCCGACAAGCGTTTCGTCGTCTCTAAATGAATCGTAAAATCCCGCAGGTCGCGGTTGTTGACGCCGATAATCTTCGCATCCAGTTTCAACGCCCGCTCCATCTCCCGTTCATCATGAGTCTCAACCAGCGCATCCATTTCAAGTTCCTTTGTGAGCTGGTAGAAATCCCGCATCTGCGCATCATCCAAAATCGCCGCTATCAGAAGAACCGCATCTGCGCCGATCGCCCTGGCCTCATAAAACTGGTATTCGTCAATCATAAAATCCTTGCGGATAATGGGCAAAGGAGACAGGGAACGGATTTCTTTCAGATCATTTACATTTCCCTTAAAATAATCCTCCTCCGTCAGGCAGGAAATTGCATCCACGGAATCATTGTATTCTGCCATCCGCTCTGTCAAGCTGATGCTGCTTACAATCTTCCCAAGGCTGGGAGAGGCTTTCTTAAACTCTCCGATTATGGAAATTCCGGGGCTCGCCAACGCCTGGTAAAAAGAGGGAGAATTTCTCTTTTCGCGAACCATTTCCTCCGCCAGCCCGCGCATTTCATTTGCGCCGATATTTGCCTTATGCAAGGACAGGCGTCTTAGTTTGCTCTCTACAATTTTATCTAATATCATCTCTAACCCCTTTCAGATCACAATGTTTACAAAATTATCTCTGGCTCCTTTCAAATCACACCGTTTACAAAATTATCAATGATGCGCTTTCCATGTTCCGTGTAGATGGATTCCGGATGAAACTGTAAGCCCACCACCGGATATTCCCGATGGCGCATGGCCATAATCTCGCCATCCTCCGTCCGCGCCAGCACTCTGAGGCAAGCCGGTAAATCATCCTCCTGTACGGCAAGTGAATGGTAACGTGCAACCTTGATCGGGGAATCAATTCCGGCAAAAACACTCTCCTTATTGTGGACAATTACAGACTGTTTCCCATGGAACAGTTCTTTTGCATAAGATACCGTTCCGCCCAACGCCTCGCCGATGCACTGATGCCCGAGACAGATGCCAAGGATTGGCGTCTCTGCCAGAAATTTTTTCACTACCTCCATGCAGATTCCCGCCTGTTTCGGATTCTTCGGCCCCGGCGAAAGCACAACCCGCTCGGGATTTAACGCTTTTATCTCTTCCACCGTGATCTTATCGTTACGGACAACTTTGATATCTTCCGTAAAAATTCCCAGATACTGATACAGGTTGTAAGTAAAGGAATCGTAATTATCAATTAAAAGTATCATCTTTTTCCTCCTTCCGGCTACCACTTTTCCATATGCATCCTTCTTACAGGTTTTCCTTTTCTACCAGCGTCTTTGCCAGCGCCATTACTTTATTGCAGCACTCCTGATATTCCATTTCCGGCCGGGAATCAGCGACTATCCCCGCGCCCGCCTGCAAATAAACGCGACTGCCTTTCTTCACCATTGTGCGGATCGTAATGCACAAATCCATGTCTCCGCCAAAATCCAGATATCCGGTCGCGCCGCCATACAATCCCCTGCGGTTTTCTTCCAGTTCCTCTATGATTTCCATGGCACGGATTTTGGGGGCGCCGCTTAAGGTTCCCGCCGGCAGAAAGGACGCCGCCAGATCCAATGGATGAAACGTGCCTTTCCTGCGCCCCTCCACCATGGATACAATATGCATGACGTGCGAATAATTCTGAACCTCCATGAACTGCGTCACCTTCACCGTTCCAAATTCCGCAATCCTTCCCATATCATTTCTTGCCAAATCTACCAGCATCACATGCTCTGCGCGCTCCTTCTCATCACCCAGCAAATCCTGTTTCAAAGCCTCATCCTCTGCTGCATCTTTTCCACGTTTTCTGGTTCCCGCTATGGGACAGGTAAACACCTTCCCTCCCTGCTGCTTTACAAGCATTTCCGGTGAACTGCCAATTACCTCGAAGTCGCCGAAATTAAAATAATAAAGATACGGAGACGGGTTCAGTTCCCTCAATTCCTGATACAGTGCAAATCCCTCCTGCCGGGTTTCGATCGTCCATCTCTGGGAAAGCACGGTCTGGAAAATATGACCCTCCCGGATGTACTCTTTGATTTTTTCTACCTTCCGCCCATATTCCTCTAAGGAATCTGACTTTTTGACAATTTTTCCGTCATGGACAAATGCCTGCTCCTGCGCCGCCCCGTTTGGTTTTTCCCTTGCTGTTTCGATAAGCTCCCTCGCCTTTTGCTTGGCGCGCATCCTTCCCTCTTCGTTGTCTTGCTCCAACACAATCGCCGTCAATGTTTCCGCCACATGATCCACCACGATAAATTGCGTCATGAGCATCATCTGGATAGTCTCAATCCCGATTTCGTCCGGGTTTTCCTCCGGAATCTTTTCGGTATAACGCACAAAATCATATCCGAGGTTCCCGACCAACCCGCCGCTGAAATTCAAGCCATCTGCGTCTTTTCGAACCTCAAATTCATCGTAATATTCCTTTAAGCGCATCAGGGGATTCCCCTCTCTCACCTCTTCCCCTTCCTTACGCTGAATGACCAGTGCATTTCCCCTGGAAGTAATGATTTCTTCCGGCTCCGCGCCAAAAAGCGTATAGCGGTCATAGTTTTTATCATAACTTTCCAACAGAAATCCTTTCTTTTTCCCCACAAGATTTTCATACATTTCAATTGGCGTTTCATTTACAATGCTGACGGTTCGTTTATAAACTCTTACGATTCGTTTCATATTCCGTCTCCTTTCCTATAAGATAAAAAGTCCCCGGCAAGCGTTTTTCAACGCCTGCCAGGGACGATTCGTGGTCGTGGTGCCACCCTGTTTCATTATAGATTTTGCACGACTGGAAATACTTTTTACTTCCTGTGATACAAAAAGGCGGATATTCCAAATCAGAAATATCCGCCACTAATTCTATAATCTCAATCCGATACACATGATATCTTACCCCTGTAACGTGAGGACACGGCATCCGCTACTATTATTTCGCTTTGCATCTAACAAATCCATTCCCATAAAACTTTCCTGTTATCTTCCACCAGCCGATAACTCTCTGTGAGGAACCTTTCTATGGTACTACTTTTGCTCATTGATTTTATTTCTATTTTTTAATTATATGCAGTTTAGCACAGTGATGTGATCATGTCAAGTATTTTTTTGAAATCGATAGTGGAGCATGGTAACAGTCATGGTAACAGACAATATGTAATGACCCCACATTTGTAATCTCGTGGATTTACCTGTATACTTGAGATTGCAAAAATCAATGGTAACAGGGGTTACCGCATACAAAAGGAGGTCATTACAAATGAATTATAACACAATTTTCGTAGGAATGGACGTTCACAAGGAAAAATTTTCTCTTTGCTGTTATTCGATTGAGAGAGATAAGTTTTCTCATCCGCATACAACGACCGCTGATTATAAGCACATACTCGCCTATATCGCTTCCCTGCGGGAGGTATTTGGCGAAGATACGCTATTTCTGTGAGGTTATGAAACTGGCTGCCTTGGGTTTGCTTTATATCATCAGCTGACGGAACATAATGTAAACTGCGTTATCCTCGCACCAACTACCATGCTCGTAGTCAAGGGAAGGAAAAAGACCAAAACGGATAAGCGAGATGCGCGCAGCATTACAAAATGCATGGCGTACCATGACTACAGCCCCGTCAACATCCCAACACAGCAGGATGAACAGGTCAAAGAGTATATCCTGGTAAACACTTCTTTTGCCGTTATGCTTTTATAATTCTGACTATTTGTGTCGGGCTGTATTTCGGCACAGACTGTACAAGAAAATGCACATGGTCCTTATCTGTTCCAATCTCCAAAAACCTGATTTCATACCTCTTAGAAATTTCTTCGCATGTTTCTTTAATGACTTTATCCACTTTTTCATCTATAACTACTCGTCCACCACTTTACAACTTTTACAAATAATAGCCCTTTTGCCAGACAAGGTATTTCAAGGTTTTCATAAGGGCAGGTGATTTTATTATTCTTTCGCTCTTTTCTACGAAAGTGGCAAAAAATACCTCCTGCCGGATTCTTTCGCTGAGTGCAAACCTGAAATCCTGTACGCTTTCCTTACGGTACTTTGAAAATGCTTCATCTTGGTACGGCAGCAGCTTCATCGCACAATAAGCTATGTTGATCAGGTTAACCAGCATTTCAATCCCTTTCCGGCTGCGCACCATATAGCTGCATAGTGACCAGAAGGTTTTCTGTTCGTAATAGCTGACTTCTATCTTCCATCTGAATGAGTACAGGAACAAGGGGATGTAATCCATCCATGCACTCCCCGTCTGGTTCAGGGGGGTCTTTTCCTGCCATGCACAAAAAATCTGCAGCTGTGTGGGGAAAACCGTACTGAAGAACAGGCGCCTGGAACCGCCTTCCTTCTCTGTGGCTGTCACATAGGCAAGGACTTCCCTTGTGCCGAAAATATTTGTAAGGACACGGCGCATCCCAATATAATAACCGCCTATTTTTTCATCCGAAAGTGTAAAATCTTTTTCCGCCGAAAGACGTTTCCCATGTTTTGCAGGCCTGCCCCTTTTTCCGGTCGGCTGCGGGGCAAGGTCATAAAGGACAGAGTCATACCTTGCATTTCCGATTAGGCCAAGGTTTGGGTATTCATCCACGACAGAAACCAGATCCCCTTTTGTATACCAGCTGTCGCATAGGATAATGACATTCGCCTTTTCTTGTAATTCAGGCATGGCCTGGCGTACCATGGAAGCAGCCAGCTTTAATTTTGACTCTTCTTTCTGCCACATACGGTAGGAAAGCGGAAACGCCTGGTAAACAATCTTGCCTTTATCCCACATTGGCACACAGAGCATGACACTTACAAAGCAGTGCCCATTCAGGTAGCCGCTGCCGTTGTGCGCGGAATGGTCAAAGAGTTTTGAGACATCCTCAAATTTCTTTCCATATTTGGGAACAATGGTATCATCCATGCATAAAAAAACGGGCTGCGTCTCTAAGGATTTCGGGATTAGTTTCAATGCCATAGATGCTGTTGCATTCATAAACCTGGAATAATCCACTTTGGCATAGGAGCAGGCATAGTAAAAGGCATTCAGGGATTTA
>CAJUOE010000056.1 GCA_910587895.1 uncultured Lachnospiraceae bacterium
GGAAAATGATAAGGATTATACGTTTACGGTGGAGGGGATTGTTCCATATTCCGTGGGGTATTTTGCATTTATGGATATTGACAGTATGCGTGGGCTGATGGGGGAAGATGACGGCTTTTACAATATTGTTTTTGCAGGCCGTTCTCTCGATATGGACAGCGAGCTGCTTTCTCATGTCCTTTCGAAAAGCGACGTTGAGAAAAGCTCTTCGGTGTTTGTGGAACAGATGAAAGGCATGGTAATCATGCTGCTTTTCGTTTCCGCATTGATGTTTGCCGTCGTGATGTACTTGATGACGAAGGTGATGATTGACCGCCTGGCAATCTCCATTTCCATGTTTAAGGTTTTTGGATACCGCAAAAAGGAGATCAGGAAACTATATCTGGACGGAAATTTTTATATTGTTGCAGCAAGCATATTTGTGGGAATCCCATTGTCGAAAGCAATTATGGACAGTTTGTTTCCGTATTTGGTAGCGAATATTGCCTGTGGGATAAACCTGGCGTTTTCCTGGCAGATGTATGCAGGAATTTTCCTGGGCGTGCTGATTTTATATTTCATGATTCACAGGATTCTTATGCGGCGGGTGAATAGGATTCTTCCATCGGAGGTGTTGAAAACAAATAATGCTTGACAGGTTAGTTTATTAATAGCAAACTGATAGTATTCAGGATGGGAGGCAGGATATGAGATTTGACAATAAAACCCCGACAGATTTTCAATTGAACAGGAAGAATGTGATGAATTATAAAAAACCTGGCGTTATCATTGTGGTAATTGCCGCGCTTGCCTGTGTGATTGCAGCAGTGTGTTTTGTCACAAATCCAATCACGTCCGTTTCCGATGAAAACGCGTCGTCTGAAAACGCATCTTTATCTGACACAGAATTTTCCGACATTATTTTCAGGACGAAAGAGAATGCTTTTGCATTTGGCAATCAGCAGATAACAGCGGAAGAGGAAAAGGTGATTAGAGAGGAAATTATCAAATCCAATGATGCCGGTTATCCAGAAGAATATGACGTTTCCTGCTGTAATTTTGTCAATCTGAAAAAGGTGGTCTCAGAAAAGGATGGGATTCAAACGGCAACATTTTATGGATGGTCGTATTATGCACAATACAACTATGGGGAAGGCGGCCTGGAAGAGGTTGGCGGCTCTCATGTGCCGGAGGCGCTGACTTTCCAGGTAGACAAGGATGGATATCATCTGGAAGAATATTGGACGCCAGGGGATGGGGATGAATATTATACGGATATCCAGAAGAAATTTCCCGGGGATATTGTGCAGGACGCGATGGATGGAGAGAAGTTTGTGTTGGAGCAGGTACAGGATTGCTACGCGCAGGCGATTTCCCAGGGGGATGTTGACACGGAGCCAATCATCGAGCGTCTCCTAGAGGAAATCTGCTCTGAAACGCCGGAGCAAAGCTCGAACCCACAGGATTATATAGACGCGCATGACTGGGAATACCGGGAGCTGAGTTTCTATGGCAGTTATACGGTCAGCTATTGTGTCAGCCGTTTTGAGGCGGGAATGGAAACCGGGCTGGAAGGGCAGGTCATGGCAAGGATTATGGAAGAACTGCTGGGAACGAAGGGGAAACTTAATGTAAATGCAGGGCAGGCGTCCAACGGGCAGGAGTGGTATGATTCCCTGAAGGATGCTGCGCCGGAGTTTCTTAAGGACTTTGTTTCCTGATGCCACGCATAGTGGCAGAAAAACCTGCAATGCTACGGATAATTGCTTGTAATGTAAGCTACAGTTTCCTATACTGGGGGAAAAAGAGGCATGAGCTGTATCAAAGACAGGAGGAGATTAGATGGCATTTGCAGAAAAATTAAAGACGCTCCGCAAGCAGGCGGGCATGTCGCAGGAGAAACTTGCGGAAAAACTTAACGTATCCAGGCAGGCGGTTACGAAATGGGAGACAGAGGCAGGAATTCCCGATATTGAAAATATTATGGCTGTCTCGGCATTATTTGGCGTTTCCATAGATGTGCTTCTGGGGAACGAACAGGTGGCAGTTAAACAGCAGGACTATTTATTTGAGAGTGTCACGGAATATGATATTGATGAACCGAAACGCTACGACATGAAGTTTGGCGGGGCAAGGAAGCTGACATTATCAGGATATGATGGGGAGAAGATTCGTGTCCGCCTGGTTTCCAATACTTTGCAGACCTTGCAGAGTGATTTCAAGGTGCGAATCGACGATATTAAGAAACGGATTGATGTGGATGTAAACCGTAAAAACGGCGTGACAGAGGCCGCCGCAAAGGAGGCAGTGATTATTTTTGTCCAGGTTCCATCGCCCTATATGGGGAAAATAGAGCTGGCAGCCAATGCAAAGGAAGTTATCGTGGATTCGCTGGACTGTGAAAGCGTGGAGCTGGATGTAAAGGCATCGAATATCTTGCTGGAAAATGTGAAAGGGACTGTGGAAATCAACTGCAATCTCGATATGGACGTGGTATGTAATTCCCTCAATGGTGAAATAAATATCAATCAGGTATCGGCGACTTCCAGGCTCTGCATTCCGGCGGGAACTGCCTTTACAGCTGTAACAAAAGGAATCGGAACGAACATTTTCTACGAAAGGAATGGAGAACGTGCTGAGAGGTTTGACGTGCTGGACGCAGATAACATCATTGAGATTAACGGTGTCAGGAGCGAACTTGTTATCTATGAGGGAGAGGTGTGATAGAGAATTTTTCTATCAGCCAGTGTTAAAATTTTCCATAATTCCGTCCGATAAATAAAATATAGGTATGCAAAACAGCATTAGTTTGTATAGAAATGGATTTCAGGATAGTTTCAGGGAGGAATACTATGGCGATGGAGATTACAAACGATTATATCAGCCGTGCGATGCAGAGTATGGCAAAGAACCATGCAGTAGCTACAGGCGGCATGAAAGATTCAGACCGTGCAAAGGCATCAGGCTATGTGGAAAAGTATGCAGATCAGGCGGCGAAAGGATCGGAAAACAACCGGACTGGTCATGCGCATAAGGCAGACCTGGCAGCCGTTTACACCAGCAGCGTCCGCAATCAGTCACAGCGCCTTGCGGATTATGCCCGCGAACTGGCCAAGCTTGCCCCCAGCGTGCAGATGAGGGTTGGAACTACGATTCCTTCTGGCAGGAGCGGCAAGACGTTGACGATAAATCCCAGTCTTCTGAATAAGATGCAGCATGACCCCAAACAGGCACAGGATACGAAAGATATGATAAAGGGCGTGGAATTTATCACAAAATTTGTGGACGGTCTTTATAAATCCACGGGCAAGGTGCTGCTCTACCGGCACAGCTATATTGATGCAGAGGGCAAGTACCGCTGTTTTTCACGCGTCAAGGATGTCAGGGGCGAGAAGATGAGTGCAACGCTTCGCAAGCAGAGGCAGAAAAATTCACAGAACCTGATTGCCAAGACGAAGGCCAAAGCGGTAAAGAAGAGAAAACAGGCGCAGAACCTGCAGGCGAAGGCAAGAACGAAAGCAAGAGCTGGTACGAAAGTAAATATAAGGTTGTAGAGGATAGCTGATATCAGTTATCCTTTTTCAATTTTGCGACATTGACACATGCTTTAGAATCATTTATACTTACAGCTATACTTATGAAAATTATAAAGGGAAAATATTATGCGAGAACTGGAATATCCATTCGATTCAGAAATGGTTAGAAGTAAGAAGAAAAGATTAAGAAGGCAGTTGTTAGAGGATGCTGCCTCGAATTTTATCGAAAAAAAGATTGCCATACTGGGCGGGGAGACGACACAGGACATAAAACTGATGCTGGAGCTGTTCCTGTTAAATTATGGGATAAAACCTTCATTCTGGGAATCAGAATATAACCAGTGGTATGAGGACGGTATGTTTCCGAATCCTGATTTGGAGGAATTTGAACCGGATCTTATTTATGTCTGTACCTGCATCAGGAATATCACAGACTTTCCAGATATTTCAGATACGAAGGAAATGGTGGAGGAAAAAAGGCTGGCTGTCATCAATAAATTTATCGGAATGTGGCAGCATCTCTCGAACACCTATCAATGCCCTGTTATCCAGAATAATTTTGAATATCCGTTTTTCCGGCTGATGGGAAATAAGGACGCCAGTGACATACATGGGCGCGTTAATTTTGTGACAATGCTGAATTGTTCCTTTTATGAGTATGCCCAGGCGAATGACAATTTCTATATCTGCGACGTGAATTACCTGTCGGCTTCTTATGGCCTGGAGAAATGGGCGGATCCTTATTACTGGCATATGTATAAATATGCGGTTGCCGTGCCTGCCATTCCATATTTGTCGTTCAATGTGGCAAATATCATCAAGTCCATTTATGGTAAAAATAAAAAAGCGTTTAACCTTGATTTGGACAATACCCTCTGGGGTGGAATTGTGGGGGACGATGGAGCTGAAAATATAGAAATTGGGCAGGAGACGGCGCTTGCGCAGACATACAGTGAGTTTCAGGACTATTTGAAATTGCACAAACAGTTAGGCGTTCTCTTAACGGTCAATTCCAAAAATGACGAGGAGAACGCGCTGGCGGGTCTTGAGCGCCCGGATAGCGTTTTGCATAAAGATGACTTTGTCAATATAAAGGCCAACTGGAATCCCAAAAGCCAGAACCTGGCCGAGACGGCGAAGGAGATGGTTCTTTTGCCGGAAAGTTTTGTCTTTGTAGACGATAACCCGGCAGAAAGGGCAATTATCGAGGCCCAGGTACCGGGGGTTGCCATTCCTGAAATAGAAGGCGTGGAGCACTATATCCAGACCCTGGATAAAGCCGGTTATTTTGAGGTTACTTCCCTGTCGCAGGATGACCTTAAGAGAACGGAAATGTATCGGGAGAATGCGAAGAGGAATCAGTTACAGGCTTCATTTACCAATTATGAAGATTATTTAAAGTCCCTGGAGATGAAAGGGGAGATTCAGGGTTTCGCTCCTATGTATATGTCGCGGATTGCCCAGCTTACAAATAAGAGCAATCAATTTAACCTTACGACCAAAAGATACAGCCAGAGTGATATTGAGGATGTGGCAAAGGATTCACAGCACATTACTTTATATGGCAAACTCGGCGACAAGTTTGGGGATAACGGCGTTGTAAGCGTCGTGATTGGCAGGATTGACGGAGCTGGCAGGGATGAGCTGCATATGGAATTGTGGCTGATGAGCTGTCGCGTGTTGAAACGCGAGATGGAATTTGCCATGATGGATGCGCTTGTGGACAAGGCGAAGGAGATCGGAATTAAGAAGATTGTTGGTTATTATTACCCGACAGCGAAAAATGCCATGGTGAAAGATTTTTACAGCTTGCAGGGATTTACGAAGATAGAAGAGGATGAGGAAGGCAACACTGTCTGGGAATTTCTCATTCCGGATAATTATGAGAAGAAACAACACGTCATTGAGGTTGAGGGATAGGGATGAAGGAACCGATGAATGCAGTTATGTTAAGAAATGGAGTGGAAATTCCGCAGGTGGGACTTGGCACATGGCAGATCACAGATCGGGAACTGATGAAATCCATCATAGGGAATGCATATGAATGTGGATACCGGTTGCTAGACACTGCGGCGGCGTATAGCAATGAGATAGCGCTGGCGAAGGCAATCTCATCTGCTGCTATTCCCAGGAATGAACTGTTTCTATCAGACAAAGCCTGGAATACAAGCCGCGGCTTTTCGCCAGTCCAGGAGGCGTGCAGGAAATCTTTAAAAAAACTTAAAACAGATTATTTTGACTTATATCTGATTCACTGGCCGGCATCGAAGAAACTGCACCCTGATTGGGAAGAGCTAAATGCGGAGACCTGGCGTGGCATGGAGCAGCTATATAGAGACGGCCTTGTCAGGGCGATTGGCGTCTGTAACTTTAAGGTTCATCATTTGGAAACGTTAAAAAAGACGGCGCAGGTTATGCCTTTTGTGAACCAGGTAGAATGCCATCCAGGGATGAACCAGCAGGAGATTGTCGATTATTGCAATGATAATGATATAAAGGTAGAGGCGAGCAGTCCGTTGGGAAACGGACAGATTTTAAGCCATCCGCAGCTGAAGGAAATAGCAGACAGCAAACATAAGACGGCTGCCCAGGTATGCGGGCGATGGGGAATTCAAAAAGGTTTCATCATAATCCCTAAGACATCCAATGTCAGCAGGTTGCGTGAGAATATAGACATTTTTGATTTTGCCCTTACGGAAGAAGAAATGTCAGTGATTGACGGGATGCCATATTGCGGTGGGATTGGAATTGATTCGGACGAGGTGATTGAATTTGGCTAACAGCATAGAGGAAATAAAAGAATTATCCGCATTAAGGAAGAAAATATTTATTACGGGATACAAGGGCGGCATGGCGCATCTTGCCTCCTGTTATTCCTGTCTGGAGATGCTGTACGCCTTGTATTTGAAAGGCGTGCTCAAATACGATCCGGCAAATGCCAGATGGAAGGACAGGGACAGGTTCATACTCAGCAAGGGCCATGCGGGGCTTGCTCTGTACGGCGTCTTGATGAAGGCAGGACTGATTGACGAGAAAATATATGATTCTTACCTCATGGAAGGGTCTTTGATAGGAGGAGAGCCATGCATGAGGGACAGTGAATGGATTGAGGCGACTACCGGTTCGCTGGGACATGGCCTGTCTATGGGCATGGGCATGGCGATGGCTCTCAAAGCGGAGAAAAGTCCTGCAAAAGTATACGTAATGCTTGGAGATGGAGAGTGCGAGGAGGGAACCATATGGGAAACCGTGATGACAGCTCCGGCATTCGGGCTGGATAACCTGATCGCAATTTTAGACTGCAACGACATCCAGAAAATGGATTTTATAGAGAAAACAATCGGTACGGCAAACTGGAAAGAAAGATGGGAATCTTTTGGCTGGGAAACGGATGAAACAGACGGCCATGATATGGAGGCGTTTGTGGAGACATTGGCCAGGAGCTCCAATTCAGGGAAACCAAAGTTAGTAATTGCCCACACAGTGAAAGGAAAAGGAGTTTCCATTATGGAAAATAATCCCAATTGGCATTTTAAGCTTCCTGGAAGAAAAGAGTTAAAAGTGTTCAAAGAAGAGTTGGGAATCATGGACTCGGAATTGGAGTAGGGAATGAATAGTGCATATATAGGAAAACTTATGGAAATCGCACAGCAGGATCACAATGTGGTGCATCTTCTTGCAGACAGCGGAACAGGATATGATGAAATGTTCCGGAAAAATTTTCCGGATCAAATGTACAATTTTGGCATAGCGGAAGAAAACATGGTATCTGCGGCGGCAGGCATGGCAACCGTGGGGAAGATTCCGTTTGCATTTACGGCAGGCGCATTTCTGGCATACCGTGCCATGGAGTTTATCAGGGATGACGTCTGTTTTCAGAATCTCAATGTAAAAATTGTCGGCATGGGCAGCGGCCTCTCCTGGAGCTCCCTTGGTCCGACCCACCATACGACAGAGGATATTTCTGTTCTCCGGGCGATTCCTGGCTTGACGTTATTGTCGCCGGCTACGCCTAATCAGGTTCGCGCATGTGTCCAAAAGGCGTATGAACATTTGGGACCCGTCTATATCAGGATTGGGATGAACCGTGAGAAAGAATATTATGAGGAAAACTGTACCATAAGCGATTCCGGGATGGATGTCTGCCGGGAGGGCAGTGACGCCGTTTTATTCGTTACAGGCAGCATCCTTGAGGAAGTTATGGCAGCGGCGGATTTACTGGAAACCGAGGGCATTTCTGTTAAAATCATAAATGTTGTCTCGTTGAAACCGTTTTCAGCCAGAGAGGCTATTTCCTGTATAGGGGAGATCCCAAATGTCTTTACGGTGGAGGAACACAATATATATGGCGGCCTGGGCGGGATTTTAGCGGAAACGGTTGCCTATAACGGTCTTTATGCCAGGGTACATCCGATTGGAATAACCGATTGTTTTGCAGAAGGATACGGAACGCATGTTTTGGTCCGGAAGGCGAATGCGCTTGACAGCGTCCATATTTGCCAGAAAATCAGGGAGCGTATGAAAGAATGAATGAGTACAGGTTTGCAGATATTGCGATAGGAATGGAAGCATCATTCCAGAAGACAATCACGACAGAGATGGAGGATGCCTTTCGGGAAATATCCGGGGATGAGAACCCTTTGCACCGGGACGACGCATTTGCCAGGGAAATAAGCGGCGGTAAATTCTCAGGCCATGCGGCTTTTGGAATGCTTACGGCGTCCATGTATTCTACCATGGCGGGCATGTACCTTCCGGGAAAATACAGCCTGATACACAGTCTGGAAGAAGTTTCTTTTATGAAACCGGTGTTTGTCGGGGATCAATTGACCGTCTGTGGCAAGGTGGTTGATAAGCATGATGACCTTAAGTTAATCATACTCAAGGTTACCATTAAGAATCAGGATAATAAGACTGTATCCAGAGCCAGGATGAAAGTCCTGGTTATGAAATAATTTTAAGGAGGACAAAAGAATGACGAGAGAAGAAGTATATGAAAGGCTTAACAATGTGTTTCGGGAGGTATTGGACGATGATTCCATAGAGCTCCACGATGAAACGGTGGCGGATGATGTAGACGGCTGGGATTCCTTTGAACACATTAATCTTGTGGTAGGCGTTGAAGAAGAATTTGGGTTTAAGATTCCGATGGGAAAAGTCGTAACCATGAAAAATGTTGGTGAAATGGTAGACATCATCATGGAGATGGGCAAATAACATATCGATTACGTCATTTAGTTTTTTGGTATTAATTACAGCTGGCGTGGCGGTCTATTATATCCTTCCAAAATCATGGCAGTGGGTGGAATTATTACTCCTGAGCCTGATTTTCTATTATTTTGCAGCTACGCCTTATACGATCATCTATATGGTAATATCAACGGTGATTGCGTATATCTCAACTGTGTGGATGAGCAAATTGAAGGCGGCAAACCGTAAACCGGGATTGCCCCTGACCATTACCATAGCTGCCCTGGCGCTTAATATATTGATGTGGTTTGTGCTTAAGGGAAGGGAATTCTGGCTGCCAGTTGCAAGGAATATGTCCTGGACAAGCCTGGTCAGTATGCGATTGATTGCTGCCCTTGGCATGGGTTATTATACGCTCCAGGTATTGGGATATATTATTGATAATTATTGGGGGAATGTCGCTCCACAGAGGAATCCGTTAAAGTTATTTCTATTTGTCATATATTTTCCACAATTGACAACAGGACCTATTAGCCGGTACTCACAGTTAGAAACATTATATGAGAAACATAAGTTTCAATATCAGAACATTGCCTTCGGGGCGCAGAGAATTCTCTGGGGGTTTGTCAAGAAAATTGTTCTGGCTGAGAGAGTAGGTATTATAGTTTCTGCCATAACGGGCAATCCGGAATTGTATCAGGGGTTCTATTCCTGGATTGCTATTTTGCTCTATCCGCTTCAAATGTATGCGGATTTTTCCGGATGCATGGATATTGTTCTCGGCGTATCGGAGCTTTTCGGGATTAAGCTGGCAGAGAATTTCAGGAATCCGTTTTTTGCAAGGACGTCTCAGGAGTTCTGGCAGAGATGGCATATTACTCTGGGAACATGGGCAAAAGATTACGTGCTTTATCCGCTGCTGAAATCCGGCATTATGGTAAAATTTGGCAAGCTTACAAGGAAAAAATTCGGAAGGAAGACCGGTAAATTCCTGGTAAACCTGGTTGGTATGTTTGTGTTATGGATGGTAATGGGTATCTGGCATGGCGGTTACCAATATATTGTGGGCGTAAGCCTGTGGTATTGGGTAGTGCTGATGCTTGGAGATTTGCTGTCGCCGCTTTTTACGAAGATTACCGGGAAATTAAATATGAAGACGGACAGTTTCGGCTGGCATTTCTTTCAGTCTGGGAGAACGTACCTGATTTATGCCATCGGAGCTACGTTTTTTAATGTTGGAATATCTGGCGGGCTGGCTTTGCTTCAGGATGCAGGAAGGGTAATTGTGGAGAAAGGCTATGCGAACCTATGGATATTTTTTGACCATAGCATTCTTAATCTGGGAATTACATATGTAGATATCAATATTATTATTTTCGCTGTGATATTGCTTGTCCTTGTGGCGGTTTTACGTGAAAAATACGGATATGCCAGAACATGGATCAGCAATCAGAGTTTCCTGTTTCGTTGGGGAATCTGGCTGGGACTTTTTGTTTTTGTACTTATCTGGGGCAAATATGGCCCTGGGTATGATGCGGCAGAATTTATTTATCAGGGGTTTTAGGTGCGATGTTAAAGGAACGATTGAAAGAAAATTATCAAAAAATAATAAAATTTATTGGATTTGTTGTCTTTTTGGCGATTGCCTTCCGGCTTTTTTGTAATGTGACCTATTTATTTAGAAGTGTTGCAAGCATGAGCCGCCCCCATATTTCCGGCATGAAAAATGAGGAAAAGCTTGACATGGTGTATGTTGGCGGAAGCGCTGCATATGTATACTGGCAGCCGTTAAGGGCATGGAATGACTGTGGGTTTACATCATATAATTTTGCGACGGATGCAGTACAGGCGGAGAACCTGAAAGCTTATATGAAGGAGGTTCGGACTTCCCAGGATCCACAGCTCTATGTGGTGGATGTGCGTGCCTTTGAGTATTATGGACAGGAAGAATTGGATATAAGGGAAGCGGGAATAAGAAACGGCACGGATAGTTTGGATATTACATCTCCTGAAAGATATGAATTATTGCAAAAATATTTTGCCAACAGATTTCCTGAGGAAGAAACGGATGGACTTTCTTTTTATCTTGACATATCCAAGTATCATACGAATACGGATAATTTAGGTGTTGAACTGGCCTGGAAATATATAAACAACCATGGTACAAGTCCAAACAAAGGCTGGGAATGGATAGATAGCTACGCATATTTGGAGGAGCCAGAGGATTTTGTGACGGATGAAAGGGCAGAATTGGCAGAGAACAGCAGGGATCTTTTGGAGGATCTGCTTGCTTATTGCCAGAAGGAGGAGTTAAAGGTATTGTTTGTCGTCTGTCCTTACCATATAACAAAAGAGCAGTATGCGAAGTACAATACGATTGGGGACACGGTGAAGTCTTATGGTTTTGATTATTTGAATGCAAATGATCATTACTCTGATATGGAGCTGGACTTTACCACGGATTTTTATAACAGAAATCATGTAAATTTATATGGAGCAGAGAAGTATACGGCATTTTTGGAAGATTATATTTGCAGTAACTATTTCCTGCCGGATCATAGGAAGGATGCCGGATATGATTCATGGGATGAAGATTACCAGCGGTTTTTGGAGGAGAAAAAGGGACACGCATGGTCTGTTCGGTATCTGGCGTCAGAGGTTAAGCGCGGGGAAAGGATTGGCGCCCGGATGAGGAAAACATCCCAAATAGCCGGGTGGAGCATTCTGGCGGAAGATGAAAGATATACATTGCTGATAGCGACGAATGGGGATTTTGACTGGCCAAATAAAATTGTGGATCAAAATATTTTGGCAAAATGGGAGTTGATGAATGGTGCGACCGATCAAATCCGGGTTGTCAGTGGTGAGGAAATGATATACACCAATGCACAGGATGGAAAAAAGGGTTATAGCGGAACGCTTGGAACCTGGCAGGATATCACTTTCCATATGGGAGCCGGGAATAACCATTGTTTCCTGATGATTGATGATGAGGAAATACCCATGGGACGGGAAGGAATCAATGTTGTGGTATTTGATAATAATTACAGGACGATTGCCGATACCGTTTTCATAACCTGTGAAGATGGAGAGCTTGTTGTGAATCGTTAAGCATTGCGTGCCGTTTGTTTGCGTTTTCCCATTTGTGATTGACTTTTCTGCCATACAAAAATATAATAGCAAGTGACGCAGGAAGGTATTGTGAGATTAGCTGGCGAAGGAAAATGGATTGCTAAAGTTCAGCAGGAAAACGGAGGAGACATTATGGCATTGGCGAAAAAGCCGGTAAACGGCATGAAGGATATTTTACCGGAGGAGATGCAGATTCGGGATTATGTGATGAACGTGATAAAGGAAACGTACCGCAGTTTTGGTTTCACGCCCATCGAGACTCCCTGCATGGAGAATATTGCAAATCTCTCCAACAAACAGGGCGGAGAAAATGAAAAACTGATTTTCAAGGTGTTAAAACGCGGGGAAAAACTGAAACTGGAGACGGCACAGACGGAAAATGACGTTGTGGATTATGGGATGCGTTACGATTTGACGGTTCCGCTTACGCGGTTCTATTCCAATAATGCCAACAACCTTCCGGCTCCTTTTAAGGCGCTGCAGATGGGAAATGTCTGGCGTGCGGATCGCCCGCAGAGAGGCAGGTACCGCCAGTTTATGCAGTGTGATATTGATATTTTGGGCGAGCCAGGCAACCTGGCTGAAATTGAATTGATTCTTGCAACGACGACGACGCTTGGCAGGCTGGGATTCAAAAACTTCCAGATTCGTATCAACGAGCGTCGAATTTTGAAGGCTATGGCGGCGTACAGCGGTTTTGCAGAGGAATCTTATGATACGGTCTTTATCATTCTGGATAAGATGGACAAGATAGGTCTTGAAGGTGTGGCAGAGGAGCTTGCAAAGAGCGGTTTTGCAAAGGAATCTATTGAGAAATACCTGGCGTTGTTCCAGAATATGGAAGGGAAAGAGGAAGTCGCGGACGGCGTCGCTTATCTGGTTCAGGAATTAGGGGATTATCTTGATCCTAAGGTGGCAGAGAATTTAAGGGAGATTGCAGCAAGCGTCAACGCTACGAAAGAGGCGGATTTCGCACTGGTATTTGACCCCACGCTGGTGCGGGGCATGTCCTATTATACCGGTACGATTTTTGAGATTGCCATGCCGGAATTTGGCGGTAGCTGCGGCGGAGGCGGACGCTACGATGAGATGATAGGGAAATTCACCGGCAATAACGTTCCGGCCTGCGGATTTTCGATTGGATTTGAGCGTATTATCCTGCTTTTGATGGAACAGGGCTTTCAGGTACCAGGGCAGTCGGAGAAGATTGCCTACCTCGTGGAGAAGAATTGTCCGGGTGGAAAACTGGCGGAGGTTATCGCCGAGGCGCAGAAAGAACGGGCAAATGGGAAACAGGTGCTGGTTGCGAGAATGAACAAGAACAAGAAATTCCAGAAAGAAAAACTGAGTGCGGAAGGATATACGCAGTTTAAGGAATTTTTTAACAGATAAGGAGGAAAATCATGGCAGAGTCAATGAAAGGGCTGCACAGAAGCCACAGGTGTACGGAAGTTTCCAATGCCAATATCGGGGAAACGGTCACCGTCATGGGCTGGGTGCAGAAGAGAAGGAATCTTGGAAGTTTAGTTTTTATAGATTTGAGGGATCGCTCCGGCATTCTTCAGATTGTATTTGACGAACCCAAAGTGGGAAACGAGGGTTTTGCGAAAGCGGGAACTTTGCGGAACGAATTTGTGGTGGCAGTCACCGGTACCGTGGAAAAAAGAACGGCGGCGGTCAATGAAAGTTTAAAGACCGGGGATATTGAGGTGATTGCCACGGATATCCGTATCCTGTCGGAATCCGAGACGCCGCCATTTCCGATTGAGGAGAATTCCCAGACCAGGGAAGACCTGCGTCTGCGTTACCGTTATCTGGATTTGCGCAGGCCGGATATCCAGAGGAATCTCATGATGAAGAGCAAAGTGGCAATGCTTTTGCGTAATTTTATGGAGAAAGAGGGATTTCTGGAAATTGAGACGCCAATCCTCACGAAATCTACGCCCGAGGGTGCGAGGGACTACCTTGTGCCGAGCCGTGTTCACCCAGGGAATTTCTATGCGCTGCCGCAGTCGCCGCAGTTGTTTAAGCAGCTTTTGATGTGTGCCGGGTACGACCGCTATTTTCAGATTGCACGCTGCTTTCGGGATGAGGATTTGCGCGCAGACCGCCAGCCGGAATTCACGCAGGCGGATATGGAGCTGTCTTTCGTGGATGTGGATGATGTGATTAATGTCAATGAACGCCTGCTTCAATATGTATTTAAGGAGGCTATCGGCATTGACGTGCAGCTTCCGATTCCGCGCATGAGCTGGCAGGAGGCGATGGATCGTTTTGGCTCAGACAAGCCGGATAACCGTTTCGGCATGGAGCTTGTGGACGTCTCAGATGTCGTGGAAGGCTGCGGATTTGTCGTATTTACCGGGGCCCTGGAGCAGGGTGGCTCTGTCCGCGGCATTAACGCTAAGGGCCAGGGAGCCATGCCGCGCAAGAAGATAGATAAACTGGTGGAATTTGCCAAAGGTTACGGAGCGAAGGGTCTTGCATACCTTGCCGTGAATGAGGACGGTACTTACAAATCTTCTTTTGCAAAATTTATGGCGGAAGAAGAATTGAAAACTCTGGTGGAGAAGATGCAGGGAGAGCCGGGAGACCTGCTCTTGTTTGCAGCAGATAAGAATAAAGTTGTCTGGGACGTGCTGGGTGCGCTTCGTCTGGAGCTGGCGCGGCAGCTTGAACTGATGGATAAGAATCAGTATAGTTTCCTGTGGATTACGGAATTCCCGTTGCTGGAGTGGTCGGATGAGGAAAATCGTTTTATGGCGATGCACCATCCTTTCACAATGCCGATGGAGGAGGACTGGGATAAGATTGATTCTGACCCGGGCGCAGTCCGTGCCAAGGCATACGATATCGTCCTCAATGGAACGGAGCTGGGAGGCGGATCTGTCCGTATCCATCAGAATGATATCCAGGAAAAAATGCTTGAGGTGCTCGGCTTTACGAAGGAGAGCGCGTATGAGCAGTTCGGATTTCTGTTAAACGCATTTTCCTATGGCGTTCCGCCTCATGCGGGGCTTGCTTATGGACTGGATCGTATGGTGATGCTGATGATGCAGTGCGATTCCATCCGTGACGTGATTGCTTTCCCGAAGGCGAAGGATGCGTCCTGCCTGATGACGGATGCTCCGAACGTGGTAGATGAGAAACAGCTGGCAGAATTATCCCTGTCCATTGAGGCTGTGGAGGAAGAAACCGAATCAGAATGATACCAATGAAAGCATACTTTGGGGAAATTGCCCAAACCCGCGTAAAATGGCGGATGCAACTGTAAGTTTACATGAAAATCTTCAAACGCAACACCAAATATGCAGACTTTACATGCCTGATATTGTAGAGTAGGGATTGTTCAGAACAGTAAAATTTGAAAAGACCGAATGCGCAGAAGGGCTTTACAGGAATCAGGAAAGGAAGGACATATATGAGTGATTTTGGAGAAAATTTACAGTTTTACAGAAAACAAAGAGAGTTGACACAGGAACAGCTGGCAGAACAGCTTGATGTTTCCAGACAGACCGTATCCAAATGGGAATCCGGGACGTCTTATCCGGAAATGGAAAAAATATTGCAGCTTTGCGATTTATTTTCCTGTAATATGGATACATTGATGAGAAAGAATGCGGTGCAGTTAGAGAAACAGGATACTGAAGGCTATGAGCGCTATATGGAAAAGAGAAGGAAGAACATTACCATTGGCATAGCGCTGCTTATTATGGGCGCGGCCTTCTGGAATCTGTTATTTGGGCTGGGATGGCAGGAGCCTGTTGTCAATACCCTGTTTTTTGCAATTGCCATCGTGGCGATCCTGGTCCTGGTTGTGGCAGGGGTGCAGGAGGAAATCTGGCGTAAGAACCATCCGCTGATCCCGGAGTTTTATACGCCGGAAGAAATTGCACGGTTTGATGAGAAATTTCCAATCTGGATTGCCGCAGGCATTGGCACGATTCTCGTAGGGCTTTTGATTGCCATGAATGCAGAGGATTTTCCGAGGGAATTTGGAATGGGAATAAGCATCAAAGAAGACTTCTATTATGGAATTTTCCTGCTCTTAGTCGCCGTGGGCGTGGGGATTTTCATCTATAGCGGGCTTGGCAAGGCAAAGTATGACATAGCAGCTTATAACCGCGAAAATGACAAAGCAGTTCAGAAGGAGCATGAGAAAGTCGGCATTTGGTGCGGCTGCATTATGATTGTGGCAACCATCGTGTTTTTTGTGGCGGGATTTGTCTATAACCTTTGGGATGTATGCTGGATAGCGTTTCCCGTGGGAGGCATGATTTGCGGAATTGTTGCGTTGATTTTGAGAGGGAAACAACAATAATATAGGAAACACCTGGATGGGAACCACAGGAGGTATTATGGGAAGAGAAGATTACAGCAAGGCATTTAAATCGGGAAAGAAAGATTATCAGTCGCGGATGCTGCGCGGCGTGAAACCGACATTGCAGGTACTTGACGACATTTTACCGGAAAAAGGTTCCTATTCAGAGTCTCCGCTTGGCCTTGTGCAGATTCCCACGGAGCAGATTGTGGGCACGAAGACGGCGGCAAGAAGCAGCTCATTTGCGGGGAATTTTATGCCAATCCTGCGTGAGAATTCGGAATTTGCCGTTAAGTGGGAGAATTTGAGCGACGTCCATATGCAGGAGGGCATTCGCGATCCGATCAAGGCGTATGAGTATATGAATAAATTTTATGTGGAAGAAGGGAATAAGCGCGTCAGCGTCATGAAATATTTTGGCGCAGTTTCCATTCCGGGAAATGTGACGCGCATTATACCCAGACGCACGGAAGAAAAAGAGAATAAGATTTACTATGAATTTCTGGATTTTTATCAGTTGGCGCCGATTAATTATATCTGGTTTTCACAGACGGGCAGTTTTGCGAAACTGCAAAAGGCAGTCGGAAAAGAGCCGAAGGAGACGTGGAGTAAGGAAGAGCAGCTATCGTTCAGTTCCGTTTATACACGTTTTGTTTCTGAGTATCAGGCCAGGGGCGGCAACAGGCTTTCGATTACGCCCGGAGATGCATTTCTGTCCTTCATTGTCCTATATGGGTATGAGGTGATTGAGCAGAAGACCACGGATGAGCTGCGCAAGCTGATTGCCAAAAGCTGGGAGGAATTTAAGCTCCTGGAGCAGAATTCGGGCATTGAGCTTAAGATGGAGCCCAACCAGAAGAAAAAGAATCCCCTGCGCAGCATCTTGTCTGGCTCACCGAAACTTAAGATTGCATTCATTCATGAGAAACGGCGGGAAACTTCCGGCTGGACGTATGCCCATGAATTGGGAAGGCTTTACCTGGAGCAGACGTTTCCCGAAGAGGTATGCACCATCTGTTATGAAAACGGGACGCAGGAGAACGTGGATGAACTGCTTGAGGATGCGATAAAAGCAGGATGCAACCTTATTTTCACGACCACGCCGGCATTTGTGCAGGCGAGCGTCAAGGCGGCGATCGCCAATCCGGAGATACGGATTTTGAACTGCTCGCTCAATACCTCGCATCGTTATATTCGCACGTATTACTCGCGGACGCATGAGGCTAAATTTCTGATGGGCGCGCTTGCCGGGGCGATGGCAGAGAATAATCGCATGACTTATGTCGCAGACTATCCGATATATGGATCTATTGCAAATATCAATGCCTTTGCGCTGGGGGCAAAGATGCTCAATCCGCGCGCGAAGGTTTATCTGGAATGGACTGCCAGGAAAGATGTGGACATTGAAAAGAGTATCAGGGAGACGGGCTCTGCCTGTGTTTCGGGACGCGATGTGGCGATTCCGGAGGAGGCCTCCCGTTATTTTGGCATCTATTATATGGACGGGACATATCCGAGGAATCTTGCCATGCCCCTGAACCACTGGGGGAAATTTTACGAGCAGTTGATTCGGACGATTATGAACGGGACGTGGAAATACGACGACAATCCTTCCACAACGAAGGCCATCAATTACTGGTGGGGCATGAAAGAGGGCGTTGTGGACGTCATCTGTTCCAAACATCTGCCCGTTGAGACCAGGCGTCTGATTGATTTGCTGAAATCAGCCATTATTTCCGGAGAATTTAATCCGTTTTCCGGCATCCTGTTTTCGCAGACGGGCATGGCGCACGCAGAGCCGGACAGCAATCTGCTTCCGGAAGAAATTATGACGATGGACTGGCTTGCCGATAATGTGATTGGCTCCATTCCGGGTAAAGAAGAATTGCAGGAGAAAGCCAAACCGGTCATCAAACAGCAGGGAGTCAGGAAGGAAGACTGATTTGCGGAGTGATAGGTAACTGCTCTGTTTACATATCGTGCATGGGAGAAGTTGTTCATGAAAATACTGGCGATTGCAGACGAAGAATCGAAATATCTGTGGGATGATTTCCACAAGAGCAAGCTGGAGGGTGCGGACCTGATTATCTCCTGTGGGGACCTGGATCCGCAGTATCTCTCATTCCTGGCAACATTTGCGCATGTTCCGGTATTGTATGTGCATGGAAATCATGATGGGAAATACGAAAAAGTTCCGCCGGAGGGCTGTACCTGTATTGAAGATAAGATTTTTGTCTATCAGGGAATACGCATTCTGGGGCTTGGGGGCTCCATGCGCTACAAGGAGGGCAGCCATCAGTACACGGAATGGCAGATGCGCCAGAGGGCTGCAAAGCTGCGTTTTCAATTGTTTCGGAGACGAGGATTCGATATTCTGGTGACGCACGCGCCCGCCTATGAACTGAATGACGGACGCGATTTGCCACATCAGGGCTTTCGGGTATTTAAGGATTTGATGGGGAAATACCATCCGAAATATTTTCTTCATGGACATGTGCATATGTCATATGGCAGGAACCATAAGCGGTATGATAAATATCTGGATACGCATGTCATCAATGCGTATCACAGGTGTATTTTCGAATATGAGGACGAGAATCCGCAGGAGCATCTTGATTCTCGCTGTTAAATCAGTTTGTGAAGGAGAAATTTAATGAAACAAGGAATTTTATTCGATTTGGACGGAACCCTGTGGGATTCCTCTGAGGAAGTCGCAATTTCCTGGAGTGAGGCATTGCAAAAATACTCCGATATCAAAATGGAGATTACAACTGAGATGATTCAGGGCGTCATGGGCAAGAGCATGACGGACATTGCAGATATTTTCTTTGCAGGGCATGATCTGGAGAAACGAAGAAAGCTGCTGGAACATTGCTGTGAGGAAGAAAATAATTACATCCTTTCCCATGGCGGAAAGCTTTTGGAAGGACT
Source organism: uncultured Lachnospiraceae bacterium (assembly GCA_910587895.1). Taxonomy (GTDB): domain Bacteria; phylum Bacillota; class Clostridia; order Lachnospirales; family Lachnospiraceae; genus Petralouisia. The sequence goes on from CAJUOE010000056.1 coordinate 19,090, forward strand.
GGAGGAAACGCTGCAAACACTGCGGGAACAGGGGTATTTCCTGTATATTGTAAGTAACTGCCAGGTGGGTTATATTGAGGCCTTTCTGCAATACCACGGGCTGGGGCAGTATTTTGATGATTTTGAATCCTTCGGGGGAACCGGAAGGGATAAGGGCTACAATATCCGGCTGGTGGTAAAACGCAACCAGTTAAATCAGGCATTCTATGTGGGCGATACGCAGGGAGATTACCTTGCCGCGACAAAGGCTGGGATTCCCTTCGTCCATGCAAAGACCGGATACGGGGCAGTTGAGGCGCAGGTGCCCTCTATTCAAAAATTACCAGAGCTGCCGAAAATGGCGGAGAAGATGTTTGCTGAAATGAAAAACATGCCTGCAACATAAGGTATACAGGCGATTCATGATAGAAAGGAGAGGAAAGATGGAGAAAATTACAAGTTTTACAATTGACCATATCAAGATGGAACCGGGGGTATATGTGTCCAGAAAAGACCATGTCGGGCAGGAGGTTATCACGACCTTTGACCTGCGCATGACCTCGCCCAATGACGAACCAGTGATGAATACGGCGGAGGTGCATACGATTGAGCACCTGGCGGCAACTTACCTGCGCAATCACCCGCAGTTTGGGGACAAGACCATTTACTTCGGACCGATGGGCTGCCGTACCGGATTTTACCTGCTTTTGGCAGGCGATTATGAATCGAAGGATATCGTGACGCTGGTTACGGAATTGTATGAATTTATCCGTGATTTCAAGGGGGATGTGCCGGGAGCTAGCCCCAAAGACTGTGGCAATTACCTGGATATGAACCTTGGGATGGCAAATTACCTTGCGGACCGCTACCTGAAACAGACGTTGTACAAGATTGACGAAGCACATCTGGTTTACCCAGAATAGATGGAGGATATTATGAAGAAAATAGGTATTATCGGGGCCATGGAGCTGGAAGTGGAAGAACTGAAACGGAAGATGGAGGTCAGCCGTAAAGTGGAAAAGACATCCATGGAATTTTTGGAGGGAACCTTAAACGGCACGCCAGTGGTAATTGTGCGAAGCGGCATTGGAAAAGTAAATGCGGCGCTCTGTGCGCAGATTCTCTGCGATACGTTTCAGGTGAGCCATATTATCAATACGGGAGTGGCAGGTTCCCTGAAAAATGAGATTGACATCGGGGATATCGTTATATCGGCGGATGCGCTTCATCATGACGTGGACGTGCGTGTATTCGGCTACCCGTTAGGGGAAGTTCCGCAGATTGGCTGTCTGGCTTTCCCGGCAGACAAACATCTGGTGGAGCTTGCGGTATCTTCCTGTAAAGAGGTTAATCCGGACATCCATGTGTATGAGGGAAGAATTGTCAGCGGAGACCAGTTTGTCAGCGACAAGCAGGTTAAGGAGAATATCATAAAGAATTTCCAGGGATTTTGTGTGGAAATGGAGGGTGCTTCCATCGCCCATGCCGCTTATCTGAACAAAGTGCCGTTTGTCATTATCCGGGCGATTTCCGATAAGGCGGATGACAGCGCGGAAATGGATTATCCGACTTTTGAGAAAGCAGCCGCAGCGCATTCTGCCGCTCTGGTAGAGCATATGCTGCCGGAAATCTGATTTGGCCTTTGTGTCAGGAAGATTCCTATAGAACAAAAAGCCGCCGGAAGAGCTCTTTAAAAATGAGAGCTTTGCCGACGGCTTTTGTATTTAAGCTATGCTGGTCAAAAGGGGCTTAGAAATCAATTTCCTCGTCATAGTAGCAGGCTTTTAACAGTTTTTCCATTTCTTCCGGAGTCGGGATTCTGGGATTGGAGCCGGTGCAGGCATCGGAAATCGCCAGTTTGGCAACTTCGGGAAGTTTATCCATAAATTCTTTCTCGTCGATAATTCCGCCTTCGTAATCCTTAATGCCGGCAGGAATCTCCAGGGAAACGTTCATGGATTTCAGTTCAGCAATCAGGGCGTCTACGAGTGCGTCGGTGGAATCGCCCTTTAAGCCGATAAACGTGGCAATCTGTGCATAGCGTTCTGCTGCCTCAGTGTTCTTCGCGTTGTATTTGATGACTTTCGGGAGGTACATGGCATTTGCGCAGCCATGTACGATATGCCCGCCGCTGTAAGCCGCGCCGGTCTTATGCGCCATGGAGTGAACGATTCCTAAAAGCGCATTGGAGAAGGCCATTCCGGCAAGGCACTGTGCGTTGTGCATCCGGTCGCGTGCGTCCATATCGCCGTCGAAGGAAGCTTTCAGATCATTATGTATCATCTTAATGGCATGGAGTGCAAGCGCGTCCGTGTAGTCGCAGTGGAGCGTGGACACATAGGCTTCAATGGCATGGGTCATAGCGTCCATTCCAGTGTGCGCCGTTAATTTTTTCGGCATGGTCTCGGCAAGCGCCGGGTCAACGATGGCAACATCCGGTGTGATATTGAAATCAGCGAGCGGATATTTGATGCCTTTGTCGTAGTCTGTGATGACAGAAAATGCAGTTACTTCCGTTGCGGTTCCCGAGGTGGAGGGGATGGCACAGAATTTGGCCTTCGTCCGCAGGGTCGGGAAATTGAACGGTGTGATTAAATCCTCGAAGGTTGTTTCGGGATATTCATAAAATGCCCACATTGCCTTGGCAGCGTCGATCGGGGAACCGCCGCCCATAGAAATAATCCAGTCCGGCTCGAACTCGCGCATCTTTGCTGCGCCTTTCATAACAGTTTCCACACTGGGATCCGGCTCTACGTTCTCAAATAATTCAACTTCCATGCCGGCTTCTTTTAAGTAGCCGACTGCGCGGTCAAGAAAACCGAAACGTCTCATGGAGCCGCCGCCCACTACAATAATCGCTTTTTTTCCAACCAGGTTTTTCAGTTCTTCCAGGGAACCTTTTCCGTGGTATAAATCTCTTGGTAAAGTAAAACGTGCCATAAAAACCTCCTTAATAGTTAGTTGTGATTCCCGCAGGCAGCGGGAGGTGAATTGGTGAAGTTGTCGAATAAGAGGGCTTTATTGCCCGGACTCTTCTGGCAACTTTAACAAAATGGTATCATCAAATAAGGGAAAAGTCAATCTGGAATTACCCAGGTGGAGAAAATAATATCTGTGGCTTATTTAAGAGGCATTCCCCTCATCGCCGACATTATGTGCTCATTCATGCCAGCATGATTCGCCCATAATTTTGGCGATGGCTGAACTGTTACACGAAAAGTAAAATATTGTAAAAAAAGTATTGACTTTTTGATAGAAATAAGGTTATAATAGTCAAGCAGTCGGCAAAACGCCGAAGAGCATGGGATCTTAGCTCAGCTGGGAGAGCATCTGCCTTACAAGCATTGATGTAATTACCGGTGCCGCTGTGGCGGTAGGTATAAAAACACA
>CAJUOE010000057.1 GCA_910587895.1 uncultured Lachnospiraceae bacterium
AGACGAAGGAGGAGATGTAAGATGCAAAAGAAAATGTTTGAGTTTAAGACAAAGACCATTGTGGCGACAGGTCTTGGGGCAGCGTTATTTACCCTGCTGTTCATGTATGTGAAAGTTCCCACAGGTATTCCTGAGACGGAGATCCAGACCGCGTACGGTATCGGCGCGTTCTTCGGCGCACTGTTTGGACCGATTGCGGGGGGACTCATCGCTTTTATTGGCCATGCACTGTCTGATTCTGTACAGTACGGTTCCGCATGGTGGAGCTGGGTAGTTGCCAGCGGCGTTGCATGTTTCGGTGCAGGTCTTGTATATCCGAAGCTGAAAGTGGAAGAAGGTATATTTGGCGTCAGGGATATTCTGCTGTTTAATGGATATCAGATCGTCGCTAACGCGATCGCGTGGATCCTTGTTGCGCCTATACTGGATATCGTGATCTATGCGGAGCCTGTGAATCTGGTATTTACACAGGGTATTACGGCAACGCTTCTGAATGCGATTTCTGCGGGGGTGATCGGTACGCTGTTACTGTTCGCTTACAGCAAGACGAGAGCGAAGAAAGGTTCTCTGACGAAGGAATAAGCAGAAAAAGGAATTCCTGACGAAGGACGGACAGGAAAAATAGAAACAGGACGGATGGCGCAGGCTTAGTCTGTGCCTTCTGCCTGATGGAGTATTTATGAAAATAACCTATTTGGGACATCGGGGAACTGTACGTGGAATGCTTTCAGGTACGGAATCAGGAAGTAGCGGCAAATTGTGTCGCTGGCTCCAATATGTAACTGTCCAAGCCCAAGGGCATTGGCGTCTAAGAGCTGTGTCTCTCCTTTTTGCAGCAGGTTGACGGCAGGCTCCACATGTTTGAGCAATGTCTCTCCTGCGGGCGTAAGCCGTACTTTCTTCGTGCTGCGGATAAACAGCGGCTGTTCCAGTTTCCGCTCCAGCGTCTTGATCGACTGGCTGACTGCGGACTGGGAAATATATAATTTCTTGGACGCCTCTGAGAAACTTAAGGTGGACGCTACCTGATAGAAGACTTTATACAATTCAAAATTGATATCCATAAATGCCTCCTGATTTCCTCAATATGCTTGAATTATAGTGCCAGCACATTTATAATTATTATAAGAAGTGATTATAAGTATGTCAATGGGGAAAACTTCTAAAAAACATGGAGAAAGAAGGGTTCATCTTATGAAAATGATAAAAAAACCGACCATAAAAGAGAATGTTTTTGTTGCTCCCGGAGCTGTTGTGTATGGTGACGTTACCTTGCATGAAGGGGTAAACGTCTGGTTCCATGCCGTTATCCGCGCCGAAGAAGGGAAGATTGTGGTTGGAGAGGGCAGCAACGTTCAGGATGGCTGCGTGATTCATGTGGACAAGGGGACAGAGGTGAATATCGGGACAGACGTCACCATCGGGCACAATGCGATTGTACATGGATGTACCGTTGGGAATAACACCATCGTCGGCATGGGCGCTATCGTCATGAACCATGCTGTAATCGGTAAGAACTGCCTTGTCGCCGCCGGAGCGTTGGTCACGGAGCATACGGTCATTCCCGATAATTCGCTGGTTATGGGCAGCCCTGCCAGAATAAAGCGCGCGCTTACGCCGGAGGAGATTGCGCACAATCGTTATAATGCCGAGCATTATGTCAGGGAGGCGGCTGCTGTGCAGGAGTTCCTTTTATCTGCCGAAGGCGTTCCTCCAATTGTGTCTTAAGCTCTTCCCCTGATTCAACGACGCTCTCAGCCAGCCGGGCGGTTTCTTCGATGGCAGCGCCATGCCCGGTAAGCGCGGCAAAGGGGGAAAACTGTGCGGCGCGGTTGATTGCCGACATCTGCGGATGTTTTCTTGACACATGATGCGGCAAATCAATAATGTCGTCGTATTTGTGTTTGTCGATATTATTATGGTTATTGTTCATGATTTGTGACCTCCAATCAGACCGTTGCGTTTGATGGCCGTGGCGTCTTCCAACAGGTTCATGCCCTTTAAAATCGCATTTTTTCCGTATTTCTTTTTGACCGACAGCATGGCTTCCTGTAATTTACGCTCCTTTGTGAGTTCTTCCTGCTCGCGGTTTTGTTCTTCTTCCAGTGCGGCGTAATCCGTAAATAAATCCATCTGTTCAAAACAGGCGGATTCTTTCGCTGTCGCTTCATCTATGACCCGGTTGGCGGCGAGCGTTACCCGGCGAATCAGAAGATCTGGATTGGTGATGCGCCCATACAGTTCCATGACGGCGTCCATGATCATCCGTGTGGAAGAAGTCTGGCGGTCTAAGTTGACGCTTCCATGTGCGTGTTTGGGGACTTTTCTGCCGTAGCGGTCAGTCGTGATTTCACCCTGATAGCTTTTTTTAATTTTCTCGTCCGTAAGGTTGTCGATATCGTAGCCAATCGTAAGCGTCATCTGGTCAGTCACCAGTTTCTTTTCCACAAGCTCCAGCACGAGCAGGTCCGTCATCTCCCGCACAATCAGTTTCCCATGTTCAAAATCATAAGCGCACGGCAAAACCTGTCCGGAACTTATGCTGTTCGTCTCCGGCCGGTATGCTTTGATCAGGTCGAGCGTGGTGGGTTCCCATCCCCAGGCATGGTCGATAAGCAGCTCTGCGTTGACGCCGAAAAGGTGATAGAGAAGGTCTTCGTTGTAATAATCGTCATCCTTTCCCAGGGAGCAGCGCGCAATGTCGCCCATCGTATGCAGTCCCACGGACGCCAGCTTTTTCTGGTAGCCGTGCCCGACCCGCCAGAAATCAGTCAGCGGCTGGTGGTTCCATAGGAGCCTGCGGTAGCGCATTTCATCCAGCGCGGCGATGCGCACGCCGTTCTGGTTGGGCTCAACGTGTTTTGCCACGATGTCCATCGCCACTTTGCACAGGTAAAGGTTCGTGCCGATCCCGGCGGTGGCAGTGATGCCTGTCGTGTCCAGAACGTCTTTGACAATCATGGCGGTAAGTTCCCGCGGGGTCTTATCGTATGTTTTTAAATAATGGGTGACGTCCATGAACACCTCGTCGATGGAGTAGACGTGGATGTCTTCAGGTGCAATATATTTCAGGTAGATATTGTAAATAAGGGTGCTGTATTCAATGTAAAATGCCATGCGGGGAGGGGCTACAATATAAGATAGCTCCAGTTCCGGGTGTTCTGCCAGTTCGGGGGCATGGCAGGAAGAGCCCGCAAACTGCCCGCCCGGCGCGCTGCCCCGGCGCCCCTGGTTGATTTCCTTCACTCTCTGTACGACCTCGAACAGCCTTGCCCTGCCGGAGATGCCGTATGCTTTCAGGGACGGAGATACCGCAAGGCAGATGGTTTTTGTTGTCCTGCTGGCGTCTGCCACGACAAGGTGCGTGGTCAATGGGTCAAGGTTTCGCTCTACGCACTCTA
>CAJUOE010000058.1 GCA_910587895.1 uncultured Lachnospiraceae bacterium
CCGGACGGCTTCTCCGCCGCCCTGGCGGAGAGCGGCTATGTCTCCGGGGCTCCCGTGTATACCCATTTGTAAACGTTGATGGACGGAAGCGCTTTCCCGCTGAAATCAAAGAGCGCCTGGTTATTCCACTCACTTCCGTTCATATCATCTTTAATCTCCGGATCTGTCTCTTTGGCATAAATAGAACCCCAGCCGGAGCCATAAAGCCTCCATGCTTTCATATTTGCTTCAAGCACTGCCTCTGCATCTTCTGCACCCTCCACGTACTCTGTGGGCGGAACCCATGCAGGTTCCCAATAGAAGGTACCGATACCTTTGTCGCCGATTGCCGCAACGGCTGCAATCGCATCGCGGACTGCTGCCGCCTGCCCTTCCGCATCTACCGGATAATGAAATTCCATATCGCCAGCGCCTTCAAATACTTTGTCGGGATATCCATCCCCGTCCTTATAAGTCCAGGCATAGGAAATCTCCGCTACCATGACTTTTTTATCATACTTGTCAGCAATCTTCTTTAAATTCGTCGTCAGCGTCTGCGCTGTTCCGTGCCAGAAAGGATAGAAGGAACTTGCAAACACATCATAATCTACCTTGTGATAATTCAGTGCATCCGCCTTACCCATCTGGTAACTCTCACTCTGCGGATCAGTATAGTGAACGGCTACGAGGATCCCCGGATCTATCGCACGGACTGCCGCGCTGCCTGCCTTTAACAGCTTGAACACATTGTCATCACTCGTCTCCCCTGCCATGCCGTTGTTAATTTCATTTCCAATCTGCACCATGCCCACATCAACGCCGGCTTCCCTTAAGGTATTGATGCTGTCTGTCGTAAATTCTGTCAGGGCAGCCGTCTTCTGCTCCAGATTCATGCCTTTCCATGCCTTGGGTACGCTCTGTTTCTTAGGATCCGCCCAGAAATCGGAATAGTGGAAATCAAGCAGGACTTTCATTCCATAGTAAGTGGCAATCTTGCCCATCTCCGTTACATTTTCTATCCCACAGTTTCCTGCGCCGTAACCTTCGCGGTATACCTGTGTGCCGTTGGCAAGAAAATACTCGTCGTACCCGGCGCCTTCAAAATAAGACGGGTCATCCGGCGACACGCTGGTCTGCGGCTCGATGATCCATTTCTTCTTCGTCTCCGCCACCTGGCTGGCTTTGTACTCTGTTCCTGCCTCATCTACATATTTGTAATTGCCGTCTTCGTCTATCACATAGGGGCAGTTCCACAGGCGCAGGCGCACATAATTGACGCCCGCATCTTTTAAAATCTCAAACAGGTTCTTTTCGTTATTATTTTCATCATAATATTTCACGCCGCTTTGTACTTCACTGATGTACGTGGATACATCCACGCCATGAATGAAATCGTTCGAAAGCCCGTCTACTTTCTGTACGGTAATCGGAGCGTTTTTCACCGCCTGGCTTGCTTCCAGCGATACGTTCTTAATTCCGTACCATTCGCCTGCGGGTACCTCCCCGCTGATGGTAACCGTCACGCTCTGTCCCTCTGCGACAGAAACAGATTTTGTCGCCTGAAGGTTGTTCGTGCCCCAATCGTCATCCCAGCCGTTCTGAACCAGGGATACCGTCTCTTCCTTCTGGCTCTGGTTATTTTTGACTGTCAGTTTCAGGGGATTGGCAGCGCCTTCATTTCCCACAATAGCGGCTTTTGCCACATAATCGCCTGCTGCCATATTCTCAACCGTCTGGCTGATGGAAAATAAGCCTGCCTCCTCGCCCCACAGGCTAAGGTTTCCGTTCTCAAATTTGTAACCATACGTGCCTGTACTCGTCCAGCCGTCCAGGTTTTCGGAAAGCTCGCCATTTACCAATGTACCATTTGCAGCCGCCATGACCACGCCAAGCGACATGCCGTCAACAGGAACCATTGTTAATGACAGGCACAGACTCAGCAGCATAGCGGCTGCCCGTTTCCACATTCTCTTCATTCAAATTTCCTCCTTATCCGCCCGCCTGTGCAGGCTTTTAAAATTTCTTATTTTATGATAAGAGGAAATCCAAACAAAAAAAATACCATTTTTATCAAAAAAATACCAGATTTGATTTTTTAATCGAACGCAATCATCTCATCGAGATTCTCCTGAAGTTTCTTTAAATATTCTTCCATTTCCGCGCGCAGTTCTTCGCGGCGCAATGCAAACTCTATGTTCGCCTGGATAAATCCAACCTTGCTTCCCACGTCATAGCGATGTCCCTTGAAATCATAAGCATACATCGCCTGTTCTTTCGCAAGGCGCTTGAGGGCATCCGTCAACTGGATCTCTCCGCCCTTTCCGGCATCCTGCGTCTCCAGGAAACGAAAGATTTCCGGCGTGATAATATACCTTCCCAATACTGCGACATCGGAAGGCGCTTCCTCAGGCGCGGGTTTCTCTACCATATCGTTTACTTTGTAGACACGCTCGTCCACCTGCTTGCCCGCAATGATGCCGTACTTATCCACAACCTCATGCGCCACGGTCTGCACGCCGAGAATGGAAGTCTGGTATTCCTTGAACACGTCCAGCATCTGTCCCAGGCAGGGCTGCCTGGATACTACCACGTCGTCTCCTAACAACACTGCAAACGGCTCGTCCCCGATAAAATGCTGCGCTGCCAAAATCGCGTGTCCCAGTCCTCTCGGCTCCTTCTGGCGGATATAATGGATATTCGCCATATCCGAAATCTCCCGGACCATATCGAGCATTTCCTGCTTGTCGCTTTTCTCAAGCTCCAGCTCTAGCTCAATCGAGCGGTCAAAATGGTCTTCAATGGAACGTTTATTCCTTCCGGTCACGACAATGATATCCTGAATGCCGGCCTCTACCGCCTCCTCGATAATATACTGAATCGTAGGCTTGTCCACAATCGGCAGCATTTCTTTTGGCTGCGCTTTGGTCGCGGGCAGAAACCTTGTTCCAAGTCCTGCCGCAGGGATAATTGCTTTTCGTACGTTCATCATAAATACATTCTCCTTTTCCTGCTTATGAAAGCGTAAATTCTCCTGATTCTTTTGATTTGATATTCATAACAATGGAACAGTCTGCCAGATGCTCATAGTTCACTTCCAGATTATATTTCACCTTTACATCTATGTTGTCATTGGTCTCCGCAATGTCTACGCTCTTAGCGTCAATTCCAATTAAAAGGCTTCCAAAAGGGGTGTTATAATAAGAGACGTTCTTCTTATTTTTCTGGAACACCATATGTACGTTAGAGACTCCTTTTTTGGTGATGTCAAGCGAATCTTCCGTGAGCTTGATGATATTTCTCGTATTGCCGTCAAACCCTTCCATCACTTCATCATACAAGATATAGTGCTTGCCGTTTCTTTTGTAATAATCGCCTGCCGTAATTACCTCCACCGGCGTCACATCTTCCTCATCCTGAGCCGCAAACTGCAGCCCGCTGATTGATAACAACACATCTTTCGTCATAGCTACTCCTCTATATGTATCAACTGCGCCTCTTCTATTTCACAGGGCAAAATGGAATTGGCAAAATTTTTAAATTTCTCTGCTGCATCGCTGACGTAAAACTGGTACATTGGCTCCCTGGATACTTTTCCGTCATTGGAAATCCCATGCTCCATAAGCAGCCGCTTTAAGCCCTGCGCCGTCTCATACGCTGGATTCACCAGATTCACGTTCTCTCCCATTATTTCACGAATCATAGTGCGCAATAAGGGATAATGCGTGCATCCGAGAATCAGGGTATCAATATCCGATTCCTTAAAATACGCAAGGTAGCGTTTCGCCACCTCGACCGTAATCGGGTCTTTGAGCCATCCTTCCTCCACCAGGGGGACGAACAGCGGGCAGGCTTTGCCTAAGACGCTTGCCTTCGGATTGTGCCGGTGTATCATTTCCGTATAAATCTGGCTCCCTACGGTTCCCTCCGTGCCAATCACGCCAATTCTGCCATTTCCGGTAATTTCCGCCGCAACCTTCGCTCCCGGTTTGACAACGCCGATGATCGGCATCTTCATCTCCGGGCGAATCGTCTCCAACGCAAAAGCGCTTGCCGTATTACATGCCACCACAATTGCCTTCACGCCTTTGGACTCCAGAAACTGGATAATCTGTCTGGAATAACGGACGATCGTTTCCCTGGACTTGCTACCGTAGGGAACCCGCGCCGTATCTCCAAAATAAACAATCCTCTCCTGCGGGAGCTGGCGCATAATTTCACGCGCCACCGTAAGCCCTCCTACACCGGAATCAAAAACGCCAACTGGGGCATATTTCTCATTTTCATTAGGCTGATTCATCTCATTTTCTCCACAAAATAGGTCATACACAAGTATATTACCTGTTTTAGCGGGAAAATGCAAGTGTCTGGGAAGATTTACAAACACTTATCGTAACAATTCCTGTATGCGTTCCAGCAAGGCAAACCTTACCTTATAATCTTTCCCCTCCATCAGGCTTTTATATTCCTCCGGCGTCAATGTGCGCTGCAGGGACTTCTCTGCCTCCTCGTCCACAACTTCATAAACGCTGTTGTAAAAACAGAGATTGGGATACATCACGCACCACCAGTTATGCCCCCTGCCGTTTCCAATCACGACCTCCAAAGCCTCATACCTGCCCTCCGGAAACGTATAGTCTCCATACGTTTTCTGCGGAAAATCCGTGACTTTCAGGGATGCTTTCACATCATATGTATACCCCTCGCGTGCAATGATCTTCTCCGCCGTTTCCGTTATCTGCGGAAGATTTTTTTGAATCACCCTGCGGCTCTTATCTATATCGGAAATACCAGAAAGCCTTGGCTGCATATAAGAGCCGATGGCGTCCCGCACCTTCAGTTTCAATTCCTGGTCTGTCTGCGTATCGCTGTTTGCCAGCACATGGAAACGGATGACCTTTTGTGCGATCTCTTCTGTCATCCGCTGTTTCCTGCACTGCCACATCATGCAGCACGAAAGGGCTGCAATCATCCATACCATTCCTGTCTTCATCCATCTTTTCATTTTTCAATACCTTCCTTCACTGATATTGCCGGCTAAGGAAAGTATTTCCAGAAAAATGGATTTTACACAAAAATTTTATTCCCAGTTTAAAATGTCAATATCCACCTCAAACAAATGACGCACGCTACGGTTGTATGCATCCGGCTGGTTTTTGTATTTCTGGTATAATTTCCGGTTATATCCGCCGAGGGAAACGTAGCTGTTTGTAATATCAATACCATACTCCTGCTGTAATTTCTGCGCCGTTTCCTGCAAATTCGTCATCAGGCGTTTTTCCATCCTCTGCTCAATCTGGTATTCCTGGCCCATAGAATTTGCCTGGCCTGCCTTCAATTTTCCCTGTCCGGCAACTGACACAAGAACGGTCGGATCATCCCTGTCATCCGCTACGGAAACGGATACGCGGATATTCGAAATTTCCGCTGCCTCCTCCTGGTTCAGTTCACAGAGAAATGTTTCAATCAAATTTTGGCAAAGGAAGATCTGCATCGCCTCCTCCACCGTGATAATCCCCACATAGTCAAAATTGCTGATTACCGCGTAGCCGCTGACCGCAGGCCGGTTTCCCTTCTCTGACAGCACCGGAAGAAGCAGCAGTTCATTCTGGTTATGCCACTGGTTCATCAGGCTTCCAACTGTAGCAATTTTTTTCTGCCGGAAGTCTTTCTGGCTCTCCAGCATCTCCTCGAGATAAGTTCCCATGGAGCCTTCCGTCTCTTCTGTAAGGGACAGAATTTCCGCCGCGGAACTGCCTGCGACAAAGAGAGTAATATTTCTGGCGGCATTCTCTTCCTGCTCCAGATTCAGCAGCAGGTTCCGCAGGCTTTTTTTATCGGAAATCAGGCTTTCCCCAAGCACCATTGCCTTGATATGGTTAAAATCTAACAAACGGTTGGTGTTATTTTCATAAGATTTTTCCACATGGTACAGATTGCTGCCCTCAAGAGACATGCCCATGGGCGTGTCCATGGTTTTTCCTTTCTCCGATATCTGCGCAAGGTCGGGAAAGTCAAAACTGACAACCAGCATTTTCTCCACCTCTTCCTTCTTTGCCGTCTCCTGCAAATCTATGCCCACGGCAAGCGGAAACCCACGTTGTTCCAGTTCCGCCGACTCGCAGCCGCCGCACAGGAACATAAGGCAAAGCATGGCAAACACCATTTTACTCTTCCACATTCGAAACTGCCCCCTTTCCGGCCTTTCTTCCCGTTCTTATCTGATAAAACAATAGCAGCGCCAGCAAGATGAGATACATTCCCGGCAGCGCAATACAGTTGAGGTAAATGTCATAGATTTCTCCCAGAAAACGATGCTCCAATAATCCTTTTCCCATAAAAAAGGCAAGCGCCGCCACGATATACAGGCTGAAATTCCGTTTCGATTCATGGCACAGTTCTCGCAGCACAAGCGTTCCCTGAAACACTCCGGTATTTAAGAGCGCAAACAGCGCAAAAAACCACACTGCCGTCATCAAAACGTCCTGCCTTGTAAAAAAACCGCCCGGCAGGTTTACCATGCCCATCAGCGTCAAAACCGGACGTTTGAGAACTCCCATGCTGTTTTGCCCGAACACGCCCAGAAGAATCAGATAGATAAAAATATTCAGGGCGGTCACTACCAAAAGCGCCTGCTGTCCGCACGACGCCAGCTTTTCCGGTTTTGTGCAAAACGGCCGCAGAAACAACAGCGCATTAAACGGAAGCAGGAAAATCATCACCGACGTGCTTCCACGAAAAAGCTGTTCTCCCTGCGAGGCTGCAATCGGCGTCCAGTAGGATGAATTTACATCCGGTATGGCAAGAACAAGCATCAGAATCAGGGGAACTCCCAGAAACCAGAAAATGATTTCATATACCCTTGCCCTGCCCTCGATGCCGCGCAGGCAGGCATACACAGCCAGAAGAATCAGCAAAACCGCAATTGCGTAAAACGAACCCTCCGGTAAAAGCCAGCCCAGCGTAAGCGTGGTAAGCTCATATAACGCATATCCGGATAAGGTCACAAAATAAAGAAAATAAAATACCATGAACACATCGCCTGCAATCTGTCCCGCCGTATCTTTCATATAGCTGTAATAGTCGTCTTCCATGTATTTCATATTTGCCCCCACCAGCCACAAAAGCACAACGCCTCCTGCCATACCCAGCAGCAGGCAAAACAAGCCGTCCGCCCCGGTCATGGCGGAAAATATTCCCGGAAGCAGCAGGCTGCTCATGCCAAAAATATCCAAAACAAAAAGCCTTCTTATCTGCCGTAACGATATTTTTAAATTATCTGCAAACATTTGATCCGTCACTTCCCTTCCCGGTTTTTCTCATCTTCCTGGTTGAACTTCAGCCGGGTACGCGCACCCTGTCTGGTATATACCGGACGTTTCTTAAGGAACTCCAGCGGAAGGCGCAGAAACGTATCGCGCTCGTCCTGATAACCGCTCAAATCCGCTCCCACAAAAGGCATCAGATAAGGAATTCCAAAGCTTTCCAGATGGGACAGGTGAATCAGCACGGCAAGCAGCCCAACCAGAAAACCGAAAAATCCAAGCGTTCCGCACAAAAATATAAATACGAATTTCAAAATCCGGAATGCTGTGGCAAATTCCTCATTCGGCACCGCAAAAGAACACAGCGCCGTGAGAGCCACCACAATTACCACAATCGGGCTCACGATATTGGCGTCCACGGCCGCCTGCCCGATAATCAGCCCGCCCACGATTCCAATTGTATTTCCATTGGCTCCCGGCAGGCGCACCCCCGCCTCACGCAGCAGCTCAAATGCAATCTCCATAATCAGCACTTCCACCATTGCCGGAAATGGAACCCCCTGCCTTGACGCTGCGAGCGACAGAAGCAAATCCGTGGGAAGGAGCTGCGTATGGAAATTCGTCATCGCCAGATATAACCCCGGTAATACCATGGCCAGAAAAGAGGCCACATAGCGCAGCATCCTCGTAAAAGATGCAATTTCCCAGCGGCTGTAATAATCGTCGCTCGTCTGGATAAACGAATTGTATGTCGTAGGCAGAATCAGAGCCACCGGAGAGTTATCGGATAACAACACGATCCTTCCTTCCAGAATTGCCATTGCCGCACGGTCAGGCCGCTGCGTCGTCTGAAACTGCGGGAACGGCGAAAATTTCCGTTTTTCCGTAAGCTGTTCGATAATCCCGCTGTCCAGCGCGCCGTCAATTTCAAACTCACCCAGCCGCTCCTCAATCTTTTTTAAGATCTCCGGATGAATCAGGTCTTTGATGTAGACAAGGTCCACATTGGTATTCGTGCGCCTGCCTACAAACGTTTCTTTGACCTTCACATGCGGGCTGCGCAGGCGCTTGCGGATCAACGCCGTGTTGAGCTTTATGGATTCCGAAAACCCTTCATTGGAACCACGGATTATCTTTTCCGATTCCACTTCATATACGCCCCGCCCCGGGTATCCCTTATCGGGAATCTTCAACGCCCTGTTATAGCCGTCCAGAAAGAACAGCGCATCCCCGGTGAGCATCCCCTGCGCCGCATCTTCCAACGTTTCAAACGGATCTGCATCGGAGACGTCGGCTACATTTTCACGTACGTAATCCGCAAGCTGCGCCTCCGGCAATGTCCGAAGCGTCCCCAAAAATTTTCCGATTGCCGAATCTTTCCAGTCCACGCTGCTGACGGATACTTCAATATAAGCGATATAGCACTCGCTTTTTAAATTCTTTCCGACCTTGATCCTGCGCTTTTTGATATCCTCGCAGTCGGAAAACAATTCCTCAAAATTCCTGATATTTTCCTGCAAATCAGGGGTAATCTGAATTGGCATAAACTCCTCCTATAAGACACAAAAAAGGATAAGACCATCCTTATCCTTTTCTCCATTACTATATATAGTTACCGTTTTTTTCCTTTTTATTCTGTTCGGCAGGACCTGCTTCATTTTTTTTCGCCTTTGGCTCTTTTACACGACGTTTTTTTTCACTCGCCGACG
>CAJUOE010000059.1 GCA_910587895.1 uncultured Lachnospiraceae bacterium
AAGCAGGCGCATTACTGGCAACTATGAACAACTAATTATTTTGGAGGTAAAATATGAGTTACGTAGGAGAAACTTTATCAAACCTCCTGCATCAGACAGCATTTTTCAACCTGACCTGGGGCAACTATGTTATGATACTGGTTGCATTCGTATTCCTTTTCCTTGCAATCAAGAAAGGATTTGAGCCCCTGTTACTGGTTCCGATTGCGTTTGGTATGTTGCTGGTAAATATCTATCCCGATATTATTGCTTCCCCGGAAGAGACCAGCAATGGCGTAGGTGGTTTACTTTATTATTTCTATTCTCTGGATGAATGGTCCATCCTTCCGTCCCTGATTTTCATGGGCGTCGGAGCGATGACAGACTTTGGTCCGCTGATTGCGAACCCCATCAGTTTCCTGTTGGGCGCGGCAGCACAGTTTGGTATTTTTGGCGCATATTTCCTGGCAATTCTGCTCGGCTTTAACGATAAGGCAGCGGCAGCCGTATCCATCATCGGTGGAGCGGACGGTCCGACTTCCATCTTCCTGGCAGGAAAACTGGGACAGACCGGACTTATGGGTCCGATTGCGGTGGCGGCGTATTCCTATATGGCGTTAGTGCCGATTATCCAGCCGCCAATCATGAAACTCTTTACATCGAAGAAAGAGCGTGCAATCAAGATGGATAACTTAAGACCGGTATCCAAGCTGGAGAAGATCTTATTCCCGATCGTAGTTACTTCAGTGGTATGTATTATCCTGCCGACGACAGCTCCGCTTGTTGGTATGCTGATGCTCGGTAACCTGTTCCGTGAGTCCGGCGTGGTACGCCAGTTGTCTGAGACAGCTTCCAATGCGATGATGTACATCGTAGTTATCTTGCTTGGAACGTCTGTAGGTGCGACGACCAGCGCGGAAGCATTTTTGAATATCACGACTTTGAAGATTGTATTCCTTGGCCTGGTTGCATTTATGTTCGGTACCGCAGCAGGAACCTTGTTTGGTAAACTGCTTTGCAAGATTACCGGTGGCAAGATTAATCCGCTGATTGGTTCTGCCGGCGTATCCGCAGTGCCGATGGCTGCACGTGTATCCCAGAAGGTCGGGGCAGAGGAAGATCCGACGAACTTCCTGCTCATGCACGCAATGGGACCCAATGTTGCCGGCGTTATCGGTACGGCTGTAGCAGCTGGTGTGTTTATGGCGATTTTTGGAATATAGTAGAATAGAATGGAGGAAATCATGGCTGAACAGAAAAGAAAACCCGTTAAGATTACGGAGACTATATTACGTGATGCACATCAGTCTCTGATTGCAACTCGAATGACAACAGAGCAGATGCTGCCGATTATTGATAAAATGGATAAGGTCGGCTATAATGCCGTAGAGTGCTGGGGTGGAGCAACATTTGACGCATCCCTGCGTTTCCTGAAGGAAGATCCATGGGAGCGCCTTAGAAAATTAAAAGATGGATTTAAGAACACCAAGTTACAGATGCTGTTCCGTGGACAGAATATTCTTGGTTATCGTCCGTATGCGGATGATGTGGTAGAGTATTTCGTGCAGAAATCCATCGCCAACGGAATTGATATTATCCGTATTTTCGACTGTCTCAATGATCTGAGAAACTTACAGACAGCCGTAACCGCTACCAATAAAGAAAAAGGCCATGCGCAGGTTGCGCTTTCCTATACACTGGGAGACGCTTATACGCTTGCTTACTGGACAGACATGGCAAAGAAGATTGAGGAAATGGGCGCAAATTCTATCTGTATCAAAGATATGGCTGGTCTTTTGACGCCGTATAAGGCAGAGGAGCTTGTGAAATCCTTAAAGAGTGCAACATCACTTCCGATTGAGTTACATACTCACTATACGTCCGGTGTTGCTTCCATGACTTACCTCAAGGCAGTAGAGGCAGGCTGTGATATCATTGACACGGCAATGTCACCGTTTGCACTTGGAACGAGCCAGCCGGCAACAGAAGTTATGGCAGAGGCATTCCGCGGAACTGAGATGGATCCGGGATTTGACCAGATGCTGTTAAAAGAGATTGCTGATTACTTCCGTCCGATGAGGGAAGAGGCTTTAAAGAGCGGACTTTTGAACCCCAAGGTATTGGGCGTGGATATCCAGACGCTGCTTTATCAGGTACCGGGCGGTATGTTGAGCAACATGGTATCCCAGCTGAAAGAGCAGAATGCAGAAGACAAGTATATGGACGTGTTGGAAGAGATTCCGCGCGTGCGCAAGGACCTGGGCGAGCCGCCGCTTGTTACCCCGTCTTCCCAGATTGTCGGTACACAGGCTGTGTTCAACGTATTGATGGGCGAGCGTTACAAGGTTGCGACAAAAGAGACCAAGGACGTATTGCTTGGAAAATATGGACAGACTGTCAAGCCGTTCAATCCCGAGATCATCGACAAGGTATTGGGCGACGAGAAGAAGAATGCAATTACCTGCCGTTATGCAGACCTCTTAGAGCCGGAGCTGCATAAGATTGAGGCTGAGATGAAACAGTGGAAACAGCAGGACGAGGATGTATTATCCTATGCATTGTTCCCGCAGGTTGCAACAGAGTTCTTCAAATACAGAGAAGCACAGCAGACAAAGGTTGATGCTACAGTTGCAGATACCAAAAACGGAGCGTATCCAGTCTGAGATGATATTTGTATAGAAAAAGAGAAGATACTGTTCCTTTGAGCAGTATCTTCTCTTCATATCATAGAAGAATATCAGAGGAGAAACAGGATATGACGAGTGCGAACGATTTAATGAATCGAATCAATGAACGATACGCCACCCTGAGCAAGGGGCAGAAGCGGATTGCGGCATATATCACCGACAACTATGATGAGGCGGTGTTTTATACGGCTGCAAAGCTGGGCGAGGTTGTGGGCGTCAGTGAGTCCACTGTCGTTCGATTTGCCACACATCTGGGTTATAAGGGATATCCGCAGTTTCAGCAGGCCATGGCACAGCTGGTGCGTGGAAAACTGGACGCAGTACAGCAGATGGAGCATGTGTATGGAAGGATTACCCGGTCTGAGATCCTTTCGACGGTGCTGAAATCCGATGCAAAGCGTATTCAGGATACACTGAAGATGATTGACGAACATGCATTTGACCTGGCGGTGGATGCGATTCTTCATGCCAGGCATATCTATGTGATCGGAATACGAAGCTGTGCGCCATTGGCAGAATTTCTGTCCTTTTACCTGAATATGATGTCTGACAATGTGAGGCTGATACACACGAACAGCGCCAGTGAGCTGTTTGAACAGATGTTTTACATTGGCAGGGAGGACGTGATGATAGGCATCAGTTTTCCGCGGTATTCGCTTCGTGTATTGAAAGCGATGGAATTTGCCAATAACCGCAATGCCAGGGTAATTACCCTGACAGACAGCGTGCATTCCCCTATGAATCTTTATTCCTCATGTAACCTTGTCGCGCAGAGCGATATGTCGTCGATTGTGGATTCCCTGACAGCGCCCCTTAGCGTAATCAATGCGCTGATCATGGCGGTCTGCATGAAACGCCAGAAGAAAGTATTAAAGAATCTGGAGATGTTAGAGCGGCTTTGGGATGAATATCAGGTTTACGGCAACGATGAGATTGATTATATCGGCGATTCCATCCGGATTCGCTACGCACAGTCACAGCAGGAAGAGAATTAGAGCATGGACAGAGTAATTATAATCGGCGGCGGCGCGGCAGGAATGATGGCTGCGATTCGTGCTGCTGGAAATGGAAATCGGGTAACGCTGCTGGAGCAGAATGAAAAACTGGGTAAGAAACTTTATATTACGGGGAAGGGAAGATGTAATATTACGAATGACTGTGATACAGAAGATTTGCTGAAACATGTCATCCGCAACAGCAAATTTCTTTACAGCGCGTTTTATTCTTTTGACAGCCGCCAGGTGATGGATTTTTTTGAACAACATGGCCTTGCCATCAAGACGGAGCGCGGAGGACGCGTATTTCCACAGTCCGATCATTCCTCTGATGTTATCCGCACGCTGCAAAATGTGATGAAACAGCAAAAAATTGATATACAGCTTCATGCAAAAGCTGCCGATATTCTGATAGAAGGCGGCGACAAAAAGAAAGTGGCGGGTGTGCGCCTTGCGGATGGAAGAACATTTGCGGCAGACAACATAATCATTGCCACAGGAGGCTGCTCTTATCCGTCTACCGGCGCGACCGGAGATGGTTACCGTTTTGCAAAGTCGCTTGGCCATACCGTGTTAGAGCAGCAGCCTTCCCTGGTTCCATTTGAAACGGCGGAGGATTGGGTACGGGACTTGCAGGGCTTATCGCTGAAGAATGTCACAGTCCGCATAAAACAGGGACAAAAACTCCTGTTTGAAGATTTTGGCGAGATGCTTTTTACACATTACGGCGTCAGCGGGCCTTTGCTTATCAGCGCCAGCAGCATAGTTGGCGATTACAGGAATGGTATGCCGTTTTCCATGGAAATTGATTTGAAACCGGCGTTGAGCGAGGAACAGCTGGACAAGCGTATTTTGCGTGACTTTGAGGAGAATCAGAACCGACAGTTTAAGAATGCCCTCTCGAAGCTGTTTCCGGCAAAGCTGATCCCGGTCATCATACGTTTAAGCAGTGTGGGAGCGGAGGAGAAAGTGAATGCCATCACGAAAGAAAAACGGGCAATGTTTGTGCATTTAATCAAACATTTCCCCCTGACGCTTCAGCGGTTCCGTGGGTTTGATGAGGCAATTATCACCAGAGGAGGCGTCTGTATCAAAGAGGTGAATCCATCCACCATGGAGTCGAAACTGGTATCGGGACTGTATTTTGCCGGGGAAGTGCTGGATCTGGATGCATTGACCGGAGGATTCAACCTGCAGATTGCATGGTCTACCGGCTATCTTGCCGGGGACAATATCTGAGTGGATCAAATAGAAATGGAGGCAGCAAATGGCGTTTAATATCGCAATAGATGGTCCGGCGGGAGCCGGCAAGAGCACCATTGCCAGAGAAGTTGCAAGACAATTGTCCTATATTTATGTGGATACCGGTGCGATGTACCGCGCAATGGCGTTGTATTTTCTGCGCGCGGGAATTTCGGCGGACGATGAAGCGGCGATTTCGGCTGGGTGTGAACAGATTACGGTTTCCCTCGCTACGGAAAATGGCGAGCAGCAGGTATACTTAAACGGCGAGAATGTCAACGGGTTCATCCGCACGGAGGAAGTCGGGAAGATGACTTCCGCAATCAGCGTCTATGCGCCTGTGCGGGCAAAACTGACGCAGTTACAGCGTGAGATGGCATACACGACAGACCTGATTATGGATGGCAGGGATATTGGAACCTGCGTGCTGCCGCAGGCGCAGGTAAAGATTTACCTGACGGCAAGCGTATTGACCCGCGGAAAACGGAGGTTTCTGGAATTGCAGGGCAAAGGTGAACCGTGCAGCCTGGAAGAAATCTGTAAAGACATAGAAAAACGTGACCACCGTGACATGACAAGAGAGATATCCCCCCTGAAACAGGCAAAAGACGCCGTGTTGGTCGATAGCTCGGATATGACGGTGGAAGAAGTCGTAGAGAGAATTTTGAATATTGTAAAGGAAAAGCAGACGTAACTATGGAAGTGATACTGGCGAAAAGCGCAGGTTTCTGTTTTGGCGTCAGACGTGCGGTGGACACGGTCTATGAACAGGTGAAACAGAAAAACGGAAAGATTTATACCTATGGCCCCATCATACACAATGAGGAAGTCGTGGCGGATCTGGAGAGAAAAGGCGTATGTGTGGTGGAGACCGCAACAGAGCTGAAAAACTGTAAGGACGGCACAGTCATCATTCGTTCCCATGGCGTGGGGAAGGAGATCTATGACCTGCTTGACAGGGAACAGATTCCCTATGTGGACGCCACCTGTCCCTTTGTCAAGAAGATTCACGGGATTGTGGAGAAATACAGCCACGATGGGTTTCATGTGTTAATTATTGGCAATGAAAATCATCCGGAGGTGGAAGGCATCAAGGGATGGAGCGAAAATATCGCGGAAACAAGCGTGATTGGGACGCTTCAGGAGGCAAATGATTTTGCTCAGGATACCGGAAAAAAGGTCTGTATTGTCTCGCAGACGACATTTAACAACAAGAAATTTCAAGAACTAGTTGAAATTATTTCAAAAAAAGGTTATGATATAACTGTTTTAAATACGATTTGCAATGCGACGCAGGAAAGGCAGACCGAAGCGAAGGAGATTGCCGCAGGGGTAGAGGCCATGATTGTAGTCGGTGGAAAGAACAGTTCCAATACGCAAAAGTTATTTGAAATATGTAAAAAAGAATGTGAAAATACTTGCTATATACAGACACTCGACGATTTGGATTTGTCTAAATTACGGTCCATTAATAGCGTAGGTATTACCGCAGGGGCTTCCACCCCAAACAAAATTATTGAGGAGGTTCAAAAAAATGTCAGAAATGAGTTTTGAACAAATGCTGGAATTGGAAGATTCATGTAAAACAATAAGGAATGGAGAGGTAGTCGAAGGTACCGTTATTGATGTGAAACCAGACGAGATTATCTTAAATATTGGTTACAAATCCGATGGAATCATTACCAGAAATGAATATACAAACGAGCCCAATGTTGATTTGACTACCGTAATCTCCATGGGAGACACCATGGAGGCCAAAGTCCTGAAAGTGAATGACGGTGAGGGACAGGTGCTGCTGACTTACAAACGCCTTGCCGCTGAGAGAGGCAGCAAGAAACTGGAAGAGGCGTTCAACGCACAGGAAGTATTGAAGGCAAAGGTTGTCCAGGTATTGGAAGGCGGCCTGAGCGTTGTCATTGACGAGACGAGGATTTTCATTCCCGCAAGCCTGGTGTCTGATACATATGAGAAAGATCTGGGCAAATACAAAGATCAGGAGATTGAGTTCGTGATTACAGAGTTCAATCCGCGCAGAAGAAGAATTATCGGTGACCGCAAGCAGTTGCTCATGGCTGCCAAAGAAGAGCTGCAGAAAGAACTGTTTGAGAAGATCAATGTCGGCGATGTATTGGAAGGAACGATCAAGAATGTTACAGACTTTGGTGCGTTCATTGATTTGGGCGGCGCTGACGGACTGCTCCATATTTCTGAAATGTCATGGGGAAGAGTGGAGAATCCGAAGAAGGTCTTCAAGATTGGCGATGTCGTGAAAGTATTCATCAAGGATATCAACGACAGGAAGATTGCGCTTAGTATGAAATTTGAAGATGAGAATCCGTGGAAAGACGCTGCACAGAAATATGCAGTTGGCACGATTATCAAAGGCGTGATTGCAAGAATGACTGATTTTGGCGCATTTGTAGAGCTTGCACCGGGTGTAGATGCACTCCTGCACGTATCCCAGATTTCCAAGGAGCATGTGGACAAACCGGCAGACGTACTGAAAATTGGCCAGGAGATTGAGGCTAAGATTGTTGATTTCAATGAGGAAGAGAAGAAGATCAGCCTGAGCCTGAAGGCAATGCTTGTTCCGGCAGAGGAACCGGCGCAGGAGTATGACGAAGAGCCGGCCACGGACGCTGAAGAGCCTGTGGAAGCAGAAGAATAGAGGAATTTCATGAATGGATATGAGGATTTCAAAAAAGATATTTTAGGAT
Source organism: uncultured Lachnospiraceae bacterium (assembly GCA_910587895.1). Lineage (GTDB taxonomy): Bacteria > Bacillota > Clostridia > Lachnospirales > Lachnospiraceae > Petralouisia. The sequence goes on from CAJUOE010000059.1 coordinate 7,621, forward strand.
TGACTAAAATAGACTTAAATTCATACAAGGAAAAGCAGATGAAACGCCGGATTGATACGTTGATCGGGAAGAATGGCATCAGCAGCTATAAAGATTATGTGGCGTTGATTAAGAAGAACGAAGAGAAGTTTGAGCAGTTCGTAAATTTCCTTACCATCAATGTATCAGAATTTTACCGAAATCCGGAACAGTGGGAAATATTGGACAAGAATGTTTTTCCCGGGTTGATAAAGCGTTTTGGCAAGAATCTTAAGATTTGGAGCGCCGCCTGTTCTACGGGCGACGAGCCATATTCCCTGGTTATGGCGTTGTCAAGGCACATACCGGTCAATCAGATTCGCATTACAGCGACAGATATTGATAAACAAGTGCTTGACAAAGCGCGCATGGGGATATATAATGAAAAAAGCATAGCAGCCGTGCCTGCTGATTTCAAAAAGAAATATTTTACAAAGATAGGAAGTTCTTATCAGATTTCGAATGAGATTAAGCGTCAGGTGGAATTTAAAGAGCACAATTTACTGAGGGATAGTTATCCCACCGGCTGTCATTTGATTGTATGCAGGAATGTATTGATTTATTTTACGGAAGAAGCGAAGGAAGAGATTTATAAGAAGTTCAATGCCGCACTGGCGAGCCAGGGAATCCTTTTTATTGGCAGCACCGAGCAGATTATGAATTACAAGGAATTGAACTATCAGAGGCATCAGTCGTTTTTCTTCCAGAAGAATTAGGTAACAGGAGATATTTTTTCCCCTTAAATATTTTATGTTATAAATACTCCCCTCTAAAGAGCCCCCATTTGTGATTTTTCACAGGGGGCTCTTAAACCGTCTGAAATGTTCTATTTTCTTAGATGGGCGAAAAGATGCTGTACATATCTTTTCTGTAATTCGGCAGAATCAGTGAATTCTTCTGTCATTTCAAACCAGGTTACCTTATCGTGGAATTCCAGTTTAAAATACGGGGTGACGATTTCTTCGTATTGCGGCAGGAAACAGCCGGTCTTTTTGCTGTAGCAGGTTGCGGCCTTTGCCTTTGTGCGGAAGTTTTTGTCCACATAGAAGGCAACGCTTTTGTGGATGGCGCGGTCTTCTTCGGGCAGAAAGTAATAATCCCTGTAGTTAGGATAAAAATATTTCAGCTCTCCCTGGTAGATGGAGATCTTCAGTTTCGCCTGTCTGTCGTAGCCAGTCAGGTAGATGTCCTGTTTTCCGAAAGAAAACCGTCTGGGCAGAGGAGCATCAAGCTTAAGCGTAAGAATTAATTCCAGTTCCTGTCCGTTTTCATATGTTTTGTATGCGTTTTTCTCACAGGAAACGACATGGAATTCACCGGCAAACAATTTTGGATAGGCGAGGATGGGCAGCAGCCCGGGCATACCCAGCAAATCTTCATAATTGTGAAGGCGAAGCAGTTCTGCGCCCTCCGCGGACGGGCACTGGGCGTAATTCTGGTAGACATTGATGAGCTCTTTGCCGGAGTATTTGTCCTCCCTTGCAATTCCCAGAAACGCTTCCAGTGATTTCTGTTTTAAATTGGTGAGCCTTAAGACAGACTTGAATCCGGATATCTCATGAAAAATATCCAGATGTGGGAATTCCGGTGCGTCAGGTAATCCGTGATGTGCCAGGCGTTTTTTCAGATAGGGGATGTCAAATCCAAGCCCGTTATAGGATATCAGACCGTCGTACTGGCTGGCAAGCTTTAAAAATGCAGTCAGGATTGATTTTTCTTCCTGCGGCTTCTCTGCAAAAAACTGGGTAATGCAGATCAGATTTCCGCGTCTTGCGGCGCATCCGATCAGATAGATCTGTGTATGGGTGGGGGAAAATCCCGTAGTCTCAATATCAAAAAAAAGCATGGATTCCTTAAATATTTCGATTGTGATTGGATGTTCCATATTGAATTCTGTTTCATTTTGCCATATCTTCATGGTATCCTCCGTAAGTAGGTAATTCCTCATAATTATAAAACAGTTTTCAAAAAAAATCCAGATAGTCTTGCAATATACCCTATATGGGTATATAATATAACTGTTTACGGGGATAATATCAAATCAGGTGGGGATGCACAGGAGGAATACAGTATGTCGGAACAGGCAGAATGTAATTGTCATAAGACGAAGGAACGTTCGGAGAAAGAATATAAGGATTTAATCAACCGCTTAAGCCGAATTGAAGGTCAGGTGCGTGGAATCAAAGGAATGGTGGAGCGCGATGTATACTGCACGGATATTCTGGTGCAGGTTGCCGCTGTGAACGCGGCGTTAAACAGTTTCAACAAGACATTGCTGGCAAACCATATTAAGACCTGCGTAACGCAGGATATACTGGAAGGCAGAGAGGAGACCGTGGACGAACTGGTAGCCGTCTTGCAGAAATTGATGAAATAATTCGATGTAAGACACAATACAGTTCCGGCTGATGGGAAAGGAGTCGATTATGGAACAATATACGGTAACCGGCATGAGCTGTGCAGCCTGCAGCGCCCGGGTGGAGAAAGCTGTTTCCGGCCTGCCGGGCGTTACGTCATGCTCAGTCAGCCTGCTGACGAATTCTATGGGCATTGAAGGCACGGCAAATGAGGCAGAGATTATCCGCGCGGTGGAAAAAGCCGGATACGGCGCAAAGAAAAAAAGCGCCGGTAAGATACAGGCAGTGCAGGCTGCCGCGGAAGAAGATATTTTAAAAGACCGGGAAAGTCCGATACTGAAACAGCGGCTCATCTCTTCCCTTGGATTTCTTCTTGTCCTTATGTATGTTTCCATGGGACATATGATGTGGGGATGGCCTCTGCCGGGTTTCCTGTCTGAGAATCATGTGGCGATGGGACTTTTACAGCTTTTGTTGACGGTTGTGATCATGGTCATCAATCAGAAGTTTTTTGTCAGCGGATGGAAGAGTTTCATTCATGGCGCGCCGAATATGGATACGCTTGTCGCCATGGGAGCCGGAGCGGCGTTTGTCTACAGCACCTATGCGCTGTTTGCCATGACAGATGCGCAGGCAAAAGGCGATATGGGACGGGTAATGTCTTATATGCATGAATTTTATTTCGAATCTGCGGCAATGATATTGACGTTGATAACCGTAGGGAAAATGTTGGAGGCGCGCTCCAAAGGGAGGACGACGGACGCCATCAAAAGCCTGATGCGGCTTGCCCCCAAAACGGCTGTGGTCGTGAAGGATGGAAAAGAAATGGAGGTGCCGATTGAGCAGCTCCAAAAAGACGATATTTTTGTTGTGCGTCCCGGAGAAAATATTCCGGTGGACGGAATTGTGCTTGAGGGGAGCTGCGCGGTAAATGAAGCGGCGCTTACCGGCGAGAGCATACCGGTGGACAAAGCCGAAGGAGACCAGGTGTCTGCAGCGACGACAAATCAGTCAGGATTTATCAAATGCCGGGCGTCCAGGGTAGGGGAAGATACGACGCTTTCCCAGATTATCCGCATGGTTAGCGACGCTGCGGCCACCAAAGCGCCGATTGCAAAGGTAGCGGATAAGGTGTCCGGTGTTTTCGTGCCGGCGGTCATTGGAATTGCACTGGTGACAATGATTGTCTGGCTGCTTATGGGAGAGGGTATTGGCTTTGCGCTGGCGCGGGGGATTTCCGTGCTGGTGATCAGCTGTCCCTGCGCGCTTGGGCTTGCGACGCCGGTTGCGATTATGGTTGGCAACGGCATCGGCGCGAAGAACGGCATCCTCTTTAAGACGGCCGTATCGCTGGAGGAGACCGGGAAGATGGACATCATTGCGCTTGATAAGACGGGAACCATCACGCAGGGGGAACCGCGGGTTACAGATATCATTCCTCTGGAAGGATTTTCCAGACAGGAGCTTTTGTTTACCGCATTGTCCCTTGAGAAGAAAAGCGAGCATCCACTGGCAAAAGCAATTTTGGCATATGCAGAAGGGCAAAAGATTGTTTCCGGGGAAGTGACAGAGTTTGCAGTTATGCCGGGGAATGGCCTTGCGGGGAAATGCGATGGCGTATCTTTTTATGGCGGTAATGAATCCTTCATTCGTGAACATGCGCAGATCCCGCAGAATGTAAGGGAACGGGCCAATGGCCTTGCGAACGAGGGAAAGACGCCCCTGTATTTTGCCAGGGACGGAGCGCTTTGCGGGGTGATTGCCGTTGCAGATATCATGAAAGAGGACAGCCCACAGGCAATCCGCGAGCTAAAGAATTTGGGACTTCATGTCGTCATGCTTACCGGGGATAATGAGAATACGGCAAATGCGATCGGCAAACTGGCTGGCGTGGACGAAGTGATTGCGGGAGTGAAACCGGATGGGAAAGAAAGCGTGATTCGTGCATTGCAAAAGAAAGGCAAAGTTGCCATGGCAGGAGATGGCATCAATGATGCGCCGGCGCTTACCCGGGCGGATATGGGGATTGCCATTGGAGCAGGCGCGGACGTCGCCATTGACGCGGCGGATATCGTCCTTATGAAAAGCAGGCTGAGTGATGTTGCGGCAGCCATCCGCCTAAGCCGCGCCGCGCTTAAAAATATACATGAGAATTTATTCTGGGCATTTATATATAATATAATTGGAATACCGCTGGCGGCGGGAGTCTGGATTCCGGTTTTTGGCTGGCAGTTAAACCCTATGTTTGGCGCCGCCGCCATGAGCCTGTCCAGTTTCTGTGTGGTGACGAACGCATTGCGCCTGAACTTACAGGATATCTACAATGCAAAAAGGGATAAACCAGGACATAAATCAAAACGGCACAAAGATGTCAATTTCGAATTGACACAGCAAAACAGAAAGCAAAATAAGGAGGAAGAAAAAATGCAAAAAACGATGAAGATTGAAGGTATGATGTGTGGACATTGCGAGGCAGCGGTAAAGAAGTGCCTGGAGGCGCTTTCGCAGGTGGATACGGCCGAGGTAAGCCACGAAACAGGTACGGCAGTTGTCACCCTGAATAGTGAGGTTTCTGATGATGTTTTGAAGAAAACGGTCGAAGAAAAAGATTATAAAGTATTGTCCATAGGGTAAAGGAAGCCCCTCGTTTGCGAGGGGTTTTCCTGTTTTTTCCAATTTTATATTAATTGTTTGCCTGACTTTTTGTGAAAAATATTTTCTGGATATTTTTGTAATTATCAGAGAAAAAATGTTGAAAATCAGAGAAAACAGATAAAAAAAAGAAATGAAACAAAAAATAGTACATATTTTTCGAAAATTATTAATGCGTTTTCGAAAAAATGTGATACAATAGTCATAGTAATGTTTTTAATGACCGAGGAGGTCCATACATGGAAGAAAAAGTGACGGACGGATTACGACAGCAACAGGAAAGACGAAAGCGCATTAACAGAATGAAAATGTCCATGGTCACCGGCTTAATCATTTGGATCTTAGTATTGAGCGTATTAATGGTTTTCTTACTGGTTAAGGTGGTTCTTCTGGAGCAGAAATTAAATGATACACTGATTTCCAGGGAAGAGGTTACACAGGAGCACGATGAGAAGAGCGCGGAGTCTCCGAAGGAGAACACTTCAGATACAATATTAAAGGATAATGTGGCGGTAGCAAATCATCCAGAGGGCAGTATAACAGAAGATGCAAACGACGAGCCAGAATCATTAGAGGATGGGGAGAATTCAGAAGATGTGGCTGGCAGTGACGAGCCAGGGGAAGATAATTTTCTGGAAGAAGGGGAACATCCCAAAGTATATTTGACGTTTGATGATGGTCCCAGTGAAAATACTTCAAAGATTCTGGATATTCTGAAGGAACGGAACATCAAAGCAACCTTTTTTGTGATTGGACAGGAGGACGATGAGTCCAGGGAGTTATATCGAAGAATTGTTGCAGAGGGACATACACTGGGAATGCATTCTTTTTCCCATAAATATGATGCTATTTACAAATCCCGGGAATCTTTTGCAGAGGACATGCTGCATCTGCAGTCATATCTGAAGGAAGTTACAGGAGTCGCACCTACGCTGATACGTTTTCCAGGGGGAAGCAGTAACGGTGTGAGCAATGTTGACATCAAAGAGTTAATCCGATACGTAAGAGAACAGGGATGGACATATTTTGACTGGAATGTAGTAAGCGGCGATGCTACCAGCCAGGTTTACACGCCGGACGAGCTGGTTGCAAATGTCATGAATGATGTGATAAAATACGATACTTCTGTTGTGCTGATGCATGATTCTTCCGCAAAAGGATCTACAGTGGATGCGCTGGTGCCTATGATTGACCAATTACAGGCGATGGGAGCAGAGTTGTTGCCAATTGATGAAAACACAAAACCCATACAGCATATAAAAGCAGAAGATGTAGAATAAAGTATGCAGTATGTTTTTACATGAAAAATAATTTATGGAGGTACATGTATGAGCTTTTTTAAAGATTTCAAGGAAGACTTCTCTCAGGCAATGAACGAGCTGCTTCCGGGAGAGGAAGAATTGAAAGAAGAGGCTGCAAAGATGCAGCCGGAGCTGGTTGTAAATACGCTGGAACAGGAAGTAGATGCGAAGTCTGAAATGAAAAAGATGGAAGGACTTTTTGAAAAGGTAGGAAAAGAAACCGAGGAAGCGCCAATGATCCTTACACCGGAAGAACCGGTTAAATTTGAAAAGAAAGAGGAGCCTGCCGCTAAAGAGATAAAGGCAGAGAGTGTAGCAAAGAAAGAACAAAAAGAAAGTGTAATCGAGCCGCAGATGCCCGAGAAGAAGGAGGATACCGTTTTGAGTACAGAGAACACAGAGAATACAGTAACCATGGAGATGACAAGCACGTTGCCGGAAGATGTATCGGATGAGGTAACCGTGATTACGGAAGGAACTTCCCTGAGAGGTGACTTGCAGTCTACCGGATCTTTCGAATTAAAGGGCAAGATTGAAGGAAACGTTTTGTGTAACGGCAAGATGACCGTGACGGGAAGCATCAAAGGAAATTCCCAGTCTGCGGAATTCTTTGCAGATTCAGCCAAGATTGAAGGTGAGATCACTACAACCGGAACAGTAAAGATTGGCCTTGGTTCCGTTGTGATTGGAAATATTTCTGCAACCAGCGCAGTAATCGCCGGCGCGATCAAAGGCGATATTGATGTTCATGGGCCGGTAGTAGTAGATACTTCTGCGGTTGTGATGGGCAATATCAAGTCACGTTCTGTTCAGATTAACAATGGTGCGGTGATCGAAGGTTTCTGTTCCCAGTGTTATGCTGACGTAGATGTGGAGAGCCTGTTTGATGCAAACTAGAAAGGCATAATATGAAAAGAATAATATTAAAATTAAGTGGAGAAGCGTTAGCGGGTGCGAAACATGTCGGTTTTGACGAGGCTACGGTTACCGTGGTTGCCAGACAGGTGAAACAGTTGATCGACAACGGTACGCAGGTAGGTATCGTGATTGGCGGCGGCAACTTCTGGAGAGGAAGGACGAGTGAGACGATTGACCGCACGAAGGCGGATCAGATCGGGATGCTTGCCACAGTCATGAACTGTATCTATGTGTCTGAGATTTTTCGCTCTGTGGGCATGATGACGCAGATTTTAACTCCTTTTGAGTGCGGTTCTTTTACGAAACTTTTTTCCAAGGATCGGGTCAATAAGTATTTTACCAAAGGAATTGTATGTTTCTTTGCCGGCGGAACCGGGCATCCGTATTTTTCAACGGACACGGCAACTGTCCTGCGTGCGGTTGAGATAGAAGCAGATGGGATCCTGTTGGCAAAGGCGATTGACGGCGTATACGACAAAGATCCGAAGACGAATCCGGATGCGGTAAAATATGACGAGATATCCATTCAGGAAGTGATTGATAAGAAACTCGCAGTCGTGGATCTGACGGCGTCTATCATGAGCATGGAGAATAAGATGCCGATGTATGTGTTTGCCCTGAATGAAGAGAACAGCATTGTAAATGCGATAACGGGTGCATTTTCCGGCACGAAGGTTATAGTTTGACCTGAGGGGGGACCATTTGGCATGAGGAGGGACCCACGAAGTGGGAGGAGCCCTGATGCCTCTTGGAACAGCCTGTGATGTATATAGAATTGGGAGGATTTGTCAAATGGATGAGAGATTACAGCAATATGATAATAAAATGCAGAAATCATATGATAATCTGCTGGAAGAATTTGGTTCCATCCGTGCGGGACGTGCCAATCCGCATGTATTAGATAAGATAAGAGTAGATTATTACGGAACGCCTACGGTACTTCAGCAGGTAGCGAATATCTCAGTACCGGAACCGCGTATGCTGTTGATACAGCCATGGGAGCCGAATATGGTCCGTGAGATCGAAAAAGCAATTCAGACGTCGGATTTGGGGATCAATCCTACCAATGACGGCAAGGTGATCCGCCTGACATTTCCGGAATTGACGGAAGAGCGCAGAAAGGATCTGGCGAAGGACGTCAAAAAGAAGGGCGAGAACGCCAAAGTGGCTGTCCGCAACATTCGCAGGGATGCCAATGATTCCCTGAAGAAAATGTCAAAAACCAACGATATTTCCGAAGATGAGATTAAGCAGCTGGAAGAAGAAGTGCAGAAACTGACGGACAAATACATTGCCAAAGTCGATAAGGCAGTCGAAGAGAAAACAAAAGAGATTCTTACAGTATAACATTGTTTGTGGCTACAAGCGATATATTATGTGTAAAAGGGCCAGGCCTGCGCCTGACCCTTTTTAAAATTCGATTTCAAAGGAAGTATGGAGGAAACCATGAGAGTTCCGCAGCATGTGGCAATTATTTTAGATGGAAATGGCAGATGGGCAAAGAAACGTGGAATGCCGAGAAATTTTGGACATACGCAGGGCGCGAAGAATGTAGAGACAATCTGTCGGGAAGCCTGGAATCTTGGCATTAAATATCTGACCGTATATGCATTTTCCACGGAAAACTGGTCGCGTCCCAAAGAGGAAGTCGGCGCCCTGATGAAACTTTTGCGAAACTATATGAAGAACTGCATCAAGACGGCGGAGAAAAACCATATGCGCGTGCGCGTGATTGGCGATGTTTCCAGGCTGGACGATGATATCCAGGAGAGCATACGTAACTTGGAGGACTTTTCCAAGGATCAGGATGGGCTTAATTTTCAGATAGCCATCAATTATGGCAGCCGGGATGAAATGCTCCGCGGCATGAAAAAGATGCTTAACGATTATAAAGCGGGAAAGTTTCTGGCAGAAGAATTGGATGAGGAAAGGTTTGAACGTTATCTTGATACCTGCGATATCCCATCGCCGGATTTGCTGATTCGAACCAGCGGGGAACAGCGGTTGTCCAATTATCTTTTGTGGCAGCTTGCGTACAGTGAACTTTATTTTACAGACGTTCCCTGGCCGGATTTCACAAAAGAGGAATTAGTAAAAGCTATTGAGGACTATAATAAAAGAGATAGACGATATGGCGGTATAGAGGAGGAAGGCTAAAGTGTTTCGAACACGATTGTTGAGCGGTATTGTGCTGGTCATTGTCGCACTTGCATTGATTATAACAGGCGGTAATGTGTTGTTGGCGGGACTTTATGTTGTGTCTCTGATTGGCCTGTTTGAATTGTACCGTGTCTTTCATATAGAAAAATCCCTGTTGGGAATCAGCGGTTATCTGGCTGCATCCGTCTATTATCTGAATCTTGGCGTTTCATTCTTGCCGGAATTAGAAATGTTTGTATTAGGATTTTTTATTTTGGTCATGGCGGTTTATGTCCTGCAATTTCCAAAGTACAAAGTAGAGCAGGTATTTGCCGCGTTTGCCGGCGTATTTTATGTGGCGGTAATGCTGTCTGGCATTTACCAGACGCGGATGATGGCGGGTGGCGCTTATATTGTCTGGCTCATATTCCTGTGTTCCTGGGGCAGTGATACCTGCGCATACTGTGTCGGCGTCTTATTTGGGAAACATAAGATGGCGCCCAAATTAAGCCCGAAGAAATCCATGGAGGGAGCGGTAGGAGGCGTGCTGGGCACAGTGCTTTTGACGATGCTGTATGTATGGATTTTTCAGGATGAGATGCATCTTACGACGGAATATATGTTTATTCTTGCCGGAATCAGTGGCATCGGCGCAATCATTTCCATGATTGGCGATTTGGCGGCATCCGCGATAAAACGGAATTATGAGATAAAGGATTATGGGAAGCTGATACCAGGCCATGGAGGTATCCTGGACCGCTTTGACAGCGTCATATTTACAGCTCCCATCGTCTATTTTCTGGCAAAACTGTTGATAGTGGCCATATAACATGAGGAATGGTGTTAAGATTGAGATAGGAGAAACAGATGAAAAGAGTTGCTTTATTGGGTTCCACTGGCTCTATTGGAACCCAGACGCTTGAAATTGTCCGGGAACAGAAAGACATTGAGATTGTTGCCCTGGCGGCGGGAAAAAACATATCACTTTTAGAGAAGCAGATTCGGGAATTTCAGCCGAAAATCGCTGTTCTCTGGACAGACAAAGACGCCGCGGACCTTAAGGAGCGTGTAAAAGACCTTCCCGTGACGGTATTGTCCGGCATGGAAGGGCTGTTAGAAATTGCCGTGATGCCGGAATCCGAAATATTAGTGACTGCGATTGTCGGCATGTTGGGCATCCGTCCCACAATTGCGGCGATCGAGGCGGGGAAGAAGATTGCCCTTGCTAACAAGGAGACGCTTGTGACGGCAGGACATATTATCATGCCCCTGGCAGAGAAACATCATGTGCCGATTTTGCCGGTAGACAGCGAACACAGCGCCATTTTCCAGTCCCTGCACGGGGAACACGGGAATAAAATCCACAAAATACTTCTGACGGCGTCCGGCGGCCCGTTCCGCGGGAAGAAACGTGAAGATTTAGAACTGGTGCGGGTGGAGGATGCATTGCGACATCCCAACTGGTCCATGGGCAAAAAAATTACCATAGACTCTGCCACAATGGTGAACAAGGGACTGGAAGTGATGGAGGCAAAATGGCTTTTTGGCGTATCCTTGTCTCAGATACAGGTGGTTGTCCATCCACAGAGCGTTATCCACTCAATGGTAGAATACGAGGACGGCGCGGTCAT